>JAIKXO010000009.1 GCA_024684065.1 Lachnospiraceae bacterium
CCATGCCGCAGGATGCCCGGCAAAGACAAGGGATATACTGGATTATCTCAGGAGATATCCGGAGGACGTATGAGCAGGTGGTTTCTTATGCGGGAGGCTTAAAATGGCAAAGATAAATCTGTATCTGCAGTCATATGCACTTTTTGTGATGATCATCATAATGCTTGGGAACCTGCACGGAAACAGGAAACCGGACAGGGCGGTCAGGCTTTTTTACGGAATGCTCTGTTCCGACATAGTGATGCTGTTTACCGGAGCAGTAGATTATTACCTGTTATCAGCGGGAGGCAGGTATGCTTCCATAGAGTTCGTTTTTGAGGGGCTGAGTGATCTTTCCTATTTTATTATACTGGCTCTGTTTATTCTGTTTCTGGATCTGTATGAGAAAGGAGAGAACAAAAGACCGGGATGGATGGCTGTGACAGGGGCATTGGTTAGTGTTGTGTACGGGGTCTTCTGGTTTATAGCGGATGCCTATGATCTGATATATGACCAAAGTGTCGAATCAGTGACTTTCGGTCCCCTTTATGTGATCGGACAGATAGGAGGCTATGTTACAGCCGGCCTGTCGATTGTAATTTTGCTGCGGAGATGGAAATCCTTCAATTATGTTGAGAGATTCGGATTTACTTTCTTTATACTGGGTCCGTTTGCGGCATCCCTTCTTAAGGGGGTCGCAAAGGATATCACGCCTATGCCGATAATGGTAACCATCTCAGTTTTGACCATTCAAAGCTACGTGCATGCGGCAAGGGAGCGTACCATACAGCAAAAGGAAACGGAGCTTGCCAGGATGCAGAACGAGCTTTTAATAAGCCGCATGAAACCGCACTTTGTATATAATGTCCTGAATGCGATTTACGGACTCTGTGACATTTCGGCGGAACGGACAAAGGAAGCGATCGCCATGTTTGCACAGTATCTCAGGAACAATCTGATAGATATGGACAGCCTGAGACTGATATCTTTCAGAGAAGAGATCGCTAATGTGGAAAACTATCTTGCGATTGAAAAGCTGCGGTTCGGAGATCTTCTGACAGTTGAATATGATATTTCCAAAGATGATTTCATGATCCCGCCGCTGACTGTTCAGACCATAGTGGAAAATGCCGTACACGGGATCGAGAAAAAACCGGAGGGGGGGATGGTAAAAATCTCAAGTGCAGAACGTAATAATGAATATATAATAACCATATCCGATACGGGGACAGGGTTTGATCCGGAGAAGGTCAGCCTGTTTTCTTTTGAAACGGATAACAGTGGAAAAAAACATTTAGGACTCTACAGCACACGCTATCTGTTAAGAGAACTCTGCGGCGGGGAGATATCTGTGGAAAGCAGGCCCGGAGGCGGAGCCGTGGCTGTAATAAAGATCCCTGAGGAGGAAGCGGAAGTATGAAAATGCTTGTTGCAGACAATGAGATAATAGCACTTGACACGCTATGCCGCACCATCAGGAGCAGCGTTCCGGATGCGGATATAATATCCGCTCTGTCGTCGGAAGAAGCACTGGATCTGGCGAAGAAGGAGGATCCTGCAGTGGCCTTTCTTGACATTGAAATGCCCGGCATGAGCGGGCTTGAGCTGGCTAAATGCCTCAAGGAGCAGGTCAGCCCCAAGATGAATATCATTTTTACCACGGGATACGATGAATATGTGCAGGAAGCCTTCATGCAGCTGAGAGCAAGCGGATACCTTATGAAGCCGGTTACCGGGGAGATGATACTTAAAGAGCTTGATAATCTGAGGTTCCCGGTAGAGCTTAAGGGGGAAAAGCGGGTGAGGATCCGTGCCTTCGGAGCGTTTGAGGTATATATAGATAACAAACCTGTCATCTTTCATTATAATAAAACAAAGGAAATGCTCGCATATCTTATTGACCGCGGCGGGATATGCAGAATCGGGGAAATCGCAGCTAATCTGTGGGAAGACGAAAAGGACAGTACGGATCACCGGTCGTATATCAGAAATATGATAAATGATCTGACTAAGGTGTTTACGAAATACGGCTGCAGAGATGTTATTCTCAGGAAATACGGAGCCATCGGCATCGATGAATCGAAGATCGACTGTGATTACTACGCCTACCGCGCGAGCAACCCGGCAGCTGTCAACGCTTTCCGCGGAGAATATATGTCTCAGTATTCCTGGGCTGAGACGACTTTAGCCAGTCTGTCCTTCTGGAAAGAAGTGTGACGATTGAGTGACGGTTTGTATGTTATAATACATTCAGCATAAGGAAAGTATGTATTTAACATTGCAGAAGGTTGACGGGCATGTGAATCAGGGCTATCCTTTCACAGCACAGCACAGCACAGCACAGCACAGCATAATATTGTACAGCACTCAGTATTCTGCCCTTCTTAATGAGAAATAAATACATATTTTCATGATGGGAAGCCCCCGGATCGTCCGGGGGCTCTTTAAACTGCGCCGGTGTGCCGTTATTATCCAGTGTGACCGGTGTCTGTTTCAGGAGGGCGGCAGCTTCACAGGCCGTCTCTTTTATGCTGTTATGAAAACAGCCTGATCCAATGTCTGCAGGAGGACCGGATATGCATAAGCCATTGCACATCGGAGCCAGGTTTTCAGGGAATTCAAAAAAATGATTGACCGCGATAATGAGAAGCGTTCAGGACAAGACAAAAGTCAGACGAGATGAACGCTTTGGAGATATACATAATGGTCAGCGGCGGCCATAACAGCTGTGAATAAAGCAAAAAGGAGAAAATCTTATAAAGATGAAAAAGAAAATATTTTCAGGAATCATACTCAGTCTTGCGATGGTGTTTGGCTCAATGCCGGGAATGACGATGACAGCAAAAGCCGCTGAGACCGTCGTCATTGGTTCTGATACAAAGCGCTGGGAGCAAGGGAATACGTATGTTCTTAATAATGATGTAACAATCCCGGACAGAATTGCAGTTAGCGGCGAAGCTACACTGAAACTTAATGAGGGACACACTCTAACTGCTTCCGCGGGAATTACCGTACCGCCTGGCGCTAAACTTACAATTGAAGGACCCGGAACACTTGAAGCCTATGCCGGGCAAGGACAATGGTTTAATGCAGGAATAGGGGGCTGAATAATCAGGCCTGCGGAACCGTCATAATTAACGGTGGAACTATTATTGTAAATAAAAAAGGGCCTGGAGCCGGGATCGGTGGAGGAGCATATAAGAGTGGAGGAGATATAACCATAAATGGCGGAACGGTTACGGTTAATCATACAAATGAATCCGGAGCCGGGATCGGCGGAGGAGAAGATGGTAATGGAGGAAATATAACCATAAAGGGGGAACGGTAACGGCCACAGGGTCTGACGGAGGCGCCGGTATTGGAGGCGGCGGTCGTGGTGATAATAATCTTGGTAATGGAGGAAATATAACCATAACCGGGGGAACGGTAACGGCCACAGGGTCTGGCGGAGGCGCCGGTATTGCCGGCCCGGGTATCGGTTCCGGTTCCGGAAATGGTGATGATTCCGTAGAACAAAACAAAATCACCATTACAGGAGGAGAGATAAAAGCTGTTGCAAATCAAAGTGATACCGGTGGTGAAGGGATTGGTAAAGGTTCACCGGGGGGTAGAGATGTAACTGTTACTATAGGCTCCGGCGTAACGGTGTACTCCAGTGGTACTGAAATCACGGATGTATCAAAAGTGCCTGAGAACATGAAGACCGCGGGTCCGAAAGATAATGTTGATGCCGGTAAAAGGGCGAAATACATGACAGTCAGAAAGGTGGCAAAAGTATCTGAATATCCCAGGGCTGTCAGCGGCCTGACATACACCGGCTCTGCACAGGAACTTGTAACCGCCGGAACAGCAGAAGGCGGCACGATGCAATATGCCCTCGGTTCCAATGAAACCACATCACCGACAGAAGGCTGGACTGCATCCATACCAACCGGAACAGAAGCAAAAACCTATTATGTCTGGTATAAGGCCAAAGGAGATGCGACTTATGCTGATTCAGAACCTGCCTGTATTGAAGTGACGATCAGGGAAAGGGGCGCAGAGGATGTCAGGGTGACAGGCGTTACCCTTTCTTCGGAATCGATATCGTTAAAGCCCGGAGATTCAAGCACCCTTAAGGCTGCCGTGAAACCGGATGACGCAACGAATAAAAATGTCACATGGAGTTCGAGTGATGAAAGCGTAGCGACTGTGGATGCAGACGGAAAGGTAACGGCCGTAAAGGAAGGCGAGGCCGTAATAACGGTAAAAACCGCAGACGGCGAATTTACAGCCACCTGCAGGGTGACAGTGAAAAAGGATGCTCCCAAGCCGGAGCCTGAGCCTGAGCCTGAACCTAAACCGGAACCTAAGCCGGAACCGGAGCCTGAGCCTGAGAAGGAAAACAAAGATTCTGAGCACAGGAAGAGCGATAAGAGTTCGGGCAGTTCCGGGAATTCACTGCCTCCCAATCCCAATGCCCTTACCATTATATATGTTGAAAACGGAGTACGGGTTTTGGGTGCGAGAGCGTCAAAGCAGGCTCAGGGACCGGCAGCTCAGTTTGCATTCAAACAGATCATGGCTCCCGGGTGTAACGAAGCGTTCTCCTTTAATCTTCTGGCCGACGGCAGGTCTGTCGATTTTACTTTGAAAAACGGAAAGCTCATTCTGTTCATTCCCGACGAATACAAAAAGGCAGGAAGGGTGTTCGCTCTGACGGCGATAGACAAAAACGGGACGGTGTATTTCTACCCAGATACGGATACAGATCCCGCAACGGTAACAGTGGATGTTAACTTTGAAGGATATGCATTTGACCTGATCTATACAGGGTGACATGTTTTTGAAAACGTTATCTGATCGTGGGGATATGATCCCCGATCGACGGATTTTCATTTTCAGATGCCAGATGGCTGTTATTACAGACACGGCAGGTGCATCATAATTTTTTTGAGCTTAAAGAAAGCCTCCGGATCACCCGGGGGCTTTCTTAACTGCGCAGGTGCGCTGTCATTACCTAACGTGAGGGGTGCGCTGTCATTATCCGGAGTAAGCAGTGCCTGTTTCAGGAGGGCGGCGGCTTCACAGGCCGCTGCTTTTATGCTATTATAAGGGCAATCTGATGCAGCGGAACAGGGAAGACAGAATATTCAAATTCCAATCCCCATTGGCGCAGAATTAAGGGAGACATAGATGAAGGAGTTTTATATTGACAGTGACGGAATCCGCCTTCATGCGAAGCTTAACTGTCCCGATAACGTGGAAAAGGGGCCTTTATGTATTCTGATCCCCGGGTTTACGGGACATATGGAGGAGGATCATATCGTTGCGGCTCAGAAAGCAATAAATGAAGCAGGCGTCATGGTCCTTCGTGCGGAAATGTATGGCCATGGAAAAAGCGGCGGTGAGTTCAGGAACCATACTCTTTACAAGTGGGTGACAAACGCTCTTTCTGTAATAAGCTATGCAAAGAAACTGGACTTTGTGACCGACCTTTATCTTTGCGGACATTCACAGGGTGGTCTTCTGACCATGCTTGTGGGAGGAATGTGTGCCGATGATCTTAAGGCGATCATCCCCTTATCTCCGTCGTGGATGGTTCCGGAATTTTCAAGAAAGGGGACAGTAAGGGGCGTATCGTTTGATCCGAAGCACATCCCGGAGAGTATATCTTCCGATTACTGGGAGCTTGACGGGGACTATTACCGTGTGGCGCAGACGATACACGTGGAGGATGAGATTGAAAGATATGAAGGCCCCGTTTACATCATTCACGGGGACAGGGATGAGACGGTTCCGTTTTCATATTCGGAGGAAGCATTAAAGCTTTACAGGAACGCGTCGCTTATTCCGGTACGTGGCGGGGATCATTGCTTTAAAGGGCATCTTAATGAGATGTCGGATGCGCTTAAGGAGCTTTTTATAAAAGAACTTTCATGATACAGTGGTGAGGTTTGAAAGCAGAAACTTTCAAACCCGGTTGTCGGGTCAGATACGAGTGGGATTATCCGGCTCGCGCCTGGCCTTTGGAGGACAAAAATGGCTAAAAGAAGAAAGAGCGGTTCGAAAGCAGGCATTTTTATTTTTATCATAATCATTGTTATCATCGCATCGGCAGGCCTTCTGGCATATATTGTGCTCTCGGGAAAGGGCGTCGATTCAAATCCGGTCGCAAAGTCGGTAAACCGCGTCGTCACTAAAAAAGCGGTAGATGCGGTGATAAGGCAGGAGACCGGTGAAGACATCACGCTTGATGAGATCAAGGCACAGATGAGCACCGAGGATGCAGAAGAGGTGGATTCGATCTTAAACAAGTATGCCGATGAGGGGCTTCTGTCGGAAGCTGCAGCCATTTATAAGGCAAACGGCGGGGATATCGGGGCAACGGCCAGTGCCGTGAAGGATAAGGTCAGCGATGAAGATATCGACAAATTATATGAGCTTTATAAAAAGTATGCAGAAGATCTGAACCTGGATTAAACGAAACTGTGTGGATCAATTTGACATTTGTATACAAATGTCGAATAAATGCGCACGGATTTTCAGCGGGAATTGGCACTTCGTGCCGAAAATCCGGCGCGGGAAACGCTTTAATCAGCGTTTCCCTGTAAAAAAACTGCCATCAGTTATGGAACTGATGGCAGAGAGAAGTCTTTTTCCGGGTGATGCCCGGCGGGCGTCAGGTTTACTCTGTATCCGCCCCGGAATAGAATTCGGTTTTTGTCGTATTTTCCTGTATAAGTACCGTACTCTGGTTGAATTCCTTTATCATTTCATCAGCCACCTCATGGACTGTCTGTTTATCGATATCGCTTAAATAGATCACGATGGTATACTCCTGGTATATCATACCGTCGTCACCGATCCAGCCCCCGTTCGCTTCCTGGATCGTATACCCGCCGACACGGTCTATGAGTATTGCCTTTGCCTTTTCCACCGCCTCTTCGGGTGGGTATACCGGTTCGCCGGTATCCTTGTCATTGGTGCCGAGATACATGACATACTGCACATCATGAGCCTCTTCTTCAGTCAGGCCTCGTTCGGAAAGAGCCGATTCGATCCTCTGGTCGATCCTCTGGTCAAGCAGCTCCATAGCCTGCTCCAGATTCGCCCCGTTACAGGCGGTAAGGCTTAGACAGGCCGCAATGCCGGCCAGAATGCACACAACTCTTTTATTCATAAGTTTATTACCTCCTTCTTTATATATTTCGGAAAATAATGTTTTTGAACATAATAATTATATCGTTTTCCTATATATTTACAACAGGAAAACCTATGGGATCGATCAGTTATAGAAAACGTATTAAATATCAAAAGGCAGATATTTAATTCATTTTCTATAACCACGGGCCGGGACAGTGGTCTGCCGTTTTTGTATTACGGGATCCGTACGGAGGTCACTGCGGATCAGCCTGAATATACATTCATGTCAAGTTCGCCTTCGCTCTTTGCAACAATGGTTGAAACAGCCACATCACCAAGACAGTTGCTGGCTACCCTGCACATGCCGCACAGGGAATCGATGCCCATTACAATACCTATGGCTTCCACGGGTACGTTCATCTGGGTGAGAAGAACAGAAAGACAGATAAGACCGGATCCCGGGATGCCCGGTGCTCCCATTGAAAGAACGATTATCGATATTATCATTGAAAGCATTGCGCCCCGGCTGATCCCTACGCCGTAGGTCTTGGCAAGAGCCATTGCGAACACTGCAAGGTACACACAGGTTCCGTCCATATTAAGGGTGGCCCCGAGAGGTATGGAAAGGGTAAATATCCTTTTTGAAATACCGAGTTTTTTCTCGCAGGCCTCCATATTGATTGGTATGGAGGCATTTGAAGATGCCATCGAGAATACCTGAAGCATGGTCGGAGCATATTTTTTTACAAAGGGCAGTGGCGACATCCTGCCAGGAACTATCATCAGGAAAAGGTAGAAACACATCATACATATAAGACCCAGGATAAAGGTTCCGAATACGGAAAGAACCGTGATGATGGTCTTTACCCCCATAGTAAGAACCATGGACATGATCGAGCAGAAAACCGCAACAGGCATAACTTTGATTATCAGGGATGTTACCTTAAGAAACAGGTCGTTGCAGGCCTGGAAGAGGTCATTCAGCTTTTCGGAATATTTCCCAAGAAGACCCGTTGCCACTCCGCATAATACTGCGATGAAAATAAGCTGCAGCATGTTGGATTTTAAGAAAGGACTGATTATATCGGTAGGAATGATCCCCACTACCGTATCTAAGATCGATACATCCATGGTCTGGGACGTTATTGAGGATGCGTCGGTAACAAGGGAATCCGCCAGGGATGCATCTCCGGGGCCAATGAGATAAAAAATCCCTATGCCCACGCCTACCGCCACAAATGTGGTAAAAAGATACATTCCTATGATCTTTCCGCCTATACGTCCCAAAGCCTCCAGATCCGAGAACTGTGCGATACAGGAGATTATGGAGAAGAACACAACCGGCGCAACTATCATCTTAAGGGAATTCATGTACATGGTCTTTATGGGCACTAACAATATCCTGTTGATGCCGGTATTGACACTTTCAGGCAAGACCGCTGAAAACAGTATGCCGAATATAACAGCCGCCGCCATTGCTCCGAGAGTCTGATAGAGAAACGCCCGTTTAGTACGTACAACGGTCATCCTTATATAATTGACACCGCCTAAATGCCTGTGTTTCAGCTTCTCGCCCAAAGAAGCAAGGAGTATATTTCTTATGGTATCCTGAAGTTCGGTTTTCTGACTTTCATTTTCCATATCCTTAAGTGATGCCGCGGACATGTCGTGCAAAATGGAATACTCATCACCCCTTGCGGCCAGGTCTATGGTCAGATATCCCAGGAATGCATAAACCGTAACGGTTATCAGGTCTTTACCGGCAGAAGCATCTTTCGGATCGCCTGCCCCGTTGTGGGCAATGAGGCTTCCCGCCGCCTCTTCGGCCGTCAGGACAGCTTTAATACGGTCGCTCTTATTGATCCCGTAATCCTGCAGGCTTTTATTTATTAATGAGGTTATTTCACCGATGCTTTGTTCTGAAGCTTCAAACTGTTTCCTGATATACATATATTCTCCTTCATGTCTGCACAGACCCGCTGTGCCATACCGATATAATGCGTGATCCTGCCATGGTTTACCGGACCGCCGGTTCAATTTGACATTTACCAAAGTAAATGCCAAATAAGCCCGGTCTGTTTTTCCGCCCGGATCATTCTCCGGAAAATGATAACACAATCCCCGGAGGTTATAAAGAAATAAAGGTATTGCCATTTTTGATATATAACCGTAAAAACATAATAGAAAAGCATAACAGGGAAGCAGAATTTTCGTTGTAATCCAAAGAGATTTTTGATAATCTTTTTACGATGCAGGCTTCAGGTAAACAGCCCGTCGCAAAACAGTCCGGGCTGAGAGGAGGTTATTATGGCAAACGATGAATTGCTGCAACAGCAAAAGCAGGAACAGCTTGACAAAACTGTCCGGGTCGGCTCCACTCATAAGGCATCGGAGCTCAAAAGGAAGGACAGGGCCCTTTATGACATACAGGCCGTTGAGAATGATAATACCATTATAAGCAATATATTAGGGAGTAAGACCCTTGAGATCGAGGATACCGAAAGGGCCAGGCTTTCAGCCATACAGGGGCGCAACCTCTCCACGCTTCTTCTGCTGCAGGAGAAGACCACGGGTGACAGCAAGCTGATGAAGGCAGTCAAAAAAGCGGTGGCTGCCATTGAGGTTACTCTGAGTAAAAAAAGCAGGGAAATGCGCCTTTTGGTCCTGCCGATGTGGAAGATATCCTGACCATGTATTCGAAAGCGATCCTTACCTGCCGGGATTATCTGTCGGATAAATCTCCTACATATTCGACGGGGCTGACGCGTTATGACCAGGTAAAGCTGAATATGATCCGTCTGCATGAGGAGGCAGAAGCTTTCCTGAGCGCGAAGGAGCTTTTGGAGACAGGAGTTCTGGACGGACAGGTTCTGACGCCGCATGAGCTTTTGGTCCAGTCTAAAGTCTACGGTCTCGGACACGGGACGGGGATCCCGGACGGACCGGCGCCCGTACGGGCCCGGTTTGACGAGAGATCGCTTATACCGCTCGGCCTTGAAACAAATCTTCTGTATCTGGCCTTAAGCGGTAAAGAGACGCCTTCCGCCCTGATAATGCGGCTGTCAAAGAGTAAGAACAAAGATGAGAGGAAGCTCGCAAAGGAACTTCCGGCGATTTTTGCCAATTTACGGAGCTCCATTAATGATTTCGAGGAAGGGAAGGTTGCTTCGAAGTTCTTCTTAGTCGGAAGGAATCTTTTAAGCATTTCCCAGAATGTGTACGGCCAGCTTACCTTAAGCGTGGGAAAGAACTATATCCCGCTTGAGAGAGGAAGCGGCGTTCTTGCGGATATGCTGGCCTCTGATATCGTAAAGAACAGGAATGTATACGGAAAAGAGGCGGGTGAAAGCATCATCAGGGAGATAGTTGATAATCTGGACATGCACCAGCTCAATACCGGCAAGAGGCAGATCATGACGGATTATCTGGTACAGAGGACAAAGTCTCCCTCAACGACCTTCTCGAATTTCTATACAAACACTCTTGCCATGATGATCACGGCTATGTTAAGGGGCAAAAGTGTCTATATCGTAAAGTACGGAAAACATATCGACAAGCCCCTTACGGCAAACGATGTGGTCTTTACGGAGGAAGAGAGCCGTATGATAAACATCGCCGAGACTAAGGAGCTTATGGCGAAAACAACCAAACAGGAAAACCGCGAAAAGGTTAAGCAGCAGGTAACCCTTGCGCAAAAGGAGGATAATCCCGGACAGCACCTTGAGAATAAGAAGAAAGAGGAACAGAAAAAAGACAGGGAATGGGGTCCCAGGGAAACGAAGGTCAAAAACCTCCTTGGAGATATCATGTTCTCCTACGAAACCTGGGATGCGGATAATCAGGTACTCCTGCCCGGAGCCCTGTCCGGAGTCCGTCTTCAGACCATGCTCCTTAAAAATAAGGAGGCGGTGGCAGAGCTTATTGCCGATCTCTACAGGAGAAAGGGAGATCAGAGGGCGATGATCAACGGCATCGTGGATGAGCTTCCCTTATTTGCCCTTCAGGACGACGAAAAGGTAAGGAGCTTCAAGAGAGAGCTCACAAAGACCCTCAATAAGATCACGGATACCATAAACGCGGAGATATCGAAGAAGGCCTTCTTTGCCTTCGGAGAGGCGCTTGAAAACCTGGAGGTCATGGAGCTTGAAGAAGAAACGAAGAAACTGAAGCGTGAGCACGAGGCCGCGCTAAGGGAGGCGGAGAATAAGAAGAGCCTTCAGAAGGGCAATGCTTTTACAAATTTCTTCAGAAAGATCGGCCAGGCTTCGGTAAATGCCGCGGTTGAGGTCAAAAACAAAGCGGTGGATCTGAAGGATGAGGGCGTAAAGAACGTAAAGTTTATTAAGACAAACACCATCCTGAAGCATCTTACGGATCCGGCGGCACTGATCTCGGGAACCACAATCCTTGGATACCGGATCCCCGGAATAGAGGAGATCATAAAGGACACGGATATGCAGGACTTTATCGACCTCGAGCATGACATCGACGAAAGCGTGGAGCAGGCCGCGGGGAGTATCCAGGAGACGGTGAGCCAGTATGCGGGAGAGCTGTTTACTCCGGCAGAGCATGCAGAGGAGGAGCTTCCCAATCCCTATGAAAATGGGCTTTCCGAGAGTGAGGTTAAGAGAAGAAAACGCGAACGTATAAGGATAGGGAACGAACGCCTCATCCAGAGAACGAAGGATTCCCTTACAAGCGGCGAATCCGGACAGGGGCTCTTTATAAAGAAGGTGTTCGAAAACTACTTCACGGGAGTCCCGACCATCGACAAGAGGTCGATGATAGCCTCGATGATACGAAACTCCAAACCTGTGGGCAGGCTTATGGATGAGAACGCCCCTGACATAAATCCTGACGCGGACGGACTATTGGAGGCGGAAAAGACCAGGCGCCGCGAAGAGAAGAGGAGGAGGCAGGAGTATAACGAAAAGCTTAAGACCGACGCTATGTCGGGCTATTTAGGCGGGCTTCTCAAGGGAGCGGGGCCGCTGTTTCAGAAGATGATGCAGGGATTGCCCATCGACGGGCTTCCGGGTGAGATAAAGGGAGCCGTAGAGGACATGAAAAGCAAGCTCGCCCCGATCCCCGATGAGATCGTGGAGGCTCAGCTTAACAGTATAGTGGAAAATTCCCATAAGCAGATAAAGAACATAAAGGTGGTTAAGCCTTTAGGCGCTGCCTCCGTAGGGCAGACTTTCCTCTGTAAGCTTACCCGTTCAGACGGTACCGAGGAGGAGGTTGCCATCAAGCTCCTTAAGCCTGATGTCAGGAACAGGATGATGCGGGAAAAGAAGCTTATGATAAACTGCGCAAGAGAGACGGATATAGAGAGCAGGAATAATGACAATGCAAGGAGGATGCAGAACGGCCTTGCCCCGCTTCCTTCCTTTAAGAATAATGAAAAGGGCGGAATGCAGGCGACCTATGAAGGGCAGCTTCAGAGGATAGAAGAGGAGCTCGATCTTACTATCGAGGCTAAGAACGTGGAGCTTGGAAAGATCTACGACAAGGCCGAAAATGAGAAACAGGAAAAGGTCGTTTCCGTAAAGGTCAATAATCTTGTAGCCACCACAACAAACTCCATGGTCCTTGAAAAGGCACCGGGTGAGACGCTTGATTCGCTGCTTAAGAGGATAAAGGAGGAGACTAATAGGCTTAAGGATCTGTATAAAAGGGAAAACTTTATTAACGACAAAATGACTGAGGAGCAGAAAGCGCTCATGCGCCAGACGGCACTGACCAGCCCTTATTATGTGAGTGTTGCGACGATCTGTATTGAAACCGGGCTCGAAAAGTATTCAAAGCAGTACGAGGAGCTGAAACCTCTCGTGATCCAGGAGAAGGTCTGTAAGCTGCTTGCGGAGCTGAAAAAGAAAAAGGCTTATCTGGAAGCCTTTGCCCATAAATGGACGAAGGAGGGAGTTTTCGAAAGCGGTTTTTACCACGGGGATCCTCACGACGGCAATATAATGATAAGCGATGAGAAGCTGACTGTCATCGATTTCGGAAACTGCACGAAGCTTAGTGAGGATCAGCAGGTGCATATCACGAAGATGATGGCCGCAGCCTCCATCGGTGACATGAAGACCTTCAGGCACGGTTTCCATATGCTGCTTAAGCCGGAATTTGAGCAGCTCTATCAGGAAAAGCGGGCAGAGCTCAGCCGTATATTTGCCGAGATATTCTCCCTTGGCGATAAGAGATCCTCCGGCGCCCGTATCGCCGTAGCCCTTCTGGAAGCACAGAAGCTCGGGCTCGAGATACCGGCTTCGGTCTTCAATTTCTCCCAGGGGCAGATGAGGCTGCAAAACGCCCTGGACAATATGAACAGACAGATCGCGGAAACGGAGGCAGTGGCAGAGTTATACAACGAAGTGCTTGAGGATGAGGAAGACGGTTTTGACTTTACCAATGCGAGAAGGTATGCCGAAGTAAATGCCAGACCCGGGCTCAACACAGCCTCAGGGGCCTACACCAGGGATCTGATGATCTACACGGACAACAGGGAGGATATGAAGTCTCTGCTTATGGATTATCCAAACACTATCCGGAACGTGTTCCTTGGGAAGTTCGCCAATGCGGACGCAGCCTTCGACAGTGCCATAAACGGACTGAACCAGGTAGTACAGGCGGCTGACGTTTCAGTCTATGATCCGAATGATCCGCAACATACCGCCGCGATGTTCGAATCGCTGAAACTGGGGATCAAAGAGAGTGTTACCCGCGACATAGCCGGAATGTTTGACCCGCAGATCGCGCAGGATATGTACGATTGCATACGTGAAAGGTATATCACCAAGGCTGCCGATAACCAGAGGATCGAAGATCTGGTCGCAAGGCTTAATGAGCAGAAGACCATTGCCCGGAGCATCTACACAGCTTACGATGCGATGGATAAAAAAATGGACAGGATCAAGAGGAATCATAAAGGAAAATGGAGTCCTGCGGAGACAGAGAATGCCGAGTTCGAGGTTTTAAGGGACAGATTCCTCGATGTTTATTTCCCGCTCCATATAAAGTGCGCATTCGGCCAGGATACTTTCATAGACTATATTAATAAGCTTATGGATCCGGAGCCGGAGACGAGGGAGCAGGTCGGGCTTCATATGAGCAGGTTTTTCAATAAATATCCCGAAGGACGGGAGGAATTCATGCTTGTATATAATGATTTCGTTGGTGCGCAGAATGCAGGGCTGAAACAGTCTGATCCGGCTCAATACAAACAGAAGCAGGATGCCCTTTTCAATGCATATCTTAAGGTTATGGCCGGGAGACTCAGAGAGAAGGAAAAGATTTTCGGTGACGCGACAACGAAACAGAATGCCGATTTCCTTGACATTATGACGAATGTGGTGGATGAGGAATTTTCAAAGATGATAAAGAGGATGGGCTATATAGATTCCATCATCTTTAACTGGAAATACGAAAAGCAGAAGAAGCGGGATGATGAATTGAAGGAAGATAACAATAACAATGATAATTAAGATCCGTCATTTTTAGCAGCGTGTTACGATCCGGCACACGTAATGTGCGCCGGGTCGTATAATGAACGTATAATTCCTAGACAAATATGTGCGTTTATGGTATATTTTATTATTATAAGTGAAGAAATGTGGCGGTTGTGTAGATGATTGTAACCCGTAATCTATTCAACAGAATAAAAAAAAGCTGATTTTCCAGGGGGAAAATTGGCTTTTTTTTATACTCAATAACGGAATTAAATTCCGTTATTGAGCATAACATGATGCGACCGGCCGCGTAAGGAAATCAGCCGCGTTGCGGCACGCGGCCGGCGCGTACTCCTTAACGAAACGGCAGGCCATTTCGTTAAGGAGTATAAAAAAAAATGTTTCAAGAAGGGAGAAAAAGGATAATGAAAAAATGGGTTTACCTGTTCAGTGAAGGCAATGCTGATATGAGGAATCTCTTAGGCGGAAAGGGAGCTAACCTCGCCGAGATGACGAATATCGGGCTTCCGGTTCCCCAGGGCTTTACCATCACTACAGAGGCTTGTACGCAATATTATGAGGATGGAAGGACTATCAACGAGGAGATAATGGGCCAGGTAATGGAGTATGTGGCCAAGATAGAGGAGTTAAACGGAAAGAAGTTCGGAGATCTGAAGAATCCTCTTCTGGTATCCGTCCGTTCGGGAGCAAGGGCTTCCATGCCGGGAATGATGGATACGATACTTAACTTAGGACTTAATGACGAGGTCGTTGCCGCCATGATAGCTGGCAATCCGGATCCGAAGTTTGAGCGTTTCGTCTATGATTCCTACAGAAGGTTCATCCAGATGTTCTCGGATGTTGTCATGGAAGTCGGCAAGAAATACTTCGAGAAGCTCATTGACGACATGAAGAACGAGAAGGGCGTTAAATATGATGTGGATTTAAGCGCTGAGGATCTCAAAAAGTTAGCAGAGCAGTTCAAGGAAGAATATAAAAACCAGCTCGGGAAGGACTTCCCTTCGGACCCCGTGGAGCAGATGAAGTTAGCCATAGAGGCTGTTTTCAGAAGCTGGGACAATCCGAGGGCAAATGTATACAGAAGGGACAATGATATACCTTATTCATGGGGCACGGCTGTTAACGTTATGCCGATGGTCTTCGGAAACCTTAACAATGAATCCGGAACCGGCGTTGCGTTCACGAGAGATCCCGGAACCGGCGAGAAGAAGCTCATGGGTGAGTTCTTAAAGAATGCCCAGGGCGAGGATGTCGTCGCCGGTGTCAGGACCCCGATGCCCATTACCCAGATGGAGCAGGAGTTCCCCGAGGCTTACGAACAGTTTACGAATGTCTGCGAGACTCTTGAGACCCATTACAGGGATATGCAGGACATGGAATTTACCGTTGAAAACAGGAAGCTTTACATGCTCCAATGCAGAAACGGAAAGAGAACGGCACAGGCAGCTTTAAAGATTGCCTGCGATCTTGTGGATGAGGGCATGAGGACCGAGGAAGAAGCGGTAGCCATGATCGATCCCAGGAACCTTGACACACTGCTTCATCCACAGTTTGATGCGGAAGCCATAAAGGCCGCGACTCCTTTGGGAAAGGGCCTCGGAGCTTCTCCGGGCGCTGCCTGCGGAAAGATCGTCTTCACCGCCGAGGACGCGCAGAGCTGGAACGCAAGGGGAGAGCAGGTCGTGCTTGTAAGGCTGGAGACCTCCCCCGAGGATATAACCGGAATGAAGTCCGCGAAGGGAATACTTACCGTAAGAGGCGGAATGACCTCCCACGCGGCCGTTGTCGCAAGAGGAATGGGACGCTGCTGCGTTTCGGGCTGCGGCGACATAATAATGGATGAGGAGAACAAGAGATTCTCACTCGGCGGGAAGGAATTCCACGAAGGCGACGAGATCTCCATAGACGGAACGACCGGTAATATTTACGATGGCCTTATAAAGACCGTGGATGCCTCCATAGCAGGCGATTTTGACAGGATCATGGGCTGGGCCGATAAATACCGCACGATGAAGGTCAGGACCAACGCGGATACCCCTGCCGACGCAAAGAAGGCCAGGGAGCTTGGTGCCGAGGGTATCGGTCTTTGCAGGACGGAGCATATGTTCTTCTCCGAAGACAGGATCGAGATGTTCCGTGAGATGATCTGTTCGGATACCGTAGAGGAAAGGGAGAAGGCTCTTGACAAGATCCTTCCTTATCAGCAGAAGGATTTCGAAGAGCTGTATGAGGCCCTTGAGGGATGCCCGGTCACCATCCGTTTCCTCGATCCCCCTCTTCATGAGTTCGTTCCACAGGAGGAGGAAGATATCAGGAAGCTTGCTTTCTCGCTCGGAAAGTCCATAGAGAGGGTCAAGAGCATTATCTTAAGTCTCCATGAGTTCAATCCGATGATGGGCCACAGAGGACTGAGGCTTGCGGTTACCTATCCTGAGATCGCAAGGATGCAGACGAAGGCTGTCATAAGGGCGGCGATCGCAGTGAATGAAAAGCATCCCGAATGGAAGATGAGGCCGGAGATCATGATTCCCCTTACCAGCGAGGCGAAGGAATATGATTATGTCAAGAAGATCGTTGTAGAGACGGCAGAGGCGGAACTTGAGGCATCCGGTAAGGAGCTTGATTATGAGGTCGGGACCATGATCGAGACTCCGAGAGCGGCGGTTACTGCCGACGCCATCGGAAAGGATGCCGATTTCTTCTGCTTCGGAACAAATGACCTTACGCAGATGACATACGGCTTCTCAAGAGATGATGCCGGCAAGTTCTTAAATGCTTATTATGATAAGAAGATCATGGAGAACGATCCTTTCTCAAGGCTTGACCAGGAAGGTGTCGGAAGGCTTATGAAGATGGCTGTCGATATGGGTAAGGAAGCAAATCCCGAGCTTCATATCGGTATCTGCGGAGAGCATGGCGGAGATCCCACTTCGGTAGAGTTCTGCAATAAGATCGGACTTGATTATGTATCATGTTCTCCCTACAGGGTTCCGATCGCAAGGCTTTCTGCCGCGCAGGCAGCCATAAACGAAAAAGCGGAGAAGGAAAAATCCAGGTGCAAGGACTGGAAGTCCTTCGTGGATGATGATACCAGAGCGAAGCTTAAGGAAGCGGCGGAAAAGGCACAGGCGGTAGCAAAGGATCTTGCGGAGACCTCAGCCGATGTCGCAAAGGCAGGGCTGGCAAGCCTTAAGGCCGGGATCGAAGAAGCAAAGAAAGCTTATAAAGAGGCCAGAAAGGGCTGATCATTTCATTAAAATATAATAAACCAAAGCAGAGGACCCGGTCTTAACAGCCGGGTTTTCTGCAGGATATGGATGAATTTGTTTTTTTTAATATCAGATAACGGAGGTAGATATGGGAATATTATCAGGGCTTGAGCCGGCTTCGGTCCTACATTATTTTGAGGAGATCTGCTCGATCCCCCATGGCTCGGGAAATACGAAGGAAATAAGCGATTATTGCGTAAGATTCGCAAAAGAGAGGGGCCTTAAGCATTATCAGGATGAAAGCAATAATGTCATTATCTGGAAGGAAGGAACAGAGGGCTATGCAGAAAAGCCTTACGTTATGCTTCAGGGACATCTGGACATGGTATGCGAGAAGGAGGGCGATCATGAGATCGACTTCGAAAAAGACGGGCTTTCCCTGAAGGTGGAAGACGGTATGATAAGCGCTGAAGGGACCACCCTTGGAGGAGATGACGGGATCGCGATAGCAATGAGTTTAGCGCTCCTTGATTCTGCGGACATTTTGCATCCTCCCATAGAGGCTGTCTTTACAGTGGATGAGGAGATAGGCATGCTCGGTGCGAGCGCTCTTGATATGAGCCTGTTAAAATCAAAAAGCATGATCAATATTGATTCCGAGGATGAGGGCTATCTCCTTGTCAGCTGCGCGGGGGGAGTTACCGCTACCTGCAGCCTTCCGGTAAAGAGAGAACCTTTTGGAGATGTTATGTTGACCATTACCGTTGACGGCCTTCTCGGTGGGCATTCAGGACAGGAGATAGATAAGGGCAGGGCAAGCTCTAACAGTCTTATCGGGAGGATCCTGTCAAAGCTTAATAAGGAGTTTGATATAAGACTTGTGACGGTTGAAGGCGGAAATAAGGACAATGCTATTCCGAGATGTTCACGGGCGGTTGTCGCCTTTTTTAACGGGGAAGACGCTGACAGAGCGGAAAGCGTGGTCAATGAGATGGGAGACATTTTCAGCGCGGAGTACAGGGTGACGGATCCTGATATAAAGGTGCAGGTGAGCGTATTTTCTTCCGCTGAATGTGAGCCGATGGACAGAGATTCAACGCAGGCGGCGATCAGGATGCTTCGCATGCTTCCGCAGGGTGTACAGAGGATGAGCCCTGATATAAAGGAGCTTGTCCAGACCTCGCTCAATCTTGGGATCCTAAAGACAGAAAAGGATGCGGTTAAGGCTTCTTTTTCGGTGAGGAGCAGCATGAACACCGAAAAGGATGAGCTGACAGACCGCCTGACAAATATCATGGAGGCTTTAGGTGGAAGCATAAGCTTTGCCGGTGCATATCCGGCCTGGGAATATAACAAGGATTCAAGGCTCAGGGATGTGATGACCGGGTGCTTTAAGGAGTTATACGGCAGGGATATGACTGTATATGCCATTCATGCCGGTGTGGAGTGCGGGCTGTTTGCGGATTCGATCCGGGGGCTTGATGCCGTTTCGATCGGTCCGGACATGAAGGATATCCATACGCCGAAGGAGGCTCTCAGTGTCGAAAGCGTTAAGAGAACCTGGGAATACCTTCTGAAGGTCCTGCAGAGGTTATAGGGGGCGCCTTTAAAAAGTGCCGTATTTTTACCGGGATCAAAGGTATGGGGCCGGCTGTTTGGCAGGCCGGAATTTATACTGCTTTAATAAAAAAGAAACAATAAACTTTGTTAAATTTCTGTGAATATTTTATTGAAATATAATTATATATGTACTAGAATAGCCCTATGGGAACAGAAAAAGAAAGACTGCGGGATGACCTTCTTATACGTGATTTTCAGGACGTTCCTTCAGAGCCTTCGGCGGAGGGGACTGTTAAGGAGAGGATACGTGACAGGCTTTTAAAATCCTATGCCGTATACTATAACGTTTCGACTATGGGAGTCAGGGAGCCTTTTTTTGCAGAGGCGGAGTTTCATCAGAATGATAAGCAGTATTTCCTTGTCAAGGCCGCGAAGATAGCGGAGAGCGATTCCCATGAATATGTTTATTTTGCCGACGCAGGCGTTCTCGGAGTGGAAGCTCTTTTAAAGATGTGCGAAGAGGCCTGGAAAAGGGGGCTTTTTCTGGTCAGGCCTAAGAGCGGCCACAAAAATACGGACGTCCTTCTTTTCATCATTGCCGATTCTGTTCCGGAGGAAACGGAGAAGAAGATAGGCAGGATAAAGAAGTATAAGAGCTATAAGTACACCTTCTGGGGGTGGAGTAAGTTCAGGCTGGTTGCGATCGATACAAAAAGGGGAAAAGCCTTCTATAACAGGGAGGGCGGGATCCTTAAGGGTATCGTTAGCGATATATTATCGGAAGTATAACAATACTTCCGATAATCGAATACGGCGCATCAGGCTGCGCCTTTTATCGGAACCTTGAAAAGCAGGTTCCGATAAGACATATTATCGGAAGTATAACAATACTTCCGATAATCGAATACGGCGTATCAAGCTGCGCCTTTTACCGGAAAATCCGAGATCGTTTTCCGGTATGCTCTTTAACTTAAAACTGAGAGGTGGAATGCTCGGTTTTAAAATTTTATGAAAAGGAGATGGGGAAATGAATGCTTTACTAATCATCATCGCTGCTATCGTATTCCTTGTCATAGGCTATGTTACCTATGGATCATGGCTCTGCAAGCAGTGGGGGATTGACCCTGACAGAAAGACTCCCGCAATTGAGAAAGAAGACGGAGTTGACTATGTTGCCGCAAAGCCTGCGGTACTTATGGGTCATCACTTTTCTTCCATAGCCGGCGCAGGCCCGATAAACGGACCTATTCAGGCATCGGTTTTTGGATGGCTACCGGTATTTCTGTGGTGTGTTATCGGAGGAATCTTTTTCGGAGGACTTCAGGATTTCGGCTCTCTTTTCGCTTCCGTAAGGCATGACGGAAAGAGCGTTGGAGAGATTATCGGGGATACTATGGGAAAGAAGGCGAAGAGGCTGTTTATCATCTTTGCTCTTCTCGTGCTTATCCTTGTTATTGCTTCCTTCGTAAACGTAGTTGCAGGTACGTTTATGACTCTGCCCGATGAGGTTGGCAGCGGCTTTGTGACCAATCCTACGGGTAACCAGACTACTGCAATGATCTCACTTCTGTTTATTGTCATAGCTGTAATTTACGGTTATCTGACGAACAAGATGGGTATTAAGACTCTTCCCGCTTCTATCGGCGGGATAGCTGCGATCGTCCTGATCACGGTGATCGGCCTGAACGTAGGCTTTGGAATGAGCCGTACGGCATGGATCGTATTTATAGGCGCCTATATTACAATAGCTTCTCTTGTGCCTGTATGGATCCTGCTTCAGCCCAGAGATTATCTGTCGAGTTTCCTGCTTTACGCAATGATGGCGCTCGCCGTCATCGGTATCCTGGTATCGGCATTTACGGGTTCGGCTTCCTTTACGATCCCCGCCGTTACATCGTGGAATCCGGGCTTGGGCCCTATGTTCCCTACATTGTTCATTACGGTTGCCTGCGGTGCCTGCTCAGGTTTCCACAGCCTTATTTCAACAGGAACGACTTCCAAGCAGCTTGACAATGAGAAGAACGCAAAGGCTATCGGCTACGGCTCGATGCTCATAGAGTCGGCTCTCGGTATTGTTTCTCTTATTGCCGTAGGTATGGTTTATCAGACATACCTTGACGGCGGCTTTGGTTCTCCTTCAGCTGCTTTCGGTTCAGGTATCGCGATCATGTTCGGAGCAGAGGGGACCGGCACATACAATACCGTAAGAGCTCTGCTCACACTTGCGGTTTCCGTATTCGCCCTTACTTCGCTTGATACAGGTACAAGGCTTTCACGTTTCATGTTCTCGGAGCTTTTCCTTACGGAAGACGAAGCGACCTGGCAGGATGCAAAAGGAGCAAGGAAATTCCTTGCCCATCCTCTTGTGGGAACCCTGTTCATGGTTATCGTGGGATGCGTTCTCGGCGGACTTTCGCTTTCACAGATCTGGGGACTTTTCGGAGCTGCCAACCAGCTTCTTGCAGGTATAGCTCTCCTTGCTGTCTGTGCATGGCTCGGCAATGTGGGCAAGAACAATAAGATGTTCCTGTTCCCGATGTGCTTTATGCTCGTTGCCACGCTTTGCAGCCTTATCATGACCGTATTCAAGAAGTTCGGCGTGATCGGGTCCGGAGAGGCAGTCTGGGGCGACTGGTTCCAGCTTATCTTTGCGGCGGCTATGGCTGTTCTTGCCATTATCCTTGCTATCGAAGGCATTCAGACGCTTTCAAAGCAGAAGGCCAGGGCATAAGCGGATCGGCAGTCGTTTTGCCGAAAATATATAAGTGACAGTATTTCGGGCAGTCTTTATAAGGCTGCCCGTTTTAGTTGCTATTCCCGGGATTTTAACAGATGTTATTTTCTTCTTTTATATCGGAGGATTTAATAGTATAATGTAACGGCAAGTCAGACCAGGAATGCAAATATGCCCTTTTAAGTCTGACCGGTCAGACCAAGAGCAGAGATATGAGCGGAGATAAGAATAATTCATTAAACGATATAGGGAAACAGATCACCTCGTCGCTTTCGGAGGGGCTTAAAAGCGGTGATTTCAGCGGGCTGAACAAGGCTATTTCGGATTCCGTGGAATCGGTGGTGAATGATGCCCTGGGACTGAATTATACCGGGTCGATAAAGACCAGTGATTATGATGCAAGGACCTATAAAGAGGGAAGCAGGACCAGGGAATATCAGGACCGGATAGCAAAGGAGCATGAAAGAAGACGGGCGGCAAGGCTTAAGGAGCAGCAGGAGTTAGCAAGAGCAAGGCAGGAAAAGCTTGAGCGGCAGAATGCCTTAGAGGGAAGCACAGGCGCAGTCCCTGCCCGTTATAAAAAGGTAAACAATGCGCTCACTGTACCGGGGAGCTTCCATCCTATCGGAAATGTTTCCGGAAATGTATGCGCCATAGGTGGAGCCGTCGGGATGCTTTTTTCGTTTGCCAAAACGATAGTCAACGGTGTAAGCGCTCTGTTTGTCGCGGGTTCCGGAGCTTCCGTGGCCACCCCGGCTGCGCTTTTCATCATTTTCCTTGGTTTTTTCTCCTTCGGAATGTATAATAGGGGAATGCTCGATCGCGCGAGAAGATATGCACAGGCCTGCGGTGAAAAGATGTATATATCTATTTCAGAGCTTGCGTCGGGGACGGGCATGAAGCCTAAGAGACTTATCCGTGATATCAAGAGGATGCTTAAGAAAGGCATTTTCCCTCAGGGCCATCTCGACGAAAAGGAAACAACCCTGATGCTCTCCAATGCGGTTTATGAAGAGTATTTAAAGACGGAAAAGCATAGAAAGCTTTTAGAAGATGAAAAGAACATTATAGACGCGCAGCCCGGTGAATATAAGGATCTTGACGAGCTTTCTGTCATGATGAAGGAGGGGGAGAACTTTATCGAAAGGATCCATTCGCTTAATGACAGGATACCGGGCGAAGCGATAACGGCAAAGCTTTCAAGATCCGAAACGCTGCTTAAGGAAATATTCGCCTGTGTAAGGGAGCATCCCGATCAGATGGGGCGGACGCATAAGCTTATGGACTATTATCTCCCGACCATGATAAAGTTAGTGGAAGCCTATGCGGAATATGATAAGATAAGCGCTCCGGGTGAGGAGATAATAAAGGCAAAGGCGGAGATAGAAAATACGCTTGATAAGATAAACGAGGCCTTTGGCCAGCTTTTGAACAATCTGTTCAGGGATTCTGTTTGGGACGTTACCTCGGATGCGAAGGTTTTAGAGACCATGCTCAAGCAGGAAGGGCTGACCTAGCCCGAATTTTAAAGAAAAGACTTTTTAAGGAGGAGAGCATTATGAGTGAAACATTGGAAAGCATGATGAATTCGGCGGTAGCGGAGGTTGTCCCCGAGGTTAATAAAACTGCGGAGATCGTTTCGCAGGCAAATGATATGTTAGCAGGAGCGGTTCCCGAAATGAAGCAGGAGATCATTGAATCCCAGACTGCCGTTCCTTCCTTAAACCTTGACGGAATAGAGCTTACCGAGGCTGAGCAGGCCAGGGTAAAGGACTATATCTCGCAGATAGATATTAACGATACGAAGCTTGTGATCCAGTATGGCGCCGGGGCGCAGAAAAAGATCGCCGATTTTTCAGAAACCGCATTAGCAAGCGTAAAGACAAAGGATCTCGGGGAAATAGGAGACCTTCTTAATTCCGTTGTTTCGGAGCTTAGAAGTTTTGATGTTGAGGAGGAACAGAAGGGCGGATTTTTCGGCCTCTTTAAAAAGACAGAAAAGAAGCTTGACGGGCTGAAGGCTAAGTATGACAAGGCCGAAGGCAACATAGAAAGGGTCGTGAAGGCCATGGAGAACCATCAGGTGGTCCTTCTTAAGGATGTTGCGATGCTCGATAAAATGTACGAGACCAACCTTGATTATTTTAAGGAGCTGTCCTTATATATAATCGCGGGGAAGGAAAAGCTTAAGATCGCAAAGGAGCAGGAGCTCCCGAGGCTTCTTAAGAAGGCTGAGGAGAGCGGGCTTCCGGAGGACACGCAGGCTGCCAGGGATTATGCCGCCATGGTCGACAGGTTTGAGAAGAAGATATATGATCTTGAGCTTACCCGGAATATTTCAATGCAGATGGCTCCGCAGATCAGGCTTATACAGAACAATGACACCACGATGTCCGAAAAGATCCAGTCCACTCTCGTGAATACGATCCCTCTCTGGAAGAGCCAGATGGTCATTGCTATCGGGTTAAACCATGCGGCTGCCGCGGCCAAGGCACAGCATGAGGTCACTGACATGACCAACGAGCTGCTTAAGAAAAATGCGGATGCCCTGAAGGTGGCCACGATCGAGACGGCAAAGGAGAGTGAGAGAGGAATAGTGGATATTGAGACGCTTACTCAGACCAATAAATCCCTTATCGATACCCTGGATGAGGTCATGAAGATCCAGGAGGAAGGCAGAGTAAAGAGACAGAGCGCCGAGGCTGAGCTTACGAGGATCGAGACCGAGATGAAACAGAAGCTCTTAGAGGTCAGCGAGAGCTCGACGGGAGTTAAACTATAAATTATTAATGGGAGAAAGATATGACAAAGACTTGTGTACAGTGCGGAAAGGAGTTTGAGCTCACCGATTCGGAGGTGGCTTTTTTCGAGGGGAAGGGCCTCGAGCTGCCTAAAAGGTGTGCCGCCTGCAGGAAGGAAAATAAACGCAGCAGAGCTAAAAGAAGATATAATTCAAAAGGCGGTAAAACCGGGAGCGGAAGAGATTTCCCCGATCACCGCGGAAACAGGACAGGGAATGTGAAAGCTTCTGCAATGGAGGCTTTAAACGAACCGGATAAGGGCTTTTCAGGCCGCCCGTCAGGGGAGAAGAAAGGTTTCTTTGACAAAATTGCGGATGCTTTCAGGTCGATCTTTTCCGGTGGGAAATAAAAACAATGTCATCGCTTTTAAAATATCTGAATGATTATAAAAGAGAGTGCGTTCTTGCGCCTCTCTTTAAAATGTTAGAGGCCGTTTTTGAGCTGTTCGTGCCTCTTGTGGTCGCTGATATCATTGACAGGGGTATCGGCGGTTCTGACAGTGCCTATATCATAAGCAGGACGATGCTTATGATAGGGCTCGGAGTCGTGGGACTTATATCGGCTGTATCAGCCCAGTTCTTTGCCGCAAAGGCGGCCACGGGCTTTTCACAGTCTCTTCGCCATGATCTTTTCAAACACATCCTGAGCCTTTCACATAAAGAGATAGATGAGCTTTCCTCCTCAACGATGATAACGAGGATGACAAGTGACGTTAATCAGGCGCAGACCGGAGTCAACATGTTCCTGCGTCTGTTTCTGCGTTCGCCTTTTATTGTGTTCGGCGCAATGATAATGGCCTTTACCATAGACTTTAAGGCGGCACTTCTGTTCGTAGGGCTTATCGCGGTTCTTTTTGCAGTGGTAGCGGCGATAATGCGCTTTAATATCCCGATGCTGAAAAAGGTGCAGTTAAAGCTTGACAGGATAACACTGCTGACAAGAGAAAATCTTTCAGGAAGCAGGGTTATCAGGGCATTCTGCCTTGAGGAAAAGGAGCAGGAGGGCTTCAGGCGTGAAAATGACGAGTATATTAATGTCCAGCTTAAGGCGGGACACATCTCAGCCCTGCTTAATCCCCTGACCTTTGTGATAGTAAATATCGCGATCATCATCCTGATCCATACCGGGGCTCTCAGGGTTTCAACAGGCGCCCTTACCCAGGGAAAGGTAATCGCCCTTTATAATTACATGTCCCAGATCCTTGTAGAGCTTGTCAAGTTTGCAAATCTCATCATCACTATCAATAAGGCTCTTGCTTCCGCCGGAAGGATATCCGAGGTTTTTGCCATTACGCCTTCTATAGTGACTTTAGACGGGGAAGAGCGGATTTCACAGGATGCAGGAGAGGACTTAAGTCAGGGGAGCATCCGGGATCCTGAAGCAGAAAAAAAAGCAGATCCGCTTCCTGCTGATCCCGCTGTAGTTGAGTTTGATAATGTTTCATTTAAATACAATGAAAACGGCGACGAAGCGTTAAGCGGCATAAGCTTTAAGGTGCTTGCGGGGGAAACCGTCGGGATAATAGGCGGCACCGGGTCCGGAAAGACGACTGTGGTAAACCTGATCCCGAGGTTTTATGATGCAAATTCCGGATGCGTAAGGGTATTCGGGAAGGATGTGAAAAACCAGGATGCCACAGAGTTAAGGAACAGGATCGGGATCGTTCCGCAAAAGGCAGTACTCTTTGCGGGTTCCATAGCCGAGAATATGAGATGGGGGAGAAAGGATGCCTCCGACCAGGAGATCATGGAGGCGATCGATCTTTCGGCGGCTTCAGAAGTGGTCATGGAAAAAGGCGGGATCCGGGCTATGGCAGAGCAGAACGGAGCCAACTTTTCGGGAGGCCAGAAGCAGAGACTTACGATAGCGAGGGCTCTCGTCAGGAAGCCGGATATTCTTATACTTGACGACAGTGCCTCGGCTCTTGACTATATGACCGACTTAAAACTCAGGACAAATATCCGTAGTTTAAGTTATAAGCCTACGGTCTTTATTATTTCACAAAGAACGTCAACCATAAAGAATGCAGACCGGATCCTGGTAATGGACGACGGAGAGCTTTTAGCGCAGGGAAGGCACGAGGAGCTTCTTGAGAGCTGTCCTGTATACAAAGAGATACATGATTCACAGTATTCCAAATAGGAAATGATTCTCTGCTTCGCAGATCGGCGCGGATAGTTAAGAGGCAGCGGACGGGGAAATAATAATTGAAGCTTATTCTACAGGATGATCGCAGGGGAATTACTTAGCTTATGAAACAAAAAAGCACCATCAGAAGGATCCTTTTATACTTAAAGCCATACAGCGCAAAGATCGCTTTTTCCATGCTTACAGCGGTTATTTTCGTGGCGCTTTCGCTTTATGTCCCGATCCTCATCGGAAGAGCCATAGACCTGATAGTATATGGAAATGTCGACCTTTACGGGATCATCAGCATACTTACGAAAGCCTTATTCGCTGTGCTTCTGGGAGGGCTTTCACAGTGGATCATGAATCTTCTTAATAACAAGGTGGCCTATTTTGTCGTAAGGGACATAAGGAACGACGCCTTCCGAAAGCTTTTAAGGCTTCCTTTTTCATTCCTCGATTCGCACCCTCACGGCGGCATGGTAAGCAACATGATAGCGGACGTGGACCAGCTTTCGGACGGGCTCATTATGGGCTTTACCCAGCTTTTCACCGGGATCATTACGATAGCGGGGACTTTAGGCTTCATGCTTTACATGAATATAAGGATAAGCCTTATCGTCATACTCGTTACTCCGCTTTCCCTGTTTGTCGCGAGATTCATTTCGCGAAGGACGTATTCCATGTTTAAGTATCAGTCGGAGATCAGGGGAGAGCAGACGGCCTTTATAAACGAGATGCTTAACAACATCAAGGTGGTAAAGGCATACAGCCATGAGAGTGAAGCGCTGGCCGAATTTGATGAAATGAATGTCCTGTTAAAGGATGCTTCGTTGAAGGCGATCTTCTATTCATCGCTCACAAATCCCGGTACGAGGTTTGTAAATGCGGTAATGTATGCCCTGGTAGCGCTGTTTGGAGCCCTGAACGTGCTTGGCGGCGGGATGAGCGTCGGAACCCTTACCTGCTTTTTAAGCTATGCCAATCAGTATACCAGGCCGTTTAATGAAATAACCGGGGTTGTTACGGAGTTTCAGAATGCGGTGGCGTGTGCTTTCAGGGTTTTTGAGTTCATTGACACCGAACCCGAGGTATCAGATGAAAGACTTCCCGGGCTTATCAAA
Organism: Lachnospiraceae bacterium; assembly: GCA_024684065.1. Next base: position 28,132 of record JAIKXO010000009.1, read on the forward strand.
AAGGACGGGTGCATTTCCGTATCGGAGGTTGATTTTTCATATGATAAGGATAAAAAGCTCATAGAAGACCTTAATATAGAAGTGAATCCCGGGGAGCGGGTCGCCATAGTGGGACCTACCGGAGCCGGAAAGACTACAATAATAAATCTTCTGATGAGGTTCTATGATGTCGATATGGGCTCGATAAAGGTGGACGGACAGGACATAAGGGACGTAAAAAGGCAGAGCCTCAGGGGATCGTTTGGGATGGTTCTTCAGGAGACATGGCTTCGGAAAGGTACGGTTGCCGATAATATAAGGCTCGGCAAACCGGATGCCACTATCGAAGAGATAAAAGCCGCAGCAAAGGAAACCCATGCGCATTCCTTCATAAGAAGGCTTGAAAACGGCTATGATACTGTGATAAGCGAGGACGGAGGCCAGCTTTCACAGGGACAGAAGCAGCTTTTATGCATTACGAGGGTCATGCTTTCTCTTCCGCCGATGCTTATCCTTGACGAAGCGACTTCATCAATTGACACGAGGACCGAGCTAAGGATCCAGGAGGCGTTTAAGAAGCTTATGGAGGGAAGGACCTCGTTTATCGTGGCCCACAGGCTTTCCACGATAAAAAATGCGGATATCATCCTTGTTATGAAGGACGGGCATGTGATAGAGCAGGGAAGCCACGAATCCCTGATCAACGATAATGGTTTCTATGCAGAGCTCTACAACAGCCAGTTTATGGAGGAGGGATGAGCTTTTAAAGTCCTGACGGACGGCCTTTTTACATACCAGGATGTACTCTTAAAAGGCGTGTACCCGGCCTGGCCGGTAACAATTCATTAACTATAATTCTTGCAAATTGCAAGCGGTTATTTTATACTTTATAAGTTGTTTTATGGCGGGAGCTCTTCGGGGCTTAATGAGGAGCCTCCGACTCTGAAGAGGGTATGTCAGACATTTCAGGGGCAAAACCCCCTTTCAATAGAGGAGGAAGAGAGATGGGATGTGTGATACCGGAAGGCTATAAAAGCCTGCTGGGCAATAAGGAGACGCAGGTCGCAATCAAACAGGTAAAGGACTATTTTGAGAGGGCGCTTGCCGGAGAGCTGAATCTTACCAGAGTATCGGCGCCTCTTTTTGTTATACCGGAATCAGGGCTTAACGATAACCTGAACGGATATGAAAGACCCGTAAGCTTTGGGATAAGGGAACAGAATGAGAGGAACGCGGAGATCGTCCACTCCCTTGCGAAGTGGAAGAGGATGGCGCTTAAGAAATACGGGTTTTCAAGCGGCGAAGGCCTTTACACTGATATGAGCGCCATAAGGAGGGATGAGGATACGGATAATCTTCATTCACTCTATGTGGACCAGTGGGACTGGGAGAAGATAATCGAAAAGGATGAGAGAACCGAAAAGACGCTTAAGAGCACGGTAAGGAAGGTCTATGCGGCCTTAAAGGACACGGAGGGCTATATCCATTCCAAATATCTTAAGATAAAGACGATCCTTCCCTCAGAGATCCATTTCATCACCTCCCAGGAGCTGGAAGATAAGTATCCGGAGCTTACCCCGAAGGAGAGGGAGAGGGAGGCCGCGAGAGAATACGGCGCTGTATTCATACGAAATATAGGAGGGGCATTAAAGTCCGGAAAGCCTCATGACGGAAGGGCGCCGGACTATGACGACTGGAATCTTAACGGCGATATTATCGTGTATTATCCCCTTCTGGATATCCCCATGGAGCTTTCATCAATGGGGATCAGGGTGGATGAGGACAGCCTGAAAAAGCAGCTCAGGATCTCAGGCTGTGAGGAAAGAGAGAAGCTTCCGTTCCAGAAGGCCATACTTGATAAGGAGCTTCCCTATACGATAGGCGGCGGTATCGGCCAGTCCAGGATATGCATGTTTTTCCTGAGGAAGGCTCATATAGGAGAGGTACAGAGCTCGATCTGGAGAGAAGAGGATATTAAGGCTCTTGAGGACGCGGGGCTTTCGATCCTCTGATCATGTGAAGGTTTTCGGGGTCTGCACAGACAGAAAAACAGATAAATAAAACTGTTAAAAACTGATAAATAAAAAGAGGTATTCAAATGAAGAAATACGGTGTAAATGAATTAAGAAGGATGTTTCTTGAATTTTTTGAAGGCAAGGATCATCTGTCGATGAAGAGTTTTTCGCTGGTTCCGCATAATGACAAGAGCCTTCTGCTGATAAATGCCGGGATGGCTCCGCTCAAGCCCTATTTTACGGGGCAGGAGATCCCGCCGAGAAAGAGGGTTACGACTTGTCAGAAGTGCGTTCGCACGGGAGATATAGACAATGTCGGAAAGACAGCCAGGCATCTGACCTTTTTTGAAATGCTCGGTAATTTCTCCTTCGGGGATTATTTTAAGAAGGAGGCGATCAGATGGAGCTGGGAATTTCTGACAGAGACCGTGGGAATGGATCCTGAAAGGCTCTATCCCTCGATATACGGAGAGGATGATGAGGCTTTTGATATATGGACGAAAGAGATCGGTGTTCCAGGGGAGAAGATAACCCGCTTTTACAGGGATCCCGTAACGGGAGAGTGCGATAACTTCTGGGAGCACGGTGCCGGTCCCTGCGGTCCCTGTTCCGAGATATACTATGACAGGGGTGAGAAATACGGCTGCGGAAAGCCGGACTGTAAGGTGGGCTGTGACTGTGACCGCTTTATGGAGGTCTGGAATGATGTGTTTACGCAGTTTGAGGGGGATGGAAAAGGAAATTACACCGAGCTTAAGAACAAGAACATAGACACCGGGATGGGTCTTGAGCGTCTTGCCGTCGTTGTCCAGGACGTCGATTCGGTTTTCGACATCGATACGATGAAGGCGATACGGGACCATATCTGCAGGCTTGCCGATACCGAGTATAAAACGGATGAGAAGAAGGACATCTCGATAAGGCTTATTACCGACCATATCAGAAGCGCCACCTTCCTTATCTCTGACGGTGTAATGCCTTCAAACGAAGGACGCGGCTATGTCTTAAGAAGGATCATCAGGAGGGCCGCAAGGCATGGAAGGCTCCTCGGCATAGAAGGCGAGTTCCTTGCAAAGCTTTCCGAAACGGTGATAAATGAATCAAAGGACGGATATCCGGAGCTCGAGGAGAAGAAGCAGTTTATACTTAATGTCCTGACACAGGAGGAGAATAAGTTTAATAAAACCATAGACCAGGGGCTTTCAATTCTTAACGATCTCTGCGCGGAGATGGAAAAGAGCGGTAAGAACACGCTTGACGGCAGGGACGCGTTCAAGCTTCATGACACCTATGGTTTCCCGCTTGATCTTACAAAGGAGATTCTTTCGGAAAAAGGCTGTCAGGTAGATGAGGAAGGCTTCCTTTCGGCCATGAAGGAACAGAAGGACACCGCGAGGAAGGCCAGAAAGGCCACAAACTACATGGGGGCCGACGCGACCGTATACGAGCAGCTCGATAAGGGCGTTACTTCGGAATTCATCGGTTATGACAGGCTGAAGGCTGATTCCGTGATCACGGCGCTTGCGACAGAGGAAGAGCTTACAGATGCCCTTGCCGACGGAGACAGGGGGACGATCATAGTTTGCGAAACTCCGTTTTATGCCACAATGGGCGGCCAGAGCGCCGATACGGGACTGATCGTTTCCGGGGACGGGGAGAATGAGTTTATCGTAGAGGATACCGTCAAGCTTGTCGGAAACAGAGTGGGACATATCGGAAGGGTGACGAAGGGAATGTTTAAGCTTTCCGATAAAGTGACCCTTATGGTCAATGAGGAAAACAGAGAGAATACCTGCAAAAACCATTCGGCGACCCACCTTCTTCAGAAGGCCTTAAGGATTGTTTTAGGATCCCATGTGGAACAGGCCGGTTCCTTTGTCAACGGGGAAAGGCTGAGGTTTGATTTCAGCCACTTTACGGCTATGACAGAAGAAGAGATAAACAGGGTCGAGGCGATAGTAAACGAAGAGATCGGCAACGCCCTTCCCGTAAACACACAGGTCATGTCGCTTGAAGAGGCCAGAAAGACCGGGGCCATGGCTCTGTTCGGGGAGAAATACGGCGAGGAGGTCAGGGTTGTAAAGATGGGGGATTTCTCCGTGGAGCTCTGCGGTGGAACCCATGTAAAGAATACTTCATCCATAGCGGCGTTTAAGATCATTTCCGAATCGGGGATCGCTGCGGGAGTGAGAAGGATAGAGGCGATCACCGGAAAAGCTGTTTTTGACCATTACAGGGAAGAAGAAAAGGAATTAAAGCAGATAGGCGCCATGTTAAAGGCCGCCCCGGGAGAGGCGGCGGAAAAGGTCGCAAGGCTGCAGGAGGAGATAAAACGGCTGTCCTCAGAGATCGAGTCGCTTAAGAGCAAAGCGGCAAAAGACGCGCTCGGCGATGCTTCCGAAAAGGTTCAGGAGATTAAGGGCGTGAAGCTTATCGCGGCTAAGGTAAGCGGCGTGGATATGAACGGCTTAAGGGATTTGGGTGATAAGCTCAAGTCGGATCTTGGAGAGGGCGTTGTCGTGCTTGCATCCGATTTTTCCGGCAAGGTGAACCTCCTTGCCATGGCCACAGAGGAAGCGGTTAAGGCCGGAGCGCATGCGGGGAACCTTATTAAAGCCGTTGCCGGCATAGTCGGAGGCGGCGGGGGCGGAAGGCCGAACATGGCACAGGCCGGAGGAAAGGATCCTTCCAGGATAGACGAATGCCTTAAGGAGGCCGCGGCCGCACTCGAAGGAATGCTGTAATAATACGTTTGCGGTTTATGATTTATAAAATCTGTTGACGTGAAGAATTTTTATGATATAATTCTTTTTGTGCAAAATCCTTCAGCACAATTTAGAACTGAAGGGAGGGTAGATAGTATGTCGAATGTCATTGTTAAAGAAAATGAATCTCTTGACAGCGCTTTAAGACGTTTTAAGAGAAACTGCGCAAAGGCTGGGATCCAGCAGGAGATCCGTAAGCGCGAGCATTATGAGAAGCCTAGCGTAAGACGCAAGAAAAAGTCTGAAGCAGCCAGAAAACGTAAATACAATAACTAAGGTTATCAGGGAACCGCCTTAAGTGGGCGGTTCCTTTTTCGTATGGATCTTCAGATGTTTACTGCGATAAAAAACAGTTTGCATGAAAGAATGCTTATGCTATAATACAATATGTTGCGGTCGAAGGGTGTATAATGAAATATATATTGATTTTGATCATATTGGCACTGTTAATCCTGTGCGGGATATATGTATATATTGAAAGCACGGCGCTGAGTGTAGTCCGATACACTATAGCCAGTGATAAGCTGAAGCTTTCCGAGTATGACATTGTTATGCTTTCGGATCTTCATGAGACTGTCCATGGAAAGGATAACGAAGAGGTTCTGTCCATAATAGACGGGATAGGTCCGGACGCGGTTTTCTTCGCAGGTGACATGATCACCGCTTCTGAGAATCATCCGTTAAACTATGAAAAAACTCTTTCCCTGATAAGAAGGATAGCAAAAAAGTATCCTATATATTATGGGATCGGGAATCATGAGGAGAAGCTTAAGCGTCCGCCTTATAAAAATATCGATAACTGGAATTATTATACCGGGGAGCTTCAAAAATCAGGTATACATATCCTGCAGAACGAGATTGTGAGGATCGAAGAAGCCGGTATCACGGTTTACGGTCTGGACCTGGAATATCAGTATTATCGAAGGCTCCGGGAAAGAAAGATCCCGGAGGGGCTTCTTAAGGATATCTTCGGCGAGGCAGACCGGGACAGCTTTTCGATACTTATAGCCCATTTTCCCGACCAGTTTGAGAGCTATGCGGCCTGGGAGCCGGATCTCGTGCTGTCGGGGCATGTTCACGGCGGGATCATAAGGGTGCCGTTTTTAGGCGGGCTTATTTCTCCCCAGCTTAAGCTTTTCCCGAAATACGATTCCGGAGAATTCATGATAGGGAAAACCAGGATGATAATAAGCAGGGGGACCGGATCACATTCGGTGCCCATAAGAATAAACAACAGGGCGGAGATAACGCACATAAGGTTAATTGCCGAAACGGTATAATTATAGTAAACGCGGTATAGAGTTTACGTTAACCGTAAAATAATGATCAGAAAGTTTTTTGAGGGGAATTATGAGCTTAAACGTAAAACTTGAGGTTTTTGAGGGTCCGCTTGACCTGCTGCTTCATCTGATAGAGAAAAACAAGGTGGATATATACGATATTCCGATAGCGCTGATAACCGAGCAGTACCTGGATTATATTAAGCTTATGCAGAGGGAGGACATGGAGCTTATGAGTGAGTTCCTTGTTATGGCCGCGACCCTACTTGATATTAAATGCAGGATGCTTCTTCCGAAGGAGGTAAATGAGGAAGGAGAGGAAGAGGATCCGAGGGCTGAGCTCGTGGAGCGCCTGATAGAGTATAAAATGTGCAAATATATGTCCGCGGAGCTTAAAGACAGACAGATAGACGCGTTTAAGAGCTTAGTGAAGAAGCCGACGCTTCCGGAAGAGATCTTAAACTATGATGAGCCTATAGATTATGCCAGGCTGGTAGGGGATACCGATCTCTACAAGCTTAATCAGATATTCAAATCAATAATGAAGAGACAGTCTGATAAGATCGATCCCATAAGAAGCCGCTTCGGAAAGATAGAGAAGGATGAGATAAATATCGAGGCGAGGACGGCGGAGATAGGAGAGTATATAAGATTTCATAAATCCTTCAGCTTCAGGGAGCTTTTGGAGAACCAGAGCTCCAGGATGGATATAGTCGTAACCTTCCTTGTGATCCTCGAACTCATGAAGACCGGGGATATCAGGATATCCCAGGAGGAACTGTTCGATGATATAACCATCATCTCGAACGTAACAGCTGCATAACAATGTTACATGTTTTCGGCAATCATATAAAATGATCTGTCTGGCGGGGGAAAAGTGGATAAGGAAATTAAAGATAAAGAAACTATAGATAAAGAAACTATAGATATAGAAACTATAGATATAGAAACTATAGATAAAGAAATTATAGATAAGAAAATTACTGATAAAGAGATATCAGATAAAGAAATACCGGAAAATACAGGGGAAGAGCCTGAGAATAAAGATGATGAAAAGGCGGAAGTAAAGCCTGCCAGGATAAAATATCCCGAAGCGGTTATTGAGGCTGTGCTTTTTTCCATGGGGAATTCCGTCGAGTATAAGAAACTTTCCGAAGTCCTAGGAACCGGTCTTTCAGAAACCAAAGATCTTGTAAGCGCTCTTAAGGCCAGATATGACAGGGATCCCAAAAGAGGCATTACGATAATGGAACTGGATGAAAGCGTCCAGATGTGCTCAAAGATGAACATGTACGAGCATCTCCTGAAGATCGCAAGGATCCCGAAAAAGTATGAGCTTACGGAGGCGGTTCTTGAAACGCTGTCGATCGTAGCCTATAAACAGCCTATCACAAGGATAGAGATCGAGAAGATCAGGGGAGTGAACTCCGATAAATCCATCAATAAGCTCGTTGAATACGGGCTGATAGAGGAACTGGGACGGCTTCCGGCTCCGGGACGGCCGCTGTTGTTCGGAACGACTGAGGAATTTTTAAGGAGCTTCGGAGTCAAATCTATAGAGGAGCTTCCGGCCGCCACTCCCGAAAAAGTCGAGGAGATGAAGAAGGAGGCTGAAGAGGAAGCCGCGTCCGTATACGTGGATGTCTGAGGTTATTGAATTTCCTGTGAAAATCAATAATCTATACTATATTTATCAGATTTTATGTGTTATAATCAACGATAGCGCATTTAAGGCTAACTTTAATTTTTACGTTCGGGATGTTCGGACGGACAATATAAGGTTCTAAAAAACTAATGGAGGGCTGAAACAAAATGAGTAACACTTCCAAGGCGAGTGCAAGAATCAATTCTTTGCTCGATGAAAACAGTTTTGTTGAAATCGGCGCGCTTGTTAGAGCAAGGGCTACCGATTTCAATCTGGATCCGAAAGATGCCCCTGCAGACGGTGTGGTTACCGGTTATGGACAGATCGAAGGAAAGCTTGTCTATGTTTATAGCCAGGACTCATCTGTTCTGGGCGGGTCGATCGGTGAGATGCATGCGAAGAAGATCGCAGAGCTCTATGAGCTTGCGATAAAGGTCGGTGCCCCGGTTATAGGTCTTATTGATTCGAGCGGGCTGAGACTTCAGGAAGGCTGCGATTCACTTAATGCTTTCGGACAGATCTACAGACAGCAGGCTCTGGCATCCGGTGTGATCCCGCAGATAAGCGCGATATTCGGCAACTGCGGCGGGGGGCTCGCACTTTTCCCCACACTTACGGATTTTACCTTCATGGAGAAAAAAGCCAGGCTGTTCGTTAATTCGCCGAATGCTCTTTCCGAGAACTATGAGGCGAAAAAAGACACTGCAAGTGCCGATTTCCAGAGCAAAGAAGCAGGGATCGTGGATGCCGTCGCGGATGAGGCGGAGATCTATGCAAAGATCAGGGAGCTTATCTCAATCCTTCCTTCAAATAACGGTGATTTCGGCTTTGATGATTCCGATGATGACGCAAACAGGCTTGTTGAGGATATCGAGGCCTGCAGGGAGGACTCGGCGGCGCTTCTTTCACGCATTTCCGATGATTATTCCTTCTGTGAGGTCAAGGCGGATACGGCAAAGGAGATGGTGGCCGGCTTTATCAGGCTTGGCGGCCTGACGATCGGTGCCATAGCAAACAGGACTGCCGTATTTGATGATGAAGGAAAGACTTCCGAAAAATATGAGCCCGTACTCACTGCCGAAGGATGCTATAAGGCGGCGGACTTTGTCAATTTCTGCAACGCCTTTGATATTCCCGTGCTGACAGTTACCAATGTTAAAGGGTATGAAGCGACCGTCAGTTCGGAAAGGAAGATAGCAACGGCTGCGGCGAAGCTTGTCTATGCCCTCGCAAACGCGGATGTAGCCAAGGTTAACCTTATAACCGGAGAAGCTTACGGAAGCGCTTATGTTGCCATGAATTCAAAGGCACTCGGCGCGGATATGACCTTTGCCTGGAAGGATGCGTCTGTTGGAATGATGGATGCGGATATGGCTGCAAAGATCATGTATGCGGGCGAAAAGCCGGATGTTTTGAAGGAGAAGGCTTCCGAGTATAAAAAGCTTCAGACGAGCGTGGATTCCGCGGCTCAGAGAGGCTATGTAGATACCATTATAGATGCACCTTCTACCAGGAAGTATCTCATAGGTGCTTTTGATATGCTTTTTTCCAAGAGAGAGGGACGTCCCGAGAAGAAGCACGGAACAATCTAGGAAAGGATATGGTGAACACGTAATATGAAGAAGATCACATTATTATTATGTTTTGTTATATGCCTTTTAGGATTGCAGGCCTGCGCGCCGGAAAAGCCGGTAGATGAGAGTACCGCTTCGATCCTTCAGAATATGTCGGCATCTATAATCGAGGGAGCCTTTGCCCCTCTTGATGCAGCACAGACCAAGCAGCTGACCGATATGGGCCCCGAATATATCGAGTTTGTATTTGAAAACGCGATGGGTATGCAGGTCGAAGGAAACGGTATGGTTTCCGGCTTCAATTCCTGGACAAGGGGAATGGAAGAGATAGGTCCCTATAAGGAGATAACCGGATACGACGTAAGATACAATTCCAAAGGCACAGGCTTTATCGTCAACGCCAGTATTTCCGGAGAGAAGGGTACCGGCGTGGTTGAGCTCACAATAAAGGATGATCTTAATCACACCGTAGAAAGCGCCGCGCTCAACGTGGATTATACTTTCGGACAGAAGATGCAGAGGGCCGGGCTCAATACTCTTCTGGGCATGGGTACGGTATTCGTCGTACTGATAATCATCATGCTTGTTATTTACTGCTTTAACTTTATCCCGAAGATCCAGGAGATCTTTGCAAAGGAAACGCCCGAAGAGATTATCGCGTCCGTTCCCGTAAGCGGGCCTGCTGTCACGGAAGAGGTTACAGAGGACGAAACCGATGATGACGAGCTGATAGCCGTTATTTCGGCTGCCATAGCGGCATATGAAAGCGAATCCGTAAGCGTCAGCCCTGATGGTTACGTAGTAAGAAGCATAAGAAGAAGATAGATTAATACAGTTTGGATCTATAAGAATAAATCTATATTTCAGGAGGAAATAATAATGAAGAATTATACAATTACCGTAAATGGCAACGTATATGATGTTACCGTAGAGGAAGGTTCAGGTTCCGGCGCTGCGGCCGCTCCGGCACCTAAGAAGGCAGCCCCGAAGGCTCCTGCAGCAGCTCCCGCTCCGGCAGCGCCCAAGGCTTCAGGCGGCGCAGGATCTGTAAAGATCACCGCAGGCGCGGCAGGAAAGGTGTTTAAGATCGAGGCTCCCGCAGGTACTTCCGTAAAGACAGGTGAGCCGGTTGTGATCATAGAAGCCATGAAGATGGAAATTCCCGTAGTTGCTCCTCAGGACGGTGTAGTTGCCAGCATTGACGTTGCGGTAGGCGATCCGGTAGAGGCAGGGGCAGTTCTTGCTACGATGAATTAAAGCCGGTTTAAACAGGACAGAGTTTCAGGACCAAACTCGTTATTGCCGGAATATCTGCTGATATTCCGGACCCTCTGAGTTTAACAGATTAAATTCGGAGTATAATTTGCCAGGAGGTTTAAAATGTCATATATTGGTGAGACTTTGGGAAATCTCATACATCAAACGGCTTTCTTCGGGCTTACCTTCGGTAATTTCATAATGATCGTCGTTGCGTGTGTTTTCCTGTATTTAGCGATCGCAAAAGAATACGAGCCTTTGCTGCTTCTTCCGATATCGTTTGGCATGCTGCTTGTCAATATTTATCCTGACATCATGCTTTCCATCGAAGAATCAACAAACGGCGTAGGAGGCCTGCTGCATTACTTCTATCTGATGGATGAATGGGCTATACTGCCTTCTCTGATTTTCATGGGTGTAGGAGCGATGACGGACTTCGGTCCCCTGATCGCAAACCCCAAGAGCTTTCTTCTGGGCGCGGCTGCCCAGTTCGGAATATTCGCCGCTTATTTCGGCGCGATAGGATTGGGATTTAATGACAAAGCAGCTGCCGCGATCTCGATCATCGGCGGAGCTGACGGGCCTACATCGATCTTTCTGGCCGGAAAGCTCGGCCAGACGGCTCTGCTCGGCCCCATAGCGGTTGCGGCATATTCCTATATGTCCTTAGTCCCTATCATTCAGCCGCCTATCATGAAGCTCTTTACGACCGAAAAGGAAAGAAAGATAAAAATGGAACAGCTGCGTCCCGTTTCCAAGCTTGAGAAGATCCTGTTCCCTATTATAGTAACAATAGTTGTATGTCTTATCCTTCCTACAACGGCACCGCTCGTTGGCATGCTGATGCTCGGAAATCTCTTCAGGGAGTCAGGCGTAGTAAGACAGCTGACTGAGACTGCAAGCAATGCTCTTATGTATATAGTCGTTATCATTCTCGGAACTTCCGTGGGCGCTACGACCAGCGCCGAGGCTTTCTTAAATATTGCAACGTTAAAGATCGTCGTTCTCGGACTTATAGCCTTTGCCTTCGGAACTGCGGCCGGCGTGCTGTTTGGAAAGCTGATGTGCGTGGCCACTCACGGGAAGGTAAACCCGCTTATCGGTTCTGCCGGCGTTTCAGCCGTGCCGATGGCCGCCAGGGTTTCTCAGAAGGTCGGTGCGGAAGCGGATCCCACAAACTTCCTGCTCATGCATGCCATGGGGCCCAATGTGGCCGGAGTTATCGGAACCGCGGTCGCGGCCGGAACGTTCATGGCGATATTCGGAGTATTCTGATACCGCAGATCTTACAGGGAAATGATTCGATCCGTGGATCGAATCGGCATGAATTTCAGTTCGTGCCAAGGCACGCGATTTGCCTTGCAAATCGGTGCCGTATTACAGCGGACGAATCGTATCCGTTCTCTATACAAATAATGGGCACGGGTTCTGCCGGGGAAGATACCGTTTAACCGGTCGAAATCCGGCACAGGAGACGAGTTTTAAGGCTCAGGCCTGATTCGTTTCCCACACACAATAAATAATATAAACGGAGGAATAATAATGGCTGAAATAGAAAAGAAACCCATAAAGATTACCGAGACCATTCTTCGTGATGCTCATCAGTCGCTTATAGCCACAAGAATGCCGACCGAAAAGATGCTGCCGATCCTCGATAAGCTTGACAAGGTCGGATATCATTCTTTGGAGTGCTGGGGAGGCGCAACCTTTGACGCTTCGCTTCGTTTCCTCAAAGAGGATCCGTGGGACAGGCTCAGGAAGATCAGGGATGGCGTAAAGAATACAAAGCTCCAGATGCTTTTCAGGGGTCAGAATATCTTAGGTTATCGTCCCTATGCCGATGATGTGGTTGAATATTTCGTACAGAAATCTATCGCAAACGGTATAGATATCATAAGGATCTTTGACTGCCTTAACGATCTTAGAAATCTCCAGGCCACAGTTAATGCCACAATCAAGGAAAAAGAGCAGTCGGGAAAAGGGCATGCACAGATCGCACTGTCCTATACGCTGGGTGAGGCTTATACCCTTGAATACTGGATGGATACCGCAAAGAGGATCGAGGAGATGGGAGCCGATTCCATCTGTATTAAGGACATGGCCGGACTTTTAGTACCTTATAAAGCCCAGGAGCTGATCACAGCAATGAAGAGATCGACGAAGCTTCCTATACAGCTTCATACGCACTATACATCAGGTGTGGCTTCCATGACCTACTTAAAGGCTGTAGAAGCAGGAGTGGATGTTATTGATACGGCTATGTCACCGTTTGCGCTCGGAACCTCCCAGCCGGCAACAGAGGTTATGGTTGAGACCTTCAAGGGGACTCCTTACGATACAGGCTTCGATCAGAATCTTTTAGCCGAGATAGCCGATTACTTCAGGCCCTACAGAGAGGAATGCATAGAAAGCGGCCTTATGAGCACAAAGGTGCTTGGCGTCAATATCAAGACCCTTCTGTATCAGGTTCCCGGCGGAATGCTTTCGAATATGGTATCACAGCTTAAGGAACAGAATGCGGAGGATAAGTATGATGAGGTTCTTAAGGAGATCCCGAGGGTCAGAAAGGATCTCGGCGAGCCGCCTCTTGTAACTCCTTCTTCACAGATCGTCGGAACTCAGGCTGTGTTTAACGTTCTTATGGGCGAACGCTATAAGATGGCGACGAAAGAGACGAAGGCTGTTCTTCGCGGTGAATACGGCCAGACAGTTAAGCCCATGAGCCAGGAGGTTATCGATAAGGTAATACCCGGTGAGGAGAGGATAACCTGCAGGCCTGCGGACCTTATCCCGAACGAGCTGTCAACGCTTGAAGAGGAGATGAAGCAGTATAAGCAGCAGGATGAGGATGTACTGTCCTATGCACTGTTCCCTCAGGTTGCCACAGATTTCTTTAAATACCGCGAGGCCCAGCAGACCGGTATCGATGCATCAAAAGCGGATACCGAGAACGGAGCTTATCCGGTCTGATAAAAACACCGATCTGCAGATCAGTGCAGAATATTGTTTTATAAAAGCCGCGGCGCGATTTTCGCCGCGGTTTTTTTGAGCGATCAGGTATCCTGCTCATGATTTTTGACAAAAAGATTCTTTTTATCTGTTTCTTTTTGCATAACATGTGTTATAATGTAAGTCGGGCACAAACAGAAGTCCGTGCCTAAGCCCCGGTTTGCTTTGCAGATCGGTGCGAAAAGAAAGTTTGTCTTTTCAAAATCTATGTGACTATCCAAGCAGAGGTGTGTTTATGGCGAGAAAGGAACAAATAACCAAGCAGGCGGTGCTTGACGGCGCCTTTGAACTGCTTAAGGAACAGGGGGAGGAAAATGTTACCGCGAGAAAGCTGGCTGCCCACATAGGATGTTCTACGCAGCCCATCTTCAGGGTCTATGAAAACATGGAGTCCCTTCATGCAGATCTGTTTAATATGGCAAGGGATTACTATGACAACTACTGTCTGAATCATAAGAAGGAGAGCGCAGTGCCCTTTGTTGACCTTGGACAGTGCTACATCCAGTTTGCCAAGGAGGAACTCAATCTGTTCAAAATGCTGTTCTTGTCCGTGCATGATGAGGATGATACGATGTATGACCTTATAAACGGCAAGGAGAACGGCTTTGTGATCAAAGAACTCAAAAGAGTCCATAATCTAAAGATGGACCGTGCCCAGATGCTGTTTATGAAGATTTTCATATTTATCCATGGAATGGCCTGTATGGCGGCAAATGGGGAATTTGATCTTTCAAAGGACGAGACCGTACAGCTACTGACCGAGATAATTGAGAATTTTACAAAGAACCAGTAAATCTTTCATGACCTGTTACTGCGCAGGTATGCCAGGGAAAACTGATTAATCCGGTTTTTCCGTAGCTGCCTCCGGCAGGATGCGCAGAGACCAATTGGATGTTTCCAATGCAAACATCGAATATAATGGTATAGGAAAGGCACTTCGTGCCTGCCGGCTTATTCGACATTTGTAAACAAATGTCGAATTGGTTTCCCGAGGGAAACGCTGAAAAAATGCGTTTTCTTAGCAAATGCCGGATAAGTTCGGTCTGTAGACCGGGACATTACATTTCAGGGTCGGGAGCTCAATGAAAACGGATATAATCGTGGTCGGAGGCGGGCCGGCCGGTATGATGGCGGCGATAAAGGCCGCGGGCTCCGGTAAAAAGGTCCTGCTCATAGAGAAGAATGAAAAGCTTGGCAAAAAACTGTTTATTACAGGAAAGGGCAGGTGCAATTTTACCAATGCCTGCGATACCGGGACGCTTCTCAACAATGTCGTGACCAATAAAAAATTCCTGTTCAGCGCTTTTTACGGGATGGACAGCCAGGGGGTCCTTGATTTTTTCGAAGGGCTTTCTTTAATGTATAAAATCGAGCGCGGAAACAGAGTGTTTCCGGTTTCGGACCGTTCTTCTGACGTTATTGATGCCCTGAAGAGGGAACTCAGAAGAACAAAGACTGAAATATTCCTTAATAAAAGAGTTGCCGGTCTCCTGATAAAGAAAAGACCGGACGGAAGATCCTTTGTATGCGGCGTAAGGCTTGAGAACGGAGAGACGGTCGAATCGGAGGCTGTGATACTGGCAACGGGCGGCAGTTCGTATCCGTCTACAGGCTCGGACGGAGAAGCCCTGAGGATTTTAAACGGGACAGGCATAGATATTATAAATCCCGAACCCTCACTGGTACCGCTTGAGACCGAAGGGAACATTGCCGGAAGGCTTCAGGGACTGTCCTTAAGAAACGCAGGGTTTAAGGTCTTTGTAAATGACAGCAAACGTTTTGAGAGCCTCGGAGAACTTCTTTTTACACATTTCGGCCTTAGCGGACCAATGGCATTGTCCGCAAGCTGCCATCTTAAAAAATCGGATTTTTCCGGCAATATCCTTTCGTACATCGATCTTAAGCCTGGCCTTTCAGAAAAACAGCTGGATCAAAGACTTTTACGTGATTTTGGTGAAAATAAGAACAAGCAGTTCGGAAATTCGCTTTCGGGCCTTCTTCCTTCAAAGCTTATCCCGGTAATAGTCGAGCTTTCCGGGATAAGGCATGAAAAGCCTGTCAATGAGGTCACGAAGGAGGAGAGGAAAAAACTTCTCGGGCTTTTAAAGGGATTTTGCTTAAGGATCACGGGGACCAGAGGATTTGAAGAGGCTATTGTCACAAGGGGCGGGGTTTGTGTTAAGGAACTGGATCCGAAGACCATGCAGTCAAAGAAGATAGAAGGCCTTTACATGGCGGGTGAGATGATAGACGTGGATGCCTATACCGGAGGTTTTAACCTGCAGATCGCATGGTCTACGGGAGCGCTGGCCGGGGAATCGGCGGCAGGGAGGTTATAAAAAGTTATGAGTGTTAATGTTGCGATAGACGGGCCCGCAGGTGCGGGAAAGAGTACGATAGCAAAGCTTCTTTCTGAAAGGATGGGATATATTTATATCGATACCGGAGCAATGTATAGGGCGATGGCATTATATCTTTTGCGGCAGGGGATAGAGCCCACCGATGCTTCCGCCATAGAGGCCGCATGTGAATCGGTTGACATAACTATTGACCATAGGGACAAAAAACAGGTGGTCTTCTTAAACGGAGAGGATGTAAACGGGCTTATAAGGACGGAGGAGGTCGGTAAAATGGCCTCGGTGAGTTCCGCAAATAAAAAGGTCAGGGAGAAGCTTGTATCCCTTCAGCGAAAGATTGCCGAAAAGAATAATGTGGTAATGGATGGAAGGGATATAGGGACGGTCGTGCTTCCGGACGCGCGGGTAAAGATATTTCTGACCGCGGATCCGAAGGTAAGGGCAAAGAGAAGATATGATGAGCTCGTCTCAAAGGGCGAGCCTGCGGATATCAATGTAATAGAGCAGGATATAATAGAGAGGGACAGACGCGACATGACAAGGGATATCGCGCCGCTTAAGCAGGCGGAGGATGCCGTGCGCGTAGATACCTCCGACATGTCCGTTGATCAGGTGGTTGAGCGGATCATGGCCATCATTGAAGAAAAGGCCGGAGATTAACATATAAAAATACTGAAGGAAACGCATTTTTATGGAGATAATTGTCGCAAAGAGCGCGGGCTTCTGTTTCGGCGTAAAAAGAGCCGTAGATACGGTATACAGAGAGCTTGAAAAGGGCGGAGAGCTTTATACCTACGGGCCGATCATCCATAATGAAGAGGTCATAAGGGAGCTGACAGAAAAAGGGGTCGTCATCATAAACGACAAAGAGGAGCTTAAAAGGCTTAAGGCTGATCCGGAAGGCGTTATAAAGAAGACCGTCATCATAAGATCCCACGGAGCGCAGAAAGAGGTTCATGATATTATAAGAAAGAACGGCCTTGAGCTTGTAGACGCGACCTGTCCCTTCGTGAAGAAGATACATAAAATCGTCAGGGAGGAAAGCGAAAAAGGGAAGCAGATCGTGATCGTCGGAAACAAAAATCATCCCGAAGTTGAGGGGATCATGGGCTGGTGCGAAGGAAATCCGATAGTCATAGAAAACAGAGAAGAAGCCGAAAAATTAAGGGCTTACAGGGATGTTCCGGTCTGCGTTGTCGCGCAGACGACTTTCAATTACAAAAATTTTCAAGATTTAGTTGAAATTATTTCAGATTGTTGTTATGATATTAACGCTGTACATACGATATGTAGTGCGACCGAGCAAAGGCAGACAGAGGCTTTGGAGCTTTCAAAGCAGGTGGATGCAATGCTTGTTGTAGGCGGTGCAAAAAGCTCTAACACACAAAAGCTATTTGAGATATGTAGTGGTGAATGTAATAATACTTATTTTATTCAGACTGCTAAGGATCTAAAAGAAAAAGATTTTTCTCTGGTTAGTAGGTTGGGTGTAACAGCCGGAGCATCTACCCCAAATAATATTATTGAGGAGATTTTATGTTATGTCAGAATTAACTTTTGGAGAGATGTTTGAACAGAGTAATGTTAAGACAATTCACAGTGGTGAAGTAGTCGAGGGTACTGTTATCGAGGTTAAGCCGGATGAGATTGTCCTCAGCTTCGGGTACAAGTCGGAGGGTGTGATACCCAGGAGTGAATACTCTAATATTCCGAATCTTGATCTGACCACATGCGTGAGCGTAGGGGATACTCTTGAAGCCAAGGTGCTGAAGGTGAATGATGGCGAAGGCCAGGTGCTCCTTACTTACAAGAGGCTTGCCCAGGATAAGGGGAACAAGAAGCTTGAGGAAGCATTTAATAACAAGACTCCCCTGAAGGCTAAGGTAGCGGAAGTATTAAACGGCGGTCTGAGTGTTGTTATCGATGAATCAAGGGTCTTCATTCCTGCGAGCCTTGTTTCGGATGTATATGAAAAGGATCTTACAAAGTATCTTGATCAGGAAATTGAGTTTGTCATCACCGAATTCATTCCCAAGAGAAGAAGGATAATCGGCGACAGAAAGCAGCTCCTTGTTGCGGAGAAGGAAAAGAAGCGCGCGGAGCTTATGGAGAGGATCCATGAGGGTGATGTTGTTGACGGTGTTGTAAAGAACGTTACTGACTTCGGTGTATTTGTTGATCTTGGAGGAACAGACGGACTCCTTCATATTTCCGAGATCTCGTGGGGACGCGTAGAGAACCCCAAGAAGGCATTCAAGCCCGGACAGGAGCTCAAGGTCCTTATCAAGGAGATCAATGAGAATAAGATCGCGTTGAGCCTTAAATTTGCAGGGACAAATCCCTGGGAAGGGGTTGAAGATAAATATGCAGTCGGCACGGTAGTTACAGGCAGGGTCGCGAGAATGACCGATTTTGGAGCTTTCATCGAGCTTGAGCCCGGTATTGACGCACTTCTTCATGTATCGCAGATAGCGAGAGAGCATATCAACAAGCCGTCGGATGTTTTAAAGAGCGGCGAAGAGATCACCGCCAAGGTGGTTGATCTAAAGCCCGAGGAGAAAAAGATAAGCCTGAGTATGAAGGTTCTCCTTCCTGCTCCCGAGAAGGCTTCGGAGCCGAAGGACAAGGAGCCTGAGGCTAAGGATGACGATAATGAGGATTTTGCAACCGTTGATATAGAGGCTGAGATTGCCAAGGCTAAGGAAGCCGAAGCGCGGGAAGCCGAGGAGGCCGAAAAGGCTAAGGCTGAAGAGGAAAAAGCGGAAGATCCCGCATCCGAAGCTTCAGAAGAGACCGGTGATACGGAAGAGGCATGATCCTTTTATAAAAATATTGTTTTCTTTCATGGGCAAGCCGGATTTATCCGAGCTTGCCCGTGATGCGATATAACATATATACCAAACTTAGAGAATAAAAGAGGTGTGTGAAATGGCTAATGATTATGAAAGCTTTATGTCTCAGGTGTACAAGCTTACAAGCATCGATCTTACCGCTTATAAGGAAAAACAGATGCGCAGGCGTATCGATACCCTTATTAACAAGCATAAGTGCAAGGGGTATGATGATTTTGTGGCCCAGCTTAAGACTGACAAGGCTCTTTTCGAGGAATTTGTAAATTATCTGACCATAAACGTGTCTGAGTTTTACAGAAATACGGATCAGTGGGCGCTTATGGATAAGGAATACATTCCCGAGCTTATCAAGAGATTTGGTCAGAACCTGAAGGTATGGAGCGCGGCCTGTTCCACGGGAGACGAGCCCTATTCGCTTGTTATGGCGTTATCGAGACATATTCCTCTCAATAAGATAAAGATCATTGCCACGGATCTTGACAAGCAGGTCATGGCTCAGGCCAAGACCGGTCTTTATGCGGCAAAGAGCGTTGCCGGGGTACCAAAGGACCTTAAGGACAAGTATTTTACAAAGGTAGGCCCTTCATACCAGATATCCAATGAGATCAAATCCAGAGTCGAGTTTAAGGAGCATAACCTTCTTAAAGATCCTTATATCAAGGGGTGCCATTTCATAGTCTGCCGGAATGTTCTTATATATTTCACTGATGAGGCTAAGGAAACCATTTATCAGAAGTTCTATGATTCACTGATGCCCGGCGGGCTGTTCTTTATCGGCAGTACCGAGCAGATAGTAAACCATAAGAAATTCGGTTATGAGCGGAGGAATTCCTTCTATTATCAGAGACCGGCCAATTGACCCGGTTCGATACTGTGCCGGTCCGCAAAGCGGATCATGCCGGTCCGGATCGACATTTTCTTTTGTGAAACACCGGATAAGTACGATCTTCAGACCGGATCATTTCCGGATAAAACCTGTTTTATTTTATAAAAGAGATTATAAGCGCTTTGACATATGTGCAGAGCGCTTTTTTCTGTATCAGCTCCTCAAGCGAAAGATATTCTTCTTTTGAAGTATAATTTTCCTTAAACATGGTCATATCGGAAAGACCGGGGAAGTTCTGAAGGAAGAGACCGCTTTTTTTTATGTAGCAGGTCTCTTTTCCTGCTCTTTCCCTGTTTTCTTTCGGGACTCCGGAAGCGGCGTTCTTATGTATGCAGAAATCCTCCAGCGGGAGGTAGTAATAGTTCCTGTAGTCCTTAAAGAAATGCTTAAACTCAGCATTGACAAGCGGGATCCGGACGGAAAGGGTGTTTTCGCCGCCAAAATAAAGGAAGATGCCGTTATTTAAAGACCTGAAGGCCACGGGAATATGGATGCTGTGGGAGAGCTCTATGAGAAGCTCGTTTTTTTCGATCCCGTCGTAGGATCTGTAGGTGTTTATTTTATGATCCGAATATACGGGATCAATATCGATTATGTCCCTGTAACCAAGCGCCGGAAGGATCTTTAAAAGCCCAAGAAGATCCTCGCTGTTATGATAGAGAAGATTCTTAAGCTTTTCCTCTGAGGGCTCCCTGACATACTCATAATATACATGGATAAGATCCCTGCCGGTAAACGGGTCATCGCTCTTTTTTCCAAGGAGCCCTTCTACTTCCCTTTGCTTTAAGGACTGGAGCCCCAGCAGTTTTTTTAAGGGGCGGAGCTCTTTATAAATGTCGAGGGACCGGAAAGAATCGAATGAAATCGGAAAGCCCCGCGCTTCTGCCCGATATTTTAAAAACGGAAGGTCGAAGCGGTCGCCGTTGAAGGTAAGGATCGTATCAAAGCTCTGCATGAAGGAAACGAAGGCTTCGAGCAGAAGCCTCTCCTCCCTGGGATCGTCCGCAAACCACTGTACTGTTTTGAAGCAGTCGTCCGTAACGCAGGCTACACCGATCAGATAGAGTTTAGAAGCCTCTTTGGAAAGTCCGGTGGTTTCGATGTCGAGAAAAAGAACCCTCTCCGTATCCGGTAAGGGAAGGGGAAGGTCAGGATCAATATTAAACTCCTGTAATGAGTAGGTTGAATCAAATCGCTTCATGGATCAATCTTAGCATAATACAAAATTAAAAGCAAAATCTATTATAGTCAACGTCAATAATCAATTGACGTTGACTATAATGCCTCCGGCGGATGCGCACGGATTTTGTAAGGAAACAGCTACCTGCGGTAGCCACGCACCGATTTTGCAGGCAAAATCGGTGCTTAGGCGCAGTAAACGACAAAATATAGTTTATTTTGTCGTTTACTATAAATAAGTTGTAACAATTGCGGATAATGGAGTATAATAATCTCTATGTGGGATCAGGCAATACTGGGCGTGACGATTTATTATATGACTGGTTTTCTTATACTGTTCAGCTTCCTTGGATGGGTATGGGAGAGCAGTTATGTTTCAGTCTGCGAAAAAAGACTGGCAAACAGAGGATATGTTACCGGACCGGTATGCACTATCTATGGAGTTGCGGCCACTTTTGCGTATATTGTCCTCAGGCCGCTTGAAGGCAGATATCTGGCGCTCTTTTTTGCGGGAGTTATCATATCGTCCGTTCTGGAATTTGTGACTGCCAGCGTGATGGAAGCGGTATTTCATACAAGCTGGTGGGATTATACTGACAAAAGGTTTAATTATAAAGGCAAGGTATGTCTCAGCGCTTCGATCCTGTGGGGGTTATGCGCCGAGCTTCTGTTTACGGTAATGGTGCCGTTTTATGAGTGGGTCACCGGATTGTATACAAGACGTATCGGAGAGGCGCTGTATACGATTATTTTTGTTATGTATGTGATCGATTTTTCCCTTGCCACGATAGCCGCTGTCGATATCGGAAAGCAGATAGGAAAACTTGAGACAATGCTTGACGATCTCGGAGCCATGATCAGAAGCTCAAAGCTTTACGCCACGAAGGAGGAGGCGGTTTTAAGGCTGTCTTCCCTTAGACATAATCTTATAGGGGCGGAACATATCAGGAGATATTCAAGGCGCCTTGAAATAAGGCAGGCCTTCTGGGCGGATCAGTTAAAGCTTTTGGGCATTAAAGAGACTGCGACTGATCTGATAGGAAGAATAAAGAGTTCGGTAAATGCTTTCGAAGAATCGTGGGCAGGGGCAAAGCTTAAGATTTCCGAGAGCAGGATACTTAAGGCATACCCCAGGATCAAATCCCAGGAGAGACTGAAGGAAGAGATAGAGAAACAGGATCAAAAAGATCGTAAGGAGGGTTGAGTGTATGGCATTCACATTCAGGGGGGGCATCCATCCGTTTGACGGCAAGGCTCTGTCAAAGGACAAACCCATGCAGGAGGTGTTTCCCGAGGGCGAGATGGTATATCCTCTGTCGCAGCACATCGGAAAGCCGGCCGTTCCGATCGTGAAAAAGGGAGACAGGGTGCTTATGGGGCAGAAGATCGCAGAGGCTGACGGTTTCGTATCTTCTCCTATCTATGCTTCGGTCTCCGGGACAATAAAGGGGATCGAAAAGAGGCGCACGCTTACGGGAGATATGGTGAATTCCATTATCCTTGACAATGATTCGTTGTTTGAGGAAGCGCCCAGGATTCCTGTCAGGCCTATAGCGGATATGACGAGAGGAGAGGTCATAAATATAATCAAGGAGGCGGGTGTCGTAGGTATGGGCGGTGCCGGTTTCCCCACCCATGTCAAGCTTTCTCCGAAAAATCCCGATAAAATCTATTATGTGATCGCAAACTGCGCCGAATGCGAGCCGTACCTTACAAGTGACTACAGGAGGATGATCGAGGAACCCGAGAAGCTTGTGAACGGGCTTAAGATCATGCTCGCCCTGTATGATCACGCGGAGGGTATCCTTGCCGTAGAGGATAACAAGCCGGACTGCATCAAGAAGCTTAAGGAGCTTGTGATCGATGAACCGCGTATTTCCGTTAAGGAGCTTCAGACGAAATATCCTCAGGGCTCTGAGAGACAGCTTATTTATGCTGCGACAAGGAGGGCTATCAATGCCTCAATGCTTCCCGCGGACGCAGGATGCATCGTCAATAACGTGGACACGATCTGCGCCATTTACAATGCGGTCATCGAGGGAAGACCTCTGATAAGGAGGATAATCACGGTTACAGGAGATGCCGTGAGATTCCCTCAGAATTATATAGTGCCCTGCGGGATGAGCTATAAGGAACTTCTTGATGAGGCGGGGGGATTTAAGAAGGAAGCGGCCAAGGTGCTTTCTGGCGGTCCGATGATGGGATTTGCGCTGTTTGACCTTAATGTTCCGACCACCAAGACAAGCTCGGCTCTTTTATGCCTGTCGAAGGATGAGGTATACGAAAGTAAAGAGACGCACTGCATAAACTGCGGAAGATGCGTTGAGGTTTGCCCCGGAAGGGTGCTTCCGTCGAAGCTTGCGGATTTTGCCGAGCATAATGACGAAGAGCGGTTCCTTGAATATAACGGGTTGGAATGCTGTGAATGCGGATGCTGCAGCTATGTATGCCCCGCAAAACGGCAGCTTACCCAGAGCATCAAATCCATGAGAAAGATCGCTCTGAGCCACAGGAAGAAGTGAGTTCTGGGAGGGTTAACGGGAAAAGCTGACCGGGTCAGTGCTTCCCGCTATAGAATCAATAAACATTGAGAGGTGTTAAAGTTGAGTGAATTAAGACATGTTTCCTCAAATCCGCATGTCAGAAGCAGAATGTCGACACAGAAGATAATGCTTATTGTCATTCTGTCCCTGCTTCCGGCGACGGGATTCGGGATATGGAACTTCGGCTTAAGGTCGGCGGCAGTGGTGCTTGTCTGTGTCCTTGCGTCGGTGGTTTCAGAATACCTTTTTACATTTTTCATGAAAAAGGAGATGACGGTCACTGATCTGAGCGCTGTGGTGACCGGCCTGCTTCTTGCGCTGAATCTTCCCCCGACTATTCCGTTATGGATGGCGGCGTCGGGCGCTGTCTTTGCGATAATCATCGTTAAGGAGCTTTTCGGCGGACTTGGACAGAACTTTATGAATCCGGCGTTAGCGGGGAGATGCTTTCTTATGATCTGTTTTGCCGCTAATATGACGGACT
Organism: Lachnospiraceae bacterium; assembly: GCA_024684065.1. The sequence goes on from JAIKXO010000009.1 coordinate 51,957, forward strand.
TTGTATATGACGGGGTTTCACAGGCGACCCCGCTTGCGCTTCTGCGACAGGGAAATAACGTCAGCCTCCTTAATATGATCACCGGAAGGATCCCGGGGACGATAGGAGAGACAAGCGTTATAGCGATCGCGATTGGTGCGGTGGTACTTATAATAACGGGAGTTATTGATATAAGGATCCCCTTCACTTATATCCCCGTATTTCTGGTATTTATGGGACTGTTTTCGGGAAGGGGCTGGGACCTGAATTACCTTGCCGCAGAGCTTTGCGGAGGCGGCCTCATGCTCGGAGCCTTTTTCATGGCAACTGATTATGTGACGAGCCCGATAACGATCCGGGGGAAATATGTATATGGCATCTGCCTCGGCATCCTGACCGGGATATTCAGAACTTTTTCAAGCTCTGCCGAGGGAGTGAGCTTTGCGATAATCATAAGCAATCTTTTAGTGCCGCTTATAGAGCAGGCGACCCTGCCCAAGCCGTTTGGAAAGGGGGGAGAATAAATGAAGAACAATATCGGGGCTGTTGTTATTCTTACGGTCATAACCCTTGTTTCGGGAATCCTTTTGGGCTTTGTATATGAGCTTACGAAGGAGCCAATAGCTTTTCAGGAGGATCTTGCAAAGCAGGAGGCATATAAGATCGTATTTCCGGATGCGGTAATCTTTGAAGAAGCTGCGGATAGTGAGGACAGCGCGGTGCAGGCCGAGGCGGATAAAGCCTTTGCCGATGCCGGACTTACCCAGGAATCCGTCGAGGAGGTCATGGGGGCATACGACAGCGACAAAAACCTCTTAGGCTATGTTCTTTCGGTAAAGACCATGGAAGGCTATGGAGGAGAGATAGATATCTCAATGGGAGTAAGAAACGACGGTACTTTAAACGGTATAGAGATCCTGTCGATCGGGGAGACTGCGGGACTCGGAATGAAAGCGGATACCCCGGAGTTTAAGGACCAGTTTAAGGATAAGGCGGTATCACAGTTCAGTTATACAAAATCAGGGGCCTCCCAGGAGTATGAGATAGATGCCCTTTCCGGGGCAACGATCACAACTAATGCCATGGTAAATGCCGTAAATGCGGGACTTATATATTTTGATAAGTTTTTAAAGACAGAGGGGGGAGGAAATTAAGATGAATAAGAACTTAAAACCGTTTATAAACGGTCTTATTACCGAAAATCCGACCTTTGTGCTCATGCTTGGAATGTGTCCCACGCTAGCGGTCACGACATCCGCGATAAACGGCCTGGGAATGGGGCTTACGACTACGCTTGTGCTTGTCATGTCCAATATATTTATATCGCTGCTTAGAAAGATCATCCCGGACAGCGTCAGGATACCTGCATTCATAGTCGTCATCGCCTCCTTCGTTACGATCGTGGAGATGCTTTTACAGGCTTATATACCGACACTGTACAAGGCACTCGGAATATATATCCCGCTGATAGTCGTAAACTGTATAATCCTCGGAAGGGCGGAAGCCTTTGCTTCCAAGAATAATGTGGTGGCTTCGACGTTTGACGGCCTGGGGATGGGGCTTGGATTTACTGTCGCGCTTACCCTGATCGGCGTGGTCAGGGAGCTATTAGGAAGCGGAATGGCTTTCGGAAAGGCTGTGCTTCCAGCATCATATCAGCCCTTTACCATTTTCATCCTTGCTCCCGGCGCGTTTTTCGTGCTGGCCATGTTCGTGGCTATCCTTAATAAGATAAGGCTCGGGAAAGGAAAGCCGACCGGAAAGGGAGGAAACTGTGATGCTCTCTGTGAGGGCTGCGCAAATACAGCCTGCCAGGCAAGAACAAAACAGATAAACGGCGAGGTTCCTCAATCCGGGACCGCAGCCGCAAAAAAAACGGTCCCGTCATCAGATACGGGTGCCGTAAAAAATACGGTTCCGTTATCAGGAACGGCGACCGTGAACAATACGGCCATATCGGCTGAGACAGCCGCAGCAGAAAATGAGGTTCCGACGGCGATGCCTGAAAAAAATGAGGCTCCTTCGTTAACGTCAGATTCCGTAAAAGAAGAGGCTGTCAAAGCCGGAATGAATAAGGAGGTATAGAGATGGGCAATCTTATAGCTATCGCAATAGGCTCCGCTTTCATAAATAACGTTGTCTTATCCCAGTTTCTCGGGATCTGCCCTTTTCTGGGGGTGAGCAGGAGAATAAAAACGGCCGCAGGAATGGGATCTGCTGTGGTTTTTGTGATCACACTGGCATCCCTGGTTGCCGGCCTCATATACAAATATGTCCTTGTTCCGCTTAATATCACATATCTTCAGACTATCGTCTTTATCCTGGTGATAGCGGCGCTTGTACAGTTTGTGGAGATGTTTTTAAAGAAGAAGATAAAGGGGCTGTATCAGGCCCTTGGCGTATATCTTCCGCTTATAACTACTAACTGCGCGGTTTTAGGTGTTGTCATCCTTAACGTGACCAAGTCCTATAATATTCTTGAGGGGATAATAAACGGATTTGCCACTGCCGTCGGTTTTCTTGTGGCGATAGTTATCCTTGCGGGAATACGTGAAAAGATCGAATATAACGATATTCCGAAGTCCTTTCAGGGAATGCCTATAGTGCTTATAACCGCGGGGCTTATGGCCATAGCGTTCTTCGGCTTTTCGGGGCTCAAATGATAACTGTAACAGTTAATGTCTTAAAATGAATTGTTTCTGATAAATTACTTAAGGTAGGGGATAATATGAGCATTCAGGGAATTATCATAGCGACAGCTATCGTCGGCGGTGTCGGCCTCTTTATCGGCATATTTCTGAGTATCTTCGGGAATATATTTAAGGTGGAGGTTGATGAGAGAGAAGCTTTGATAGAGGAGGCTCTGCCGGGAAATAATTGCGGAGGATGCGGATATCCCGGGTGTTCGGGACTTGCCGCCTCCATCGCAAAGGGCGAGGCTCCTGTAAACGGATGTCCGGTCGGAGGTGCCAGTGTAGCGGCTAAGATCGCGGAGATCATGGGAGTGGAAGCAGGCGCCGGGGAAAAGATGGTCGCCTTTGTAAAATGCAGCGGCACCTGTGAAATGACCACGGATAAGTATGAATACAGCGGTGTAAAGGACTGCAGGATGGCTTCCTTTGTTCCGTCGGGCGGCCCGAAATCATGTGAATACGGATGTACCGGATTCGGAAGCTGCGTTTCGGTCTGCCAGTTTGACGCCATTCACATCATAAACGGGATAGCGGTCGTTGATAAAGAAAAATGCACGTCATGCGGAAAGTGCATAGAGATCTGTCCGAAACACCTGATAGAGCTCATTCCGTATAAGGCAAAGTTTGCGGTTTCATGTTCTTCAAAGGACAAGGGACCGGAGGTAATGAAAAAATGCAAGACCGGCTGTATCGGCTGCGGTCTCTGCGTAAGAAACTGTCCTAAGCAGGCAGTGGAAGTAAATGATTTTCTCGCCCATATCGATCAGGAAAAATGCGTGGGATGCAGTATCTGCTCACAGAAATGTCCTAAGAAGGTTATTCCCGGACTGTAGTCTATGAACATTGATCTTGCGATCAGGATTGCAATGCTTGCGATCTCAGTCTTTCTGGCGTTTTTTACGTTCTTCAGGGCGGGAGGAACCTTCAGGGAAAGAATTCTTTGGATCATTTTATGTGTTTCATTTATTATATCCGTGCTTCCGCTGTTTAACAGCTTTATACTGCATGGACATGATATAGAAGGCTCACTGAGCCGCATTGAAAGTATGGCGGAAACGATAAAGCTTATGCAGTTTCCCGCGGCTATCCTGCCGACTCAGGCAAACGGACACGGATGCCTCGGCATGGTGTATGCCCATGCTTTCTTTTATATTCCGGCCTTCATAAAGCTTACGGGAGCTTCAACAGTGTGTGCGTACCAGTTCGGGATCTGGACCATTCAGCTGTTGGCTGTTTTACTTATGTACCGTTCCATGCTGCTCGTCAGGGCTGGCAGAGAGGCTGCCATCCTTGCGACTGCGGTTTTTCTTCTGATGCCATACAGGATAGGGGATCTGTATTGGAGGGCCGCTTTTTCCGAATCAATAGCAATGTCCTTCCTGCCGCTTGTGATAGCGAGTATCTACAGAATATATAAGCCGGGAGGAGCTTTTAAAAACGGCTGGATCTTTTTAAGTCTCGGGATGACGGGGATTTTCATGTCACATTCCCTGACATTTATCATGGCGGTAGTCATCGCATGCGTGGAATTTATCATATGCTTCAGAAAAGATCAGGTTATTCAGATCATTAAAGCGGTAATCCTGTTCCTTGTTTTAAACGCATGGTTCATAGTACCCTTTCCCCGGTATTATTTTTCCGGTCTGCAGACTGACGTCCTTAAAACCGATATGGCGGAATATGCCGCTGACCTAAGATCCATGCTTTTGTGCCATGATTTTTCTGACGATCCCTGTGTGATCGGCTTTCTGAGCTTTTTTATCTTCCTGGCTTCACTGTATATACTGACAGGGAAAAAGAGGGGAAGATTAGAGGTTTTTCTGTTTGCAAACGGAGACATTGGAATATTCCTTGCAACGAAATACTTCCCATGGTCTTATGTGTCAGAAAGGTTTGATTTTATAAATATGTTTCAGTTCCCGTTCAGGTTCCTGCTGATAACGACAGTGGTTTTCAGCATGCTGGCAGGGCTTTTTATGTCGCACGATGACGTGCTGGTCCTTTCGGTCTGCGTGATCGGGATCCTGAGCGCGGCGAACGAATATAATTTCATGACGGATGATGTCTATACCTGTGAAAGCGAAAGCTTTGACTATGATTACAGGATAGAATATCTTCCCGAGGGCGTGACCAGTGCCGATTTTGCAGAAGACGTTCCGGTGATACCCGCTAATTTTACCACTCTGTCCTATAAAAAGGATTACGGATATTTTGAATGGGAGTTTGAAAATTCGGATGAAATGAATGACAGCTGCATAGACGTACCGTTTATTAGCTATGACGGCTACAGCGCACAGCTGTATGATAGAAACAATACAGGCATCAAGAGCCTTGATACCGGGGTCGGAAACTATCATTGGGTCAGAGTGTTAATTCCGAAGGATATAAGGGAAGGGATCATTAAGGTAAGATATAAAAACACATGGTATATGAACCTGGCGAACCTTATATCGGTGCTTGGGGTGTGTTTTGTCATTTTCTCGTTATCCGGCCGTTCTTTTCTATCAATACTGCCTGAACGGAAGCACTCTCAATGAGCTTTATGGCTTCTTCCCTGCCGAGAAGAAGGCAGGTTGTGCTCAGAAGATCCCCTTTCAGGGATGTATCCGTGATGATCGTTACCGAGGCAAGGGTGTTTTCTGCGGGATAGCCCGTGAACGGATCTATGATGTGGTGGTAAAAACCTTCGCCGATCTGTTTATACCGCTCATAGATGCCGGAGGTGACCACGGATTTATCGTATACCTTTACCGAATCCGCGATGCCGTTTTCAAAAGGATTTTTTCCGGGATAAAGCGGATCATTTTCAGGGAAGGGTGCTTTTATCCCTATGTTAAAGGCAGAACCGTCAGGTTTCTTCCCGATAGTAAGGATGTTGCCGCCAAGATCGATCACGGCGCTTGTTATGCCGCTCTCTGTCATATGCTCCCTGATCCGGTCAGCGATATAACCCTTTGCCAGAGCCCCGAGATCGAGCATCGCCTCAGGGTCCCTTAAGGTCACTGAACAGGTGTTTTCGTCTAAAATGATGTTTTTATATGAGACATGGGAGAGAGCTTCAGACAGTTTTTTCTCATCCGGCAGGGTGTTTATGTCAGAATCTCCGAAGCCCCACAGATCCATCACCGGGGCTATAGTGATATCAAAGAGACCGCCGCTTGATTCGGAGTATCTGAGGCTTTCGCTTATAAGATAAAAGGTATCGTCAGAAACAGCAGTGGTATTGCCATTTGCATGGTTTATCCGGTATATGTCGCTTCCTTCCCTTGTCCGGCTAAAGAGATTTTCATAATCATCGCAAAGCTTTTTACAGGATTCAAGGATTTCTATAACGTCTGATCCGTTATCAGAGGAGTATACCGTTATCGTGGCTAAGGTATCAAGGGCGAAAAACCGGATCTTTTCCGGTTCCGTATACCGGCCTTCAGTCCTGCAGCCAGAAACCGTAAGAAAAGTAAGGGTATATATGATGATCATAAAGATCAGGCGGTTTTTTTTTCTGTTCATAGACTGAGTATATCTTATTACTAAGCCGCAGGCAACCTTAATGCCTGAAGGCCGTTTGGAGGATCAGGATGTCGAGATCGCGCAGAGAGGAAGAAGAAGACAGGCTTATCAGGAGAAAAATGCTCGGCTACTGTGTTATCGCCGCGTCCCTTGTCATCCTCATTTTTTTGTACATGCTGTATAAGAACAACGAGGAAAGGCATCAGAGGCTGGCCGCAGAGGCGAAGGAGCAGCAGAAACAGCTTGAGGAGCTTAAGGCCGAGCAGGAGGAGCTTAAGGAGCTTGGAGTAGGCGAGAATAATCTCCGTTCCGAGGACCTGGATTTCTGGGAAATGTACGAGCCTGAAAAGAAGAAGGAGCCGGAGAAGGAAGAAGAGGAGTTTGTGCCGGAAAAACCACCGGTGACCCCGCTTCCGACCAGACCCCCGAAAACCGAAAATACCGATAATGCCGAAAATTATCCGGAGGATCCGGGTGAGGCTGTAAGGCCGCAGGATGACGCTACCGTAAATGAGCTTTCGGATGACGACAGGCATATAGGGATAACCGATCCTGACGGGAGGACCATTTATTATGAGATAATGGACAACGTTCCCAGGAATGAATATACGATGGCGTCGAGCCTTTCAATGAAAAACGGAAGGCTTACATATAATGACGGGGACATAAGATCCTTAAACGGTGTTGTGGTAAACAAGAATCAGGGAATGATCGACTGGACAAGGGTCAGGGCAGACGGGACGGACTTTGCCATGGTAAAGGTTGCGTACAGGGGTTATGACAGCGGGATCATCTCATTAGATACCAATTTTGTCGTTAATGCAAGAGGCGCTGTGGAAAACGGGATAGCCGTGGGGACATATTTCTCCACACAGGCAATAAGCGAGGCCGAGGCGATAGAAGAAGCCAATTTTACCGTGGGGGCTATCTCACAGTATGGGATCACCTATCCGGTTGCCATATATATTGAAAATATAAAGAACGATACCGCAAGAACCGATGCTCTTACGATGGATGAGCGGACCGCTTACGTGAAAGCTTATCTTGATACGGTTAAGAGTTTCGGATTCACCCCTATGATCTACGCGGACATGAACACACTCATCAAGGATCTGGATCTCAGTAAGCTAAAGGGGTATTCGATATTTTTGTCGGATCCGGTGGATTATACTCTTGCAAAGGAGCTTGGCATGAGCACGGAGCCTGCGCCGAAGCTCCTGCCGACTCCGGTCCCGACACAGGTTCCGTCTTATGCGGTCCCTTCGCTGTATCCGGCGTCTTCTTCGTCAGTAACCGGTCAGACATCATCCGCAAGCTATAATGTATCCGCTATGGCGCAGAAGAAGCAGACTTCTTCCACTGCTGAAAAGGATTCTTCTGCTGTCAGAACCGGTGAGGAGAGGGAGAGCGCCGAACAGGAGGCCGGAGAGCCTGCAGCCAGAGAAAAAAAATGGTATACCGAATTTCCCTACAGGTTTTCAATCTGGCAGTATAACCAGACCGGGGAGGTAGACGGTATAAACGGATCGGTACCGCTTACGATAGGATTCGTGGATTATTCGCAAAGGTGAACAGAGATGCATCTGTCCGGTGACTGCAGGGCAGATGCTTTTTGTGCATTATTCATAAAGTACATTGTGTATTGTGTACACAGTTGATTATTTGACACAAAAGTATTATTATGTTAGAATGCTTTTGTGCTTTGGGGAGTTCAATAAGGGATAAATCGGTGCAGTAAGGAGTATATTTAAGGAATTCAATAAGGGGAATATACCGGGAGTGTATTTGGGAGTTCGATAAGGGGAATATACTAAGGAGTATATCCCGTAATGAGAAAGCATGTAAGCCGTACCGCGAACTTTTTCAGAGTGCTGTCCATACGTACATACATATGGTGCATTTCCGTTATTTCTTTAACGACCATGCTCTGCATGAGCTTTTTCATGGTCGATCCTTCGGACAGACAGATAGTATTATCGGCAAAGACCATAGAGGCGTCCGACAAGGCCACTGATCTCGATGAAAACCTGATAGTCAGGTCTATCGTCAGGGAAGATTCTGAAGAGAACAGATATGAATACGGACTGCTAATGGATAATGCGATAGTAAGAGAAGATACCGCAGAGCCTGAACATCTCATAGCCACAGGCAGTTCTCCCGAGGGAGCACTCGAGGCCTCCCAGGCAGACGACGGTTCTTTTGGTGAAAAGTCTGATATTTCGGATAAATTCATCATCGAAAGGATCGATGAAGGTTCCCTGCCTGAGATTGACGAACTGTCTCTTAACAGTACCGTTTCCATAGCGGATTATATAGCTCTGTGCCAGATAGTGGAAGCCGAGGCGAAGTCAGAGGATATCCAGGGTAAGAGGCTTGTTGCTAACGTTATACTGAACCGCACAGATTCCGCAAGATATCCCGACAGCATAGAAAACGTGATACTGGATGACGGACAGTTCGACCCCGTTGAAAACGGTATATATTACAGAACCGTTCCCGGAGAGGATTCAAAATTTGCCGTAATGAGCGCGTTAAACGGAAATGATGATTCACAGGATGCACTGTTTTTCCAAAGGAGCGCATCATCCGTGTGGGGAGATAAGGTATACCTCTTCAGATACGGTTCACATTCCTTCTACAGATAAATCCGGTTTTTCGAAAAGACTGCTATTAAACGGTACCGGGAGGTCGTGTATATATGTAATGATCTATAGCTGCACGGTAAAGACCGGCAGCTATTATGGCATTTTAAGAGAATTTTAAGCATGTCTCGTCCCGCAGGGAAATGCAGGCAGGCTTGAAAGATAAGAAACCAAATTATGCAAGGGGGGAAATCCTTAAAAAAAAAGGAGAGACAGGATCATGAGAAAAAGCGTAAAAACGAGACTCATTGTAATCATTGTCGCCATTATGGCAATTCCGCTTATTGCCACGACGTTAATAAGCTACTTCACGTCAATGAACGAAGCCGTAAACAATATGGACAGGTTCAACACGTCGGCGGTAAGCATCGTTGAACACGATTTTAAATCGGTCGTGGAGCAGAATCTGCAGATCCTGCAGACAGTAGCGAATTCCGTATCCGCAAGGAAGGTCTTAAAGGGTGAGCTTGATGTGGAATCGGTGAAGGACTGGCTTATGAAGGTCGACGCGGAGGTAGGGGACGGCAATGCCCTCGCCATTACCGGAGCTGACGGAATGCAGGTGGTCAAGTCAGCCGGGGATCTCGTGGACGTATCCGAAAGGGAATATTTCCAGAAGGTTGCGGGCGGCGAACTTTTCTTCGTATCCGATCAGAACATCTCCAAGTCCTCGGGAGCGCGCATCTGTACCTTTATCCATGCGGTTTATGACCTTGACGGTACTTTTATCGGCGCGGTTCAGAGAAACTACAACCTTGACGTATTCAACGAGCTCGTAAAGAATGAGGTCACCGAGAAAAATGAAGATATCTTCATAGGTGACAATAACGGTGATCTGATAGCGCATACTTCCATGGACTTAAGCGGCCCGGAACCGGTGAATTTCTCAAGCCAGCAATGGTATACCGCGTCAAGGAGCGACAGGGAGGCAGCCGGAGGATATGATTCAAACTTCCAGGGGAATAAATGGCGCATGTCCTACCAGAGAGAACCGATCACGGGCTGGGTCACCGTAGTTGCAAGAGACCGCGGAGTGGCCATGGAATCCGCCAACAGGACGATGCTTATTATTATCGCGGTAAGTGTCGTGATGCTCATTATCGCTGTGATCCTTGCATTCGTCCTTGCAGCTTCGTTTACAAAGCCTATCGCGGCCATTGACAAAGCAGTAAGCTCCCTTGCGGAGGGTGAGTTCGAAGAGCTTACGGAGTACACGGACAGGCAGGATGAGTTCGGTCAGATTGTAACCAATACCAACAGGCTTATAGACAAGCTCAGGGAAGTAATAAATAAAGTCAAGAATTCATCCAACATTGTTCTTGACCAGTCAAACAGCCTCTTTAGGACCTCCGAGAAGATCAATGACACGTCTTCGAGCGTGACTACCGCAGTTGATGAGATGGCAAGGGGAGCTACAGAGCAGGCTGAAACGATCCAGAGGGCTTCCGAGAACATCGGTATTTTGTCGGATGCGATCCAGAGCGTTGCGGAGAATGCCGAGCAGCTTGCCGAGAAGGCCGCCAGCATGAACGATGCAAGCCAGTCCTCGGCCGATGCCTTAAGGGAGCTTTCCTCAAATATCCAGGAGATGGCAGGCGCAATGACCGAGATCTCCGATACAATGAATGAGACGAACAATGCTGTTAACAAGGTTAACGAGAAGGTTGACGGCATTACCAATATTGCGAGCCAGACGAACCTGCTCGCGCTGAACGCATCGATAGAAGCCGCGAGAGCCGGAGAAGCGGGCCGCGGATTTGCGGTCGTCGCGGAGGAGATCGGAAAACTTGCTTCCGATTCCGCTACTACCGCCGAGGAGATCAGGAGCGAGATGTCAAGGCTCCTTGTTCAGTCCCAGAGGGCTATCGATAAGACGAGCGCGGTATATTCACTCAGCAGCGAGGTAAATAAGGTGCTCGATGAGACAGTGAATCAGATCAACGGACTGATAGTTGAAGTTCAGTCAACTGTTGACGGTGTCAATAATATTTCCGGACTTACAGAGGAATGCGCGGCAAGTAAGAATATCATAGTAGACGCGATGAGCAGCCTTTCAGCGATTTCCGAAGAGAATGCGGCATCAACGCAGGAAACGGCCGCATCAATGCAGGAGCTTGGAGATACCGTGAGCGGTCTTGCGGAATCCGCTGAGAATTCCGATACTATCGCAAAGGATCTGAGCAGTGAGCTTGAATTCTTTAAGCTGTAAATTTAGATAAAATAATGATACAAAGGCCCGGCGGTGTCAGATGCCGGGCTTTTTGTATGCCGGGACAGGCTCAGAGACCGAGGATCTTTTCAGAGATCTTTATATTTGTATATATTTCCGCATATTCATGCGGAGGGATCGAGTCTATGTAATTTATATCGTACTTTTTTCCGGGCAGGCGCCTTGCTATTATATCGGCGGCTTTGTTATATGCGATCGCGGCCTCTGTTTCCGTCTGATACGTCCCGATGATATAAGTACCGTTTATGAGGATCTTAGCCCTGTACAGAGTCCTGTTCTTTTTTACTGTCTTCTCAACGCCGAAGAAACGGTTTATTATCTCTATATTTTCATACCTGTAATCAAAGGGGTCTCCGTTTATGAAGCGGTAATCCCTTCCGGCTACCGCATGGCGCCTGATCCCGTATCTGGAGTTGATGCTTAGCTGCATCCCGTAATCGGCAACAAAAAAATGTCCGCCTCTTTTAGAGATATGATGGCTTGAATAGAAGAAAAGATCGTCGATATCAAATTTGAAAACGGATTCAGGATCAATATAATACAGGAAATATCTTTTCATGAGATATACGGGGTTTTTAATATATACACCGTTATCCCTGAAATTGATCAGTACTACATACTTGTCAAACCTCAGCACATGATCGGGGCTGTAATCATCTACAGACAGTTTTGAATACAGAGCCTCCTCAGCCTCTATGTAGGCTCTGGAAGCATCCTGCTCCTTATCGTAGCTTCCGAGGCTTATGTGCTTGTTGTTATATGTTATTGAACTCCTGTAATAGACGGAGCCGTCTTTTTTCCTGGTCTTATAGGTTCCCTGCATGAGTTTTCCGGGCTATGATATCCTTAACGGATTTTTATCGGTTTAGGTAAAAGTAGCATTGCCGGCCTGATCTGTCAACCGGTATTAAAGGCCGCGCTGCCCGCACTCTGACGGGCAGATCGCAAAGCAGCGTCAAAAAGAGCCTTGTCCTTTCAGTGATCAATGATATACTAAAGAAAAACGGTTTTCTGCCGCATCTGTTATTTTATGATTATACTTATGGAAGGAGAGCATGACATGAGCATGGAACTTACTGCTGAAAAGCTTGCAAAAATGATCGACCATACGTACTTAAAGGCGTTCGGGGTCAGGGAGGATTTTGAGAAGCTGTGCGCGGAGGCTAAGGAGAATAACTTTGCCACGGCTATGGTCAATTCCTGTCAGGTTTCGCTATGCAGGGAGCTTCTTAAGGGCTCCGACGTAAAGACCGCATCGGTAGTAGCGTTCCCTCTGGGGCAGATGACGGTAGAGATGAAGCTATGCGAGGCTGAAAAGGCTATAGAGGACGGGGCTTCGGAGATCGATTACGTCCTTAACATCGGTGAACTCAAGATGGGAAACCGTGACTACATAAAGGATGAGATGGAGAGGATGGTAAGCCTCTGCCACGGGAAGGGCGCTCTCGTAAAGGTCATTATCGAGACCTGTTATCTGACTAAGGATGAGATAAAGGCGGCTTCGGAGATAGCAAGAGAGGTATGTCCGGATTTTATTAAGACTTCTACCGGCTTTGGTACCGGAGGAGCCGTTATCGAAGATGTTAAGCTTATGAAGGATACCGTAGGAGATAAGGTCAAAGTAAAGGCTTCCGGCGGGATCAGGAACTGGGAGAGCTGCAAAGCGATGATCGAAGCCGGTGCGGAACGCATCGGAACCAGCAACGGAGCCGATATTTTAAAAGGGTTTAAAGAATCCATGGAGAAGTGATATGTCTAAATCCGCCAGGCAGAAGCTGAAGCTTCTGTATCTTAAGGATATCCTCTTAAGGGAATCCGACGAAGAGCATCCGCTTAATTCCCAGGCGCTTATAGAAAAGCTTGATGCGCTCGGGATAGAGGCCGAGAGGAAAAGCATATATAATGACATAGCCTTGTTAGGCGATTACGGGATCGATGTCATAAAGACGGGAGGGGCCCACGGAGGATACTTTGTCGGCTCAGGGGATTTTGAGCTTGCAGAGCTCAAGCTCTTAGTTGATGCGGTACAGTCCAGCCATTTCATCTCAGCGAAGAAATCCGACAGCCTGATAAGGAAACTCTCGTCGTTAACAAACCGTTATGATGAAAACAAGCTGAAAAGACAGGTATATTCCGTAAACAGGGTCAAGTCCGGGAACGAGAGCATACTTATCACTGTCGATACAATCCATGATGCCATACAGAAAAACAGGGAGGTCGGATTTTTGTATATGGCCTGGAGCCCCGAAAAAAAGCTTGTTCCGAAGCATGACGGCAAAAGGTACAGGGTAAGCCCCATAGCCCTGATCTGGGATGATGAATATTACTATCTCCTCGGGATAGACAGTGAGACTGATACAAAGAAGAACTTCAGGGTGGATAAGATAAAGGACATAGAAGCCCTGTCAGAGGCAAGGGCGGATATCTCACCCGTAAATATAGCGGAATACGCAAATAAGCTCTTCGGCATGTTTTCGGGAGAGGACTGCTATGTGACGGTCAGGGTTCCAAACGAGAAGATAGGTATTTTTCTGGACCGGTTCGGAACAGATATCTCGGTTCTTAAGCTTGATAATGAAAATGTCAGTATACATACCGAGGTCGCCGTTTCAGGGCAGTTTTACGGATGGATCGCATCACTGGGAAACGATATAGAAATACTTGGCGGCGAAAAAGTCAGAGAAGGCTATATAAGCTTTTTAAAGGAGAATCTTAATACATACGGAGGTTAGCAATGTGAGGAAAACAAATAAACGGCAGAAAAGCGGCCGGTCTCTGAAAAGGATAATTTCCGGATGCCTGTTTGTCCTTCTGACCGGTATGCTGCTCTGTGGCTGTTCTGAAGAGGATGCTGAAACAGTTAATTCCGGGCAGGCCGGATCAGAAGCTGTTCCTGAGACGGAAAGCGGGCAGACCTTAACAGAGGCAGGTAATAATGATACGGATATCGTGCCGACGATCAATATTGAAGTTACGGGCACTACAGCTTCAGATCCCGTTGATGAGGAAGAAACGGATACAGACCCGGGGGAAGAGCCGCGTCATGCCGCAGACAGCGGGCAGGATGAAGAGGCAGCCGATCCTCTTACAGAGGAGATTTCCGATCATAACGAAGAGCAGATCGCCGCGCAGGAGAACGATTCACAGCCTGTCTCAGAAGAACTCTCCGGAAAGCCCGTGGGGATAGTGTGGCTTGGAGACTCCCTTACGCAGGGGTCGCTCGGTGACATGGATGATAATCTTGATAATGCCCCTTATGTAAAGCTGCAGGGGCTTTGCGGAGACAGGGCGTTTGTCGAGGGCTTCGGGTATTATGGCTTTGTCTCGGATGATATTTTCTGGAGATATGGCCATGACTATACAGGGGGGGAAGCAAAGAACCCCGAAAAAGTGTATGTTATCTGGGTCGGGTCCAATGACTTTGCGCTCGCGCAGGATAAGAGCACTGTTGTACCAAAGGTCGAAGCAGAGATAGATAAGTTCGTCGGGGATAAGATAAGCAAATATATAGTTCTGTCACATCTTCCGAGAGCGGAATCGATGCCCGGAGACTGGTATAAGGAGATAAACGCTGAGCTTAAGGCACATTATAAAGACCGTTTCCTTGATATCACGTCATGTGCGGGGATTCCCGACGGCTTTCTTCCGGACAAAGTGCATCTTACGCAGGAATCGTATGATAACGTGGCGGGAGCTGTATACAGTAAGCTCCTTGAGATGGGATATATACGGTGATAAAATTCCAACTGTTATTGCCTTGACTTTATAATTCAGGTTTTGTATTATATAGTAACCACAAGATATAGGAGAAAAGATCCTGATCCCACCATATGTAGGCGGGATCGGGGCCTTTTTTCAACTATAAGCTTTTTTTGCGGGTTGTTTCTTTTGGAGGGTGTGTCGGTTTATTTTTTAGAAAAGGGAGTAGATTATGGGAAAAGCTGAGGAAGAACAGGAACCGGTAAACTTTTCAGAGCTGTATAAGCCTGAAAAGGATGTGAAGATGATCAAGAAGGATGGCACGAGGGAAGCCTTTAATGTCCAGAAGGTAATAGATGCTGTCGGAAAGTCGGCCTACAGGGCGCTTACCAAGTTTACCGTCGAGGAGCAGCATTTCATCTGCAGAAAGGTTGTCGAAAGGGTAAATGAGATGGGGGCCGATGAGGTGCCGATACCTTTGATGCACAATATTGTCGAGAGCGTCCTTGAGGAGGTAAAGCCGATAGTCGCAAAATCCTACAGGGACTACAGGAATTACAAGCAGGATTTTGTAAGGATGATGGATGATGTATACAAGAAGAGCCAGTCCATCATGTACATCGGGGATAAAGAGAACGCCAATACCGATTCCGCACTTGTTTCCACGAAGCGGAGCCTTATTTTCAACCAGTTCAATAAGGAGCTCTATCAGAAATTCTTTATGACCACCGAGGAGATCCAGGCCTGCAGAGACGGATATATCTATGTGCATGACATGTCCGCGAGGCGGGATACAATGAACTGCTGCCTGTTCAACGTTGAAGAGGTACTTACGGGTGGCTTCGAGATGGGGAATATCTGGTACAATGAGCCGAAGACCTTAGACGTGGCCTTTGACGTCATCGGCGATATCGTGCTGTCAGCAGCCTCCCAGCAGTACGGGGGATTTACAGTCCCGAGTGTTGACCATATCCTTGAGAGGTATGCAGAGAAATCCTATGAAAGATATATAAAGAAATATACGGGGCTCGGGCTTTCACAGGAGAAGGCTGAGGAGACTGCGATCGCCGATATAGAGAAGGATTTTGAGCAGGGCTTCCAGGGCTGGGAATATAAGTTCAACACGGTAGCTTCCTCAAGGGGAGATTATCCGTTCATTACGGTCACTGCCGGTACGGAGACCGGAAGGTTTGCGAAGATGGCAACCATTAAAATGTTAGAGGTAAGGAGAAAGGGACAGGGAAAGGAAGGACATAAGAAGCCCGTGCTTTTCCCGAAGATCGTCTTCCTCTATGACGAGAACCTGCATGGACCGGGGGGTGAGCTTGAGGATGTGTTCGAGGCGGGCGTTGAATGTTCCGCAAAGACAATGTACCCCGACTGGCTGTCCCTTACCGGTAAGGGCTATATAGCCTCTATGTACAAGCGCTACGGCAAGATCATATCCCCTATGGGGTGCAGGGCCTTCCTTTCGCCATGGTATGAAAGAGGCGGGATGCATCCGGCGGATGATGACGATGTTCCGGTTTTTGTGGGAAGATTCAATATTGGGGCGGTTTCTCTCCATCTTCCCATGATCCTCGCGAAATCCCGGCAGGAGTCAAGGGATTTCTATGAGGTTTTAGACTATTATCTTGAGCTCATAAGGGGGCTCCATAAGAGGACTTACGCCTATCTTGGCGAGATGAGGGCTTCCACGAATCCCCTGGCATATTGTGAGGGCGGGTTCTACGGAGGACATCTCAAGCTCTCCGATAAGATCAAGCCCCTTTTAAAGGCTGCGACCGCTTCCTTCGGCATTACCGCCTTCAATGAGCTCCAGGAGCTTTATAACGGAAAATCCCTTGTGGAGGACGGACAGTTTGCGTTAGATGTCCTTGAATATATAAATAAAAAGATAAACGAATTCAAGGAGGAGGACGGAAACCTCTACGCAATCTACGGAACTCCCGCGGAAAGCCTCTGCGGCCTTCAGGTCAAGCAGTTTCGGGAGAAGTACGGGATAGTCGAGAATGTCTCCGACAGGGAGTATGTGTCGAATTCCTTCCACTGCCATGTAACTGAGGACATAACTCCTATCGAAAAGCAGGATCTGGAATACCGCTTCTGGGAGCTTTCTAACGGCGGCAAGATCCAGTATGTGAAATATCCGATAGACTATAATATCGAAGCCATAAAGACTCTTATCAGGCGGGCGATGGATATGGGGTTTTATGAGGGCGTGAATCTCTCCCTTGCCTACTGCGACGACTGCGGGCATGAAGAGCTTGAGATGGACGTATGCCCGGTCTGCGGAAGCAAGAACCTGACAAAGATAGAAAGGATGAACGGATATCTGTCTTTTTCACGTGTACACGGGGATACCAGGCTTAACGACGCCAAGATGGCGGAGATCGCGGAGAGGAAGAGCATGTGATGTTTTTGGACAAATCTAACTGAAACATTACAAATCTAACAATAGGGCTTGATAAGGTTGCGTATGACAAAACAAGAAATGGAAACGACGCCAGATATCTTACTGTCAGAATTGACGGAGAAACTGTGACACAAATGGTAGCAGAAGCAGTCAATCTTAAGGTATCAAAGGCTCAAAACACCTACGGAAGTCTCATTATCCACGGAAGCGGGATGGATATGGGATTTGCACTGCAGAGCAGAGTTTACCAGGTAGCTTGTCAGGTAGGATATCCTGATATGTTTGACCGAGATATGTACAAATATCCTGGAAGAAGAATCTCTGGGCGGCATAACTGCAATTACGATTAGTAATGAAAAAGAATGGCAATTATGCTATAATATTCTTACCAAGAAGGATTCCCTTTGGGAGAACAGAGGGAGTCCGACTTGGGACTTTCTCTGACTTGGAATATTAGAGAAAGGAGAATGCTGTATGTTAGGAGGATTAGCTATGGATGTCACAATGCCTGCTGTTGAAACAACTGAACTTTTAGAAGAATTGGATAAAGGTATTGATGATATGGAAAATGGTCGCGTTACGTCCCATGAAGATACCATGAAAATCTTAATGCAGCAGTATGACGACTATGTATCACAAAATCCTTGAAACTGACGAAGCTATTAAGGATATACACCATATTTCATGTGAAGCATATGCTTTTACAAGGGATAAAGAATCAGGTCTTGCATTCCTTAAATTATATGATGCAACCTTTATACAGTTAATGACGAAAGTAAAAAAATCTATATACTGCGAATCCTTTATCAAAAGCAGAACTGGCAGCGAATCCTAAGAGTAGACAATGCTTATCATATTCGTGGCAGGAAAATTATTCAGTAGAACACAAAATGCTCTCAACTTCGGTTGGGAGCATTATTTTTGTACGCGCGCCATGGGCGCGCTCTAACGGGTGAAAGTCCCAAGCGCACGTAGGCAACTACGAAGCGCATAGCCGAACAGCAAGGGTGTCCACCGTGAGGTGGAATCTGAAGGAAGCTGTAAGCAAACCTCTGACCTGACGGACAGGAATCGCATATTAGGCTCAGAAATACGGATAAGTCGGCAAGATACGATGAAGTC
>JAIKXO010000038.1 GCA_024684065.1 Lachnospiraceae bacterium
ATCCGGTCCTCTTTATAGTTGACATGGATGAGAATGGTGAACAGACGGTAAAGGTTAAAGAAGACAGCGGCCTGAGCAGCTCGCCTTCAAATAATCAGCTTACAGTCTATGACACTCCTATAGAGATCAAGGTTATAAAGACGAGAAAGACATCGGATGACCCTATAGTTTATGTAGGGGGAGCCAAGTTCTTTGTTTATGAAATCGTCGGAGAGAGCGATAAATACCTAGGAGAGTTTACTTCCAGTGCGACAGGAGAAATAGTGCTTGACCAAAGCGTGCTCGGCCAGAATCTCCTAAAGAAGGGAGGAACATATAAGCTCGTTGAAAAGGATACGCCTCCCGGATACTTAAAGGGCGCTGACTTAATATTCAATATTAAGGATGTAGATAACAGCAAAGCTACGGCGAGGAATGCACAGAATCAGTCACGGACTATAAACTTCCGCGACGATATGATCAGGATCATAGTCGGAAAGAAAGGCGAGGGCAAGGCAGAATGGCTTCCCGGCGCAAAACTCCAGCTTCTCGACAACTCCGGTACTTTGGTCGCCGAGTGGGTGTCAGAGGGCAGGCCTGCGATGATCACGTCCTTCGACCTTACGGAAAAAGAGAAGACAGAATTCGGCAGGGATTACCAGTTAGTAACGACATTAAACGGCTATATGCTTACAGAGGGCAAGTATACTGCCCAAGAGATAGAGGCTCCGGAGGGCTACAGCATAGCGGCTGATGTTCCGTTCTATGTAAATGATGCTGTGATCAAAGAACCCGTTATAATGACGGATAAGCCTCTGGCCATAGCCTTTGCAAAGGTGGATGAATACGGCAAGAATCTGCCGGGTGCGACGATGCAGATCTTAGCTGAGGATGGGGAAACAGTTCTTGCTGAATGGACATCTAACGAGAAGGCCAAGATAGTTACCGAAGGTATAGGATATGATGCCAACAGGTATGAGGAGTTTACAGAAGACGAGCTAAAGACAGACGATAAAACTATTAAGCTGAGCGTCGGCGATATCTACTACCTGCATGAAGTCAGTGCTCCTGAGGGATATGTAAGAGCAGTTGATGATGCCAGGATAAAGATAGAGAATAACGACACCATCAGCAAAGTCGTCAATGAAGTTAAGGTTGTAAACCCTGAAGAGGGCTACACGGTCGTTCCCGGAACTAAGATCTGGATAGTACCCAGGGATGAGAGAAATCTCGTAGCGGAAGACTATGTTTATCCTGATATAACCGTCAACCTCTACAGGAAGGAAAGCGATCAGGATTGGGACGATGTTATCGGAAAAGTCGACCCGATAAATCAGATGGTCGTAAAGAGCGCTTCTCCTGAGGTGCGTTTCGTATTCACGAAGGATAAGGACGGAAATCGTCTTCCGGATACATATGATTACAAGTTTACAGAGGTATTTCCTGACAAGGATAGCCTGAATCTTTCGGAGAATGACAAGAAGCTTCTTGAGTATACGCCTTATGAAGGAATTGAAGGAAGCGGAATCATCTATAATAAGATTGGCGGCGGGACTACCAGCCTCAAGGTGAAGAAGAAATGGAACCTGTATGAGGGTTACAGCGGCAAGCCTGATACGGTTACCGTAGTGCTTCAGAGAGACGGTGTGGATGACAAATCAAAGACACTAACGTTCTCTTATGATGAAGCAGTCAGGGGAGTCGTCAAGGAATTCGAGCAGCTGCCGAAGAATGATCCGGAGACCGGAAAGGAATATGTATATACCGTCAGAGAGGAAGGCGAGGGAAAGAGCTTCATTGCTGATATAAGGTACACGATAGATGTTGACGGCAAGAAGCTGGCGAATATAGTCAACACTCCGAAGATCGAGCCGTTCAAGATAGCAGGCAGGAAGCTCTGGGAAGAGCCTGACGGCTATGACATCACGAAGAGGCCGGAAATATATATCCTGCTTGTAAGAGATACAGACGTTTACAAGATTACAACGCCTAAGGCTGACGGAACCTTCGAGTTTGACGGGCTCTATGAGTACGATACAGGCTATGGAAATGATCCTGCGGATTATAACAGGAATCCTGACGGACATAAGTTCAGCTACTCCATCCGTGAGATCAATGCCTACGGGTATGAGACGACTATAACCTATGGCGCTGACAAGCTTTCAAATTTCTCGAATGCGATGATAGGAACAGACCGCATTGTAACGGTTGAGATCGTAAACCGCCTGAAGAATGAGAAGATCAGTATAGGCGGAAGAAAGACCTGGCAGGATAGCGGCAATTATAACAACCGGCCTACAGTCACGATCGAGCTGTGGAGAGATGACGGAAAGGGCAATGCAAACAGCAATGTTAAGATTGACGAAGCTACGATCTTAAAGACCGATAACAGGTACAGGTTTAAAGACCTTCCGAAGTATTATTACGAGGACGGAAAAACTTATACCTATGTATATTCCGTAAGGGAGAAAGCACTGGAGGGGTATGTATCAACTCCCGCGGAACATGTGATCTCATACAGGAATAATGTAACTGAGTACCATGATAATAACTTTATTAATACGCCTACGAGGATAAAGATCTCAAAGATCGATTCTTTAACGAAACGAGAGCTTCCGGGCGCGATCCTTGAGCTCAGGCTGGGCAGGGCTTTAATAGAACGCTGGGTTACGACGGAGGAGCCTCACTATATTGAAGGTCTGGTCCCGGGAGTTGAATATACTCTTTCGGAGGTCAGCGCACCCGCAGGCTACTGGCTGGCAGAGCCTCAGACGATAACAGTTACAGATGAGGACTACAATGCCGAGGTTATAAGGACGGCAGATCCTATGGTGGATGAACCTATCGTGGGCGAGGTAAGGCTTGAGAAGCGTGATGCCGACGACAGGACACTGCTTTCGGGGGCGGTATTTGAACTGCGCAGGCTGAACGGAACGATAGTAAACGTTATACCTGTGGATGCCGTGAATGGTGTATACACTTATACGGCTTCGGTAACCACCGGCTCGAGAACAAGGCTTATAGCTCCTTCAGGCGGACTTACCGTAACGGATCTTCCTTATGGAACTTACTATTTCACAGAAGTGATCGCACCGAGGGGATATGAGCTCGGCACGAGGCCTGAGATCTTCTCGATCAGCGAGGCAACTGCCTCAAGGCCGGATGTGGCGGTTACGAGCAGGGATTACAGATACAGCTCGGTAACATTCCTCGACAGGAAGACGACTGGTTCCGTAGAGCTCTATAAGGCTTCGGGAGACCCCGCCAACTTCGAGGCTAGCCTTGCAGGCGCGGTGTTCGGCCTGTATTCGGCAACGCCGAGGAGAACGAGCGCAGCCATAGCTTCGTCGGTATATGCAGATGCGTACTATGAGTACGGAACATACGTAACAGACAGGTACGGACGAATCAGGGTAGACGGGCTGCCTTGGGACAGGTACTACTTCATTGAGCTTGAGGCTCCGGACGGATACGTCACCAATGCAGATATAGACGGAAGCCCGATAGTTTACACTTTCGAGGTTAACGCTGACACAGTGGACTATGCTCCCGTACAGGTGGTGAACGGCGGATACAGGATACTTGACTACAGAGAGGGCATTACGCCTCCTCCGTTGCCACCGATAACAAGGGTTCCGGTCGTGCCTCCTCCGACTCCGATAGTACTTGGCGAGAGGCTGACTCCGACACCTGTTACAAGAGCCGCGACACCGGTTCCCACGGGAACGGCATCACCGGCAGCACCTGCTCCCGCACAGGCGGGCGTGCTCGGTGAGAGAAGGGTAAAGAACGAGAGCCCGATACAGGGTGTGCTTGGCGTAAGGAGTGCTCCTGAACAGGGTGTGCTCGGCGAGAGAGTAGGCCCCGCCACAGGCGATGCTGCCAACATAGCACTCTGGCTCATAATCCTTGCAGCGAGCGTAGGCGCGATAGTAGTAATACTCGTGCAGAGCTCGAGGAGGAAGAAGAGAAAATAAGACAGGATACATTAGAGTAAACTGACAGCAGATAGTAAACTAAAAAATTAAATCAAATTAAGAGCAGGATCAGCCGGTTTCGAAAAACA
>JAIKXO010000052.1 GCA_024684065.1 Lachnospiraceae bacterium
TGTCATGCAGGGAAAGATAGATATATCTTCCGCTTCCGTCGGCGTAATTTCCGATCTGCTCAACGACCGCGCCGAACTCCTCCTTAAGCTTTTCGATCACCGGATCGGCCTTATCCACATAAAAAGCGATATGATGAATGCCCTCCCCATACTTATCCAGATGGTCTCTCCATACGGAGGGTGCTTTGTTGGGCTCGATAAGCTCAAGCTGAACGCCCGGAGTCATATCAAAAAAGGCAAGCTTGCAGTTAGCCTCAGGCGCAGGCTCTCCGAAAACCGTTGTCTGTGTTATCCTGTACTCACCTTCCGGCTGTGTCTCGGGTTCCTCGCAGTCAAACAGAAGCGAATACATCTTTTTTGTTGCTTCGATATCATGCACAACAAAACCCACCTGTGCGAATTTTGCCTGTTCTAAGATTGATTTTAATCCCATCTTCGTCTCCTCTCTTGTGCTTTGATTTATATGTTTAATCAGCCCCTGTAAGTACATTTTCGTCTGATAAACACATTCCTGCTGAAATCTGTCCCGGATCTTTAAGATCTTTACCGTCAAATGCGAATTGCTGCCGACTGTAACACTTTTGTCTATTAACCGTTATACGCTCTGCCGTCTATTTATCCTGCTCATTCTGAAGCCTCTCGATTATTTCCTTATAATCTCCGTCAACCTTAATATTAAGCTCTGTCTTTAAAACATCGAAGGTATCGAAGAACATATATTTCTGTCCCGGATAATAACCGACATGATACTCATTTTCAGCCCCGCATACTTCCCTGATCGTTTCTCTTGCTTCTTTCTCATCAGGTACCAGGAATGCAATATGCTGGAATCCTTCCCCATGCTTTTCTAAGAAAGTCTTCCAGGGGCTCGGCTCCTCTCCGGGTTCAACGATCTCCAGAACAAGATTATCGAGGTTGATAACACTGATCCTGCAGTTATGATAAATCTGAAGTTTTCCGTCAGTCACCGCCGGTGCGACATCCGGACCCGGGATATTCCAGATCTTCGGGTGTTCGGCAAGCCCGAGAAGCTTCTCCCAGTTTCCGACGGTTTTGTCGATATCCTTTACCACAAAGGCAATATGTACGACACTTTTTGTTCCGATTGACATATGATCTCCTCCTCTGTTTACAGGGTGTTAATACCCTGAAAATCCGATACATACTTTAAAAACCCAAAAATTTATATTATACCGTTCTCATCCATGATATTCTTTACATACGCAAGGCTCTTTATATATTCCTCATCCGTATTCAGATGCTCGATTATCATCGGCATATCGGGATCCGCTTTATGGGCTAACAACATATATTTCCCGATATTGAGCGTTCCCTCCCCGCAGCCGACTTCCTCAAGCTGGAAGGTAAGCTCTTCTCTAAGCCGGATATCCTTTAAGTGGCAGCTTTGCACATACCTGCCAAGCTTATCAAAGGTTTCCTCAAGAAACTCATCAGAGAAAAAATAACGTTCGGGACAGTTTATCATATTCACGACATCAAGATGGCATGAGAAGGCTTCCCTGTCGACCTCCTTCATCATCCTCAGATATTCATCCGGCCCTGTCGGATACATCCACGGCATGGCCTCTATGCTGTATGATGTGCGTTTAGGCTTAACTTCATCTATAAGCCCCTGAATATAAGAGACTATCGCATTCCAGCTTTCCTTTGTATAGTTCCCGGGATATCCGCCGTCCCAGATCGGACCTCCGTCAGTTCCCGCGACATTCACCACGCAGTCTGCGCCGATCTCATCTGCCAGACGAAACTGTGCAAGCGCCCTCTGCCTGGCCTCTTCTCTTTCGGTTTTGTCAACTGCGAAAACATTTCGCCATATCCCGACTTCCGCGATAACCAGATCATTTTTTCTGGCCTCATCTGCATAATCCGCGATCACGCTGTCCTTTTCCGTATAGTCAACCGGAAACACCACTGACCGGCATCCGAGAGACACCATCTTTTCCGCCCACTCTCTGGGCGAATCATGCTTTAGCGCTGAAGAAATACCGATTCTCATATTTTATCCTCCATGTTCAGGTACGAGCCGGATATATCCGGTCTGCGCCGATATACGCAGTAAATCGTGCGCTTAGGTGCAAACTTTAGTTTGCACCGATCCGGGCTGTTTACAGACCGGATCATTTCCGCATTATATATTTACAGCCCGGTAGTAAGCTTTATATCTTTTCCCTCTTCTGCGGAGCGAAGCACGGATGTCATGATATCCAGCACATGCAGTGCCAGCCTTCCGTTCGCCAGAGGCTCTCTGCCGTTCTCGATCGCTTCCTTCAAATCATGCACACCGATTCCCCGGACATACTCTCCCACATTCTGAAAAAGCTCCGGAAGCTCATAGGGCTTATCTTCGTTAAGCTTTTCCCCGGAATAGTTCTCCGCAAGCATCTGCTCTTTCCGGTAGATCCCTGGCGTGCCGCCATGCATATTTGGGTCCGGAACGAAAAGCGTTCCTTCGGTCCCATAGACTTCAAACATCGGCATCTCTGTCTTAAAGATATCGAAACTGAAATTCATATTGGCAATAAAACCGCTTTCAAACTCCGCAAGGACCGAATAGTGGGTTGGAATATCAACCGTAAACTCTTCCCCTGCGCGCTCTCCTTTATAGATCTTTCTTTTTTCAAAACCTTTACGGCCAATCGCCCTTACTGACCTGACCGGACCGAACATGGTTACAAGCGCAGTGAAATAATAGCCTCCCATATCATAAACAGGTCCGCCGCCTTCTTTGTAAAAAGGCTCCGGTCTCGGATGCCACGGTTCCACGCCGGCAGTCATCATATTCGTACATGCATACAGAGGCTTTCCTATCCATCCGTCTTCTATCACTTTCCTGCAGGTACTTAAGGAACTGCCCATGAAGGAATCAGGCGCGCAGCCAATTGTCAGCCCTTTATCCTCTGCGAGCTTAACCACCTGCTTTGCTTCAGAAAGCTTCAGCGCCAGAGGCTTTTCACAGAACAGATGCTTTCCGGCGTTAAGGACCATAAGATTGATCTCTGTATGAAGCGCAGGCGGAGTCAGATTGACGACAAGCTGTATCTCCTCATCATTAAGCAGCTCCTGTGTTGAATACACAGTTTCAATGCCGTACTCCTTTGCCACAGTTTCTGCATGAGAACTGTCGCTGTCTGCCACGGCCTTTATCTCAAGGTCGTTATACAGTCGTTTTATATCCCGTATATAGGTATGGCTTATCACGCCACACCCGATAATTCCAATTTTCATATCTCTGTCTCGTTGAACCTGAACACCTTAAACAATATAAGAATTATTATCATGGCGACCAGAAGCATGATCCACGCCTGTGCCGAAGCAAAGCCCATCTTGAAGAACGTAAACGCATTCTGATAAAGATAGAGCGAATAAAACATGGTAGCATTGCTCGGTCCTCCCTCAGTCATGATATAAGGCTCCGCAAACCACTGGAAAACTCCGATGATCAGGATCGTGACATTATAAAGTATGGTCTGTCTGATAAGGGGCACTGAAATCAGCACGGACTGTTGCCAGAAATTCGCACCGTCGATCGCCGCCGCATCATAAAGAGTCTCAGGTACGTCCTGTAAACCCGCAAGATATATGATTATCGCGTTTCCACAGGTCCAGATCATCATCAGTATGAAAGCAGGCTTTGCCCAGGTCGGCGAGCTCAACCATCCGGGTCCCGGAATATGAAGATAACCCAGTATCGTATTTACTATACCGCTGTCCGGCTGCATCACCCATATCCACAGAAGACAGGCAACAACCGTCGGCACCAGCGTCGGTATGAAGAATACGACCCGCATCCAGCTTGTACCGCGAAGCTTCTTATTGTTTAAGAGCAGGGACACCATAACCGCAATAAATGTTGTTAACGGAACCCCGATCCCTATCATGTAGATGGTATTAAGGCATGCCTTCACAAATACCTTATCTTTGAACAGGTTTACATAATTCATAAATCCTATGAAGCGGGGCCTGCTTATAACGTTATAGTTGCAAAGAGAATAATAAAACGAACTTATGATCGGATACAGCGTAAAGGCTAAGAATCCTATGATCCAGGGAAGGACAAACAAAAGTCCGCTTACGGCCTCCTTCCTTCTCATACGTGATCCGCTGTATTCTGATATTTTTCCCTGTTTAGCCTTTTTCATATGATTCACCCTTTAATCCCGCTCATGGTTATTCCCTGTATGAAGTATTTCTGAAGAACGAAGAACAGGATCATAACCGGCATGACCATTACAACTCCAAGTGCCAGCAAAAGTTCCCAGTTGGGATTCAGATTGGAGCGAAGCATTGATGCTGCAAGTGACAGCGTATAAAGCTTATCGCTCCCCAGAAAAACAAGGGGTCCGAGGAAATCCTTCCAGGAATTCATAAATGACATGATCGCCACCGTAGCCAGTACGGGCTTTGATATAGGCATGATCAGCCGCGAAAATATCGTGAACTCTCCTGCCCCGTCTATCCTCGCGGATTCCGTTATCTCCTTCGGTATCCCGACTAAAAACTGTCTCAAAAGAAAGATAAAAAAAGCATTCCCGAAAAACCCCGGCAGCGTCAGGGGTAAAAAAGTCCCCACCCATCCGAGCTTTGTATACATAAGATACAGAGGGATAAGAGTGACCTGATACGGCAGGATCATTGTTGCTATAACTATCATGAAAACCTTATCCCTGCCCGGCCAGCGAAGTCTGGAAAAACCGTATGCTATAAGTGAATTGGAAATAAGAGCCCCCGCAATATTCAAAACGACTATGATCATCGTATTTCCAAGATAGCGGAAGAACGGGATCTTGGTGAACACCTGACGGTAATTGTCCAGAGTAAAATGTCTGGGCAGCCACCTGAAAGGAACAGCGAAAAGCTCACTGGAAGTTTTAAAGGATCCGGTCAGCAGGAAGAAGAAAGGGAGTAAAAAGCCCATCGCAAACAATACCAGGAAAAGATAGACAATACATTTTTTGATGATTATGGATATTTGGTACTTGCTCATTTACTTTCCCTTTCTTCTTTCCGTCCTGCCGGATTGAAAAGATGTCTTTATATTTATGCAGCCGCCTGCAGGGCGTATTCTGCCTGAGGCAAACGGTTAATCCGTTCTGTCCTTTTTACTTGGATTCAAGCTCTGCCTGCATCTGATCCTCAAGGGTCTTAAGCTCTGTGGCCGCATCAAGAGAGGTATCATAGATCAGATTCTCTCTGAGCGTCTGGAACTGCGTAGAAAGCTCTGCGGATACTGAGCAGAGAGCCGGAATTCCGTTAAGCGGGGAACCTGCTATCTCACGCTCCATAGCGTACATGGCATCCCCTTCCTTTGTCAGCGTCACATCATCAAATGCGGCATCGATAACCGGGATAGATCTCCACTGGCAGAAATTGTCGTCATTGACGCTTCCCTGTTCGCAGAACTTAATGAACAGTGCAGCTAAAGAAGCCTTTTCAGGATCAGTACCATTCGGGATCGCAAATACGTTACATCCGAAGGTTGAGCTCTTTGCTCTTCCGTATTCCGGAACGGGAACAGGAACCGCAACATATTCCACATCGGGAGCATAAGCCTTAAGAGCGCCTGTAAACCAGTTTCCGGTAAAGGTCATGCCTACCTTGCCTGTCATGAAAGGATGGTCAGGGGAGAACATTCCGCCGAGACCCGATGAAAATGCGTTGATCTTTTCAGGATCATATTTCTTAGCATAGCTCTGGATCCACTCCATGTAGCTTACCATGTTGTCGCTCGTAAGGTTGATCTTGTTGTTCTCCTTGTCATAAGGATCAGCTCCGAAGAAGAAAGGAAGAACAAATGCATCGTCGCCGGAATCAAGCCAGGGGATTATACCAAGCCTTGAATAGTTGTCGCCGTCTGCTACTGTCATGGCATCCGCCCATGCATCCAGCTCCTCAAGGGTTGTAGGAGGATTATCTATATCCAGTCCACATTCTTTGGCGATGTCAGGCCTGAAGTAAAGCATGATAACGTTTGTATCCTGAGGGATCAGGAAGCACTGATCTTCATAATACATAACATCCTTGCAGCCATCATAAAATGAATTAACATCAAGGTCGATCTGCTTGAGTATCTCATCTAACGGCATGAAAGATCCTTCCGCAACATACTGATATGCGCTTGTAGGATTATCCGTGATAAGAAGGTCGGGAGCAGTACCGCCCGCAAGTGCGGAAAGAAGCTTTCCGTTGTTTATACCGGCTCCGTCCGGAACGAACTGAACATCGCAGGTAATCCCGAGATCCTTATAAGCCTCATTGAAAGCATCAATACGCTCCTGATCCCATGTGGCGGAATCACCCGTGAAAGCTGACCAATAGGTAAAATTCCCGGAAATTCCGATATCCGTTACCTCAACCTCTATCTGGCGGTCGCCCATGGAAACGGTCTTTGTCTGGGTATTGCTCTCCGTTGTCTCCACGGATACCGTTTCAACCGGTGCGATCTGTCCGGTACATCCGGCTAATAATGCCGCTGTCATTGCGCCTGCAGCCAAAACAGACATAATCTTTTTACATTTGCTCCTCATCTTTTTACCTCCATAGATTACGATTTGATATGGATCAGCATGTACCTCTGCAGAATCCCAGCGCATTCGCGCGTCAACTGTTACAGGAAGCGGATCATATAAGCAAATCCCAATGCCCTGCCTTGTCCGAAGCCGTATTTAACTGCCTCTTACAGGCGAAAAAGGAAACTGGTATTTATTATCAGATTCACTCCCTACTGCGCCCAGGCATAAACTTTAGTTTATGCCGATCCGGTTCTTTTTTACGAACCGAATCATTTTCTTATAGTTACTACATCCTAAGGTTACTTCCAAGCCACAATATTTTCTCACATAATATTGCTATGAAATAATCCCTTTTTGCCGTGTTTTAGGTAGAATCATCCAATAAAAGCATTATATATCTTGCTATTATGTACAATTTATGGTAAATTAACCAAAACAATAGCGCAAATAAGTATGAATAAATTATAATACTTTTAGATCTGATGAGAAGGAGGTCACAGAGATGCTTAAATCCGGGCAGGATCGCGAAATAATACAATATAATGATTTCAAAGATGTGGGAATGTCGTATGAAAGCTCTCCCTGCACCTTTCCCGCCCATTGGCATCTTTCCGCGGAATTTATACTGGTACACAAAAACGGATGCCGTTATGAGGTCAACAATTCTGTGTACACTCTAAACAGCGGCGAGATCCTGCTGGTATGGCCGGCCGAGGTTCACGCAGTGGTCGATACCCCTCAAAAGGCTTCCATGATACTTCAGTTTTCCTCTGAGATCATATCCCATCTCAAGGATATCGACCTGATCTCAAACAGATTAAGAAGCCTGCACCTGATAACGAAGAAAGACGGTATTCTGCATGAAACTCTTTCAGAAAGGATAAACAGCTGTTACCGGCTTTATCATTCAAATGATTTATTTGTTGAAACCCAGATCAAGATGCGAATCGTTGAAATGCTGCATCAGATCGCTTTAAACGCCGTGGCAAAGCCTGATACGGAGGCTTCGTCTTCTGGCAACCTTGAAACCTATTACAAGGTACAGCAGGCCTGCGCTTATATGATAGAAAACTGTGCGAAAGACATCTCTCAAAAGGAAGTCGCCGATCATGTCAACTTTTCCGTCTATTACTTTTCCAGGATCTTCAGGGAATATACAATGGAAAGCTTCAACCAGTTTCTTACAAGGCACCGCCTTGAAAAGGCGGTAAAGCTTTTGGCCTCCGATAATATATCGATCACTGACGTTGCTTTTTTATCTGGCTTTCAGAGCATTTCCAATTTCAACAAAACCTTTCTGAAAAACATGGGATGCTCGCCAAAGGAATACAGAAAGCTGAGGCAAAGCACTCCCGGGAGGGAATAAAAAGCGGCCTTTCTTTTAAATACCCTTAGAGCATGTCTTAAAACATGTCCATAAGATATGATTAAGGCGGACAAGCAAGTTTGTCCGCCTTACGCATATAGTATCCGGACGCGTCATCACGTTCGGTCCTATCTGTATTCAGGAAAATTGATAATTCGATCAGAAATCAGACCTGACTCAGCCCTTGACAGCTCCCGCCATCATACCCTTGACCAGCTTATCCTGGAAAACGATAAACAGAATGATCATCGGCAGAACAGACAATGTCAGGACCGCAAGTATCAGGGGAATATCCAGGGAATGCTCTCCCTTGAACTGTCCCAGGGCAAGCGGCAGAGTCTTGTGAGCCGGCGATTGCAGCAGGGTATTTGCGAAAGCAAACTCGTTCCACATCGAAACACCGTTATAGATCGCAAGCGTTGAAAGGCCCGATTTTGACAACGGCAGAATTATCTTGAAGAAATTATTAAACCTGTTGCAGCCGTCGATCTCAGCCGATTCCTCTACCTCCTTCGGTATAGTCATCATAAAAGCCGTAAGTATGAATACCGACATGGGCAGTGCAAAGGTAACATAGGGGCCGACAAGTGCTCCCAGGGAATCATAAAGGCCGATATCAGTGGTCATCTTAAAAATAGGGATCAGGGTAACATGCATCGGGACCGACATCATGGCAACGATTCCCGCGTAAATAAAGCCCCTGAGCTTAAACTTCATCCTGGAAAGCGGATAAGCGGCAAAAGCTGATATTATAAGCATTAACACGAGACAGACAGCAACCACGATGACACTTCTCGTGAAATATCCGAAGAAGCCGTTTTTAACAACCTCGGTATAGTTCTGGAAATACCAGGGATCGGGAAGATGGAACACACCCTGCGCAAGCATATCGAACTGCTTCCTGAAGGAGTTCATTATCATGAAGGCAAAGGGAGTCAGCGTCACGACCAGCCAGAAGCATGCAAAGAATATTGCAAAGGCCCAGGCTATGATGGATTTTCTTTTCTCCTTTGCGTAATCTACTTCGCGTTCCTTCATATCAATAATCCTCCTTTACGACAAATATCCTTTGGAACAGAAGGGCTATAACAGTAATAAGGATGAACATTCCGGCGGCAACGCAGGAACCGTAGCCCATATTAAACTGCTGGAACGACAGCTTATACATGTAAGTCGCCATCAATTCCGTGGATCCCACAGGTCCTCCCTGAGTCATGTTCCAGATCATATCAAAGTATTTTAACGATCCGATCAGGGACATGGTGCAGGCAGTTTTAAAGATAGGTCCCAAAAGAGGGATCGCGATATATCTGAGATAGTCCACCCGTGTAGCTCCGTCTATTACGGCAGCCTCATAAACCGTAGTATCAATATTTCCATAGCCTGCTATAAAGTACACCATATAAAACGGCGTGAACTGCCAGGCCATAACACCGATAACGGCAAACAGAGCGTTAGGAGACTTACCGAGTAGATCCACCGTAGTCTTCTGTCCTTTTATCAAAGTCGCAAGAGCGGAAAAAAGGCCTCCGTTCGTAGCCAGCGCATATGTGAAAAGGAAGGCTATGGCTACCGAGCTCATCAGATACGGCAAAAACCAGATCGTCTTGAAAAGATTGAATTTCTTCCCTCCCGCATCTAAGAAAGTTGCAAGCAACATTCCGATCGGGATCTGTAAAAGGATAGAAAAGACCATAACTACAACGTTATGCCCGAAGGCCGACCAGAACAGTTTATCCTTTATCAGATTCTTCCAGTTCTCCAGGCCTATGAAGGATCGGGTCGACGATATTCCGTTCCATTTATAACCGCTTATTACAAAGGTATCAATTATCGGATAGATGATATAGATTGCGATCAGGGCAATGGCCGGGATAAGAAACACTGTCGCCGCAATGGCTATGCTCTTGGCCCGGGTCTTAGCCAGACTGTTTTTTGTGCTGTTTCCCAAAAAATCCTCCTCTCTGCGCCGATTCATGAACCGAATAATTTCCTTATAAACCGTGCGCTTAGGTGCGAAATATAGTCCGCACCTATTTGATCTTTTGATCGGATCATTTCCTGAATATGATTTCAAAAAAACTGCCCGCAGCCTATCGGTCTGCGGGCAGCCTGTCAGCCGTAAAAAAGTCTCGACTGTTTAGATCAAACCAGTTTTATTGCTCAGCAAGTGCCTTCTGCATAGCAGCATCCTGGTCCTCGCCGATCTCCTTGGCCGTCTTCTCAAGACCGAACAGAGCGGTCATGCTGTCCTTATGAACCTCTGTTACGGAAGCGGGAAGATACTGGTCATACCATAACTGTACATTTGATGCATTGAAGAATACATCGGTTATTATCTTCATGTTAGGCTCGGTTACCTTCTCCTCGAAGCCCTTGATGGAAGGCGTCGTGTTGGATGCCATCTGCTCCTCGTTGTAGGTATCGTCATTGTAGTACTGGGTAGCAAGAACATACATTGCATTGAGCTTGTCCTGGTCGCCCTGTGCGTTGAAGTTGAAGCAGTTACCGATAGCGGTACCAACCTCTACATCCTGAGGAACGCCCTTAGCCTCTGCCTCGCTGTCTACAGGCCAGCGGAATACGCCGATGTTCTCGTCGTACCATTCCTGGTTATCTGTAGCCATGCTTCTTGCCTGCCATGAACCGTGAAGCATCATAGCGCAGCTTCCGTCATACATAAGCTGTCTGTCCTGGCCGTCATCGGTAGTCATTGAGTTTGTGCCCTCGGGGAAGTAACCCTTCTTTACCCAATCCTGGATCTTGTCACCTGCAAAGATGAAAGCTTCGGAAGTAAATGATCCGCCGTCCTCCTGCGTATAAGCAGCGTCGAACTCTTCATTTCCGGAATGGCGGGCTACAAGATACATATAGTACATGGAGCCTGTCCACTTGGAGCCGTTTGCAAGAGAGAAAGGCGTGATGCCTGCAGCCTTGAGAGTTTCGCAGGCAGCCTCGAGCTCATCAAGAGTCTGAGGTACTTCGATACCGTTCTCGGCGAAGATGGTCTTGTTATAGAAAACATCACAGCCTGAAAGTCCGCCGAAAGGAATACCTAAGATCTGGCCCTTATAGGAACCCTGAGCTATAGCTGCATCGATGAAATCAGGATGATCGTAGGTGTTGTACAGATCAGTGATATCATCTGCAAAGCCTGAGTTGTGATACTCAGCCATCGGTCCGCCGCCCCATGAGATGTACATGTCAGGGCACTGTCCGGAGCTCATCGCAACTATGAGCTGCTGTTTGTAGTTATCGTTCTGCTGGTGTACCTGCTCTACATGGATGTTCGGATAATCAGCCATAAACCTGGCAACCGCACCCTCCTGGATGGACCTTGTAGGATCCTCGGTAGCGATATCCCACAGTGTGATCGTCATATCCTCTGTGGTAAGCTCAGGAAGGTTCTTTCCGTCTGTCGCCTTCGCTCCGGTCGCCTCAGCTGTGTCTGCCGCTTCCGCCTCGGGTGCAGCTGTCTCCTCCTGAGCAGCCGGCTCTGCCGCAGGCTCAGCCGGAGCTGTTCCGGCAGCACCGCATGCTGTAAGTGAAGCCAGCATGGCTACGCTCAATGTAACCGCCAATAACTTCTTTTTCATTAAAAATCCTCCTTTCAATAACGCCGGAAATACCGCCTGGAATAGCAATAAATCCGGTTTTGTGCAATATCATCGTTTTATTTGCACATTCGCTACTATTTTTGGTATATTTTATCACCATATTTTAAAAACGGCAATATAATTATTGTGCAATTATGATCAATTATTGTTCTGTTTTAATAAAAAAAACAGGTTCATGTGACAGATCGAACAATGTTAAAAACCCGCCTCATCGTTGTAACCGCTGTCAAAAGGCACTTTAAAGAGCCGCCAAATAGATTCTTTCATGCATGATCTTCAAGCAATTTCTGAGCATACTTTTTTTTACAGGCTTGCTCTCCGACTGATCATTTCCGGGCCTGAGGCCGGAGGCAGACCGCAAGTTTTTTGTATTCAAAAAATTGCGGTACACCTAAGCGCATGATTTGCAAAGAAATGATTCGATCTGACGATCGAATCGGTACGAACTGAAGTTCGTACCTAAGCGCACGATTTGCTTCGCAAATCGGCGCAG
>JAIKXO010000057.1 GCA_024684065.1 Lachnospiraceae bacterium
TATGCTCGCGGTTAACCTGTTCTTCCATCCGCATTCTCCTTTCATTATACAATTTACGATTATGTGCAACAAGTACAATTCATGGAAAAACCGGATGTTTGGAAGATATCGCGATAACTGCGAAATGATATGTATCCAGATATGTTTTCCAGAAATGTGAGATGATTTTATCATCTCAAAGAACTGCTGTAAAGCATGAATTATAAGTAATATTTACAGTGGACCCTTTCATGATAAGTATATTATCCTAAGAACCGTTTTGACGGATGTTCTCCATGAGACATTTGGATTCTGCACATCGAAACAGATCGTGCATGTCTCAAAAATGAGAAATATCATCTCACAGACAAAGAAGGGATTATATAGGCTCTCCCTGCTAAAATCAATACATGAAACCATATCTCAATTCTTATTCCGCCCAGTTTTTATAATTAAAGCGTCCTTTAAATTCACTCCGTTCAACGGCTTCATATATGAAAATATCCGGTCTCTCTTCATCAATCTGACTTCTTTTCATCGCGCCATAATGAACGCTGTAGATTTCTGAAAATGATGAAGCAATAAATGGTGTGACCGCTTCTCCGAAGGAATCTCTTGCAAAAAATACCTTTCTGTTATCACCCGCATCAGAGTATACTCTGCTGAAATTATTGAATGCCTCTTCATCTTCCGGTACATAACCATCATATGTCAGTGTTTCAATCATCGGGGTTGAAATACGGTAATTAATATCCGTATCCAATATATCTGACAAACCTAACATACTCGCTTCATCATATCCATGCCATATAAAATCAGGTTCATTGACCTGATAATAATCTATCTCATTATAATCGATCGTATTTGCACCTAATGTTTTAAGCAATGACTCCGATGCCCAAAAGCCTCCCATATAATTCCAATGCGTATCCAGCCTGAAGTAGTTTATGATCTCGGGATGTTCAATTTTTGCCTGTAATAACTCTTCAACGGGGAAAATAATCTTTACATCCGTATTATCCCGTAAATAATCAACCATCTGCTTTACCCGGCTATATTCAGAATACACTTTTATGTTTGAAGGCATATATTCCCCATATATCGTATTTTTATTGGGACCTATAAAAATGATAAATTCTATCCCTTTATCGTTTAAGAATTTCTTTGTGGCTAAAACATCATTTTTTATACTTTCCAGTTCATCTACTGTATATATATTTGTTCCCTGATAATCAGGCAAAGTCTCATAATAAAACAGCCATCCATCCTCTCCTTTAATTACTTTTTCACTCGCAGACCGATCAAACAGATAATAATCGATCCAGCTATTACATGTCACTAATATGTTCCTGAACTGAAGATGATCATTAAAATAAGCTGTATAGTCTCCGGAATATGTACCATAACCTCCAAGTGTAAGTTCCGGTCTTAAAGCCATCTGCCGGTTTTCACTGCTTCCCATATCCAGAAAATATCCGGCAAAAAACCATATTACCTTTGAAAAACATATTATCACCAAAAAAGCAACAAAGATGATCACTCTCCCGGCTCTTTTTTCATTCATCGTAATTTCCCCTAGAATTGAAAATAAATAAATGGATTATATGTGTCACTTGCTAATGAAGCTAAGCATATCATTAAAATCAGAACACAATAGATCGCTTCCGTAACAGAATTCTGCCACGCTGATCTTATTTTTACAGGCATGTATTTTTTTATAAGCCCCATTCCTGCTACCGCGCACCCGAAAATAAACACCGTCTTATTATCAATATAATTCCACGTTTCAATTCCACTGTCCTGATACCTCCAGGGCTGCAGCATACATGCGATAAATCTCAACCCCTTTACGGTTCCCTCTGCCCTAAACAATACCCAGCCGATATTAACAATAAAAAAAGTATATAATACAGACAACACTTTTGTTTTATCAAGTATCTTTTTTAAACCAAGTCTCTCTATTATCGTGAAGAAGCCGTGAAAAAGTCCCCATAATATAAAAGATATTCCCGCTCCGTGCCAAAGCCCGGTCAAAAAAAACACCAAAATGAGATTTAGGTAAGTTCTGCCGGTGCCTTTTCTGTTCCCTCCCAGCGGAATATATACATACTCTCTGAACCACGAACCCAATGAGATATGCCATCTGCGCCAAAATTCTGTTATAGAATGAGAAAGGTATGGATATTCAAAGTTCTCTAATATTTTAAATCCAAACATCTTTCCAAGTCCGATAGCCATATCAGAATAACCCGAAAAATCATAGTATATCTGGAATGTATATGCCAATGCTCCGATCCATGCCGTACGGCAATCCATAGCAGTTATATCAAAGGCATAGACTGTATCTGCACACCTGCCTAACACATTCGCTATCAGGACTTTTTTCCCCAGACCATATATAAATCTCTTAAAGCCATCTGAAACATCTATCCAGTTAACATCTCTGGATTCGATCTGCTTATTTATATCCCTATACTTAACAATCGGTCCTGCGATCAGCTGTGGAAAAAAAGAAATATACAAAGCAACATTTACAAAATTATCTGACGCCTCTGTTTCACCCCTGTAAACATCAACTATGTAAGATAATGCCTGAAAAGTAAAGAAAGATATTCCTATCGGCAACGCAATCTGCAGTACCGGTATTACTTCCTTTCCGAATATATAATTCAATGTTTTTGCGAAAAAGCCCGCATATTTATAATACCCGAGTATTCCCAGATCACAAGCTATTCCAACGATCAATAATAACCTTCTTTTATTTCCCTGTGTTTTCCCTAAAGCAAATCCTATTCCCCAATTAAGTACAACCGATATTATCATCAGAAATACTAAATACGGTTCTCCCCATGCATAGAAAATAAGGCTTGCTATTAACAAAAAACAATTTGAATACTCTTTTCTGATCAACACGTTACCGATAAAAACAATCGGTAAAAACATCAGCAAAAAAACAGGTGAACTAAATACCATTTATCATGCCTCTTAAACTACTCGTTCAACCGACTCCTCCTTCATTTTAAAATCTCATATGATATGTTTCAAGTACAAATTCCGAAATGCCTGGACGATGTGTCCCTTAGATGTGTTCCA
This sequence comes from Lachnospiraceae bacterium, assembly GCA_024684065.1. Next base: position 3,073 of record JAIKXO010000057.1, read on the forward strand.
GAAATGTGAGATGATTTTTATCATCTTAAAGAACTGCTGTAAAGAATAAAAAACACGTGTTCAATTTGAAATGACCACTTTAATGATAAGTATATGATCTTTCCTAAAAATCAGTCACTCTCCTTCCAATCCACAGACATCGCCCTCTTAAGCTCCTCCGGAAAAAGCCCCTTTTCGTCAAGGAGCTGCCTTCCCTCATCGTCAGACCACAGGATGAACATAACGGAAAGAACCTCGCTCCACTTCATCTCCTGTCGTCCTTCCTCGATGGCGGCAATCCGCCTCGACCCTATATTCGTCTTTTCCTCAAGATCCTCGCGTAAAAGAGACAGCCTCCGCCTTATATCCGGAAGCTCTGCTGCCATACGCCTTGCAAGCCCTTTCCTGTCAATACTGTTTCCGACTTTATTCATATATATCCTCTTCAGAAAAAATGGCTCTCCGTAAAATACCGGTAACCGGGTCCCTTAAAAATAATGGTGACAATGATAACAAAACCGATATTTTACTATATTTTTTACAGTTCTCTTTCCTTTCCCGGTAAATTAGAAAAACTCTCTATGCAAATATAAAGTAGCAATTAACTTCCCGGAGAGCGGACATATTAATCTTCCCGAACACAGTTTAATCCTTCAGCGCGATCCTCTCTTTAAGCGACTCCGGATAAAGCCCCAGCGCATCCACCACGCCCTCTGTCCTGGGATTATACTTAAACATGAAGAGCAGCGACAGGAAACAGCTCCAGTCCATCGGAGTCTCTCCCGCCTCAAGAGCAAGGTAATCGCCTTCCGAAAGCCCGATAAACTGCCCCATATCATACACGGACTTTCCCAGAAGGATCCTTAAAGCCTCAAGGTCTTTCCCCATCTCCTTCATGAGGCTCTTTTCATCAACGGGCTCTTCCGGCTCCCGCCTTACGCCCTCATCCTTCAAGGCATCATCCGGCAAAGAATCCCCGGACTTCTCCGAACCCCTCGGAGCAGAGCAAAAAGCTTCCCTAAGATACCAGGCATCCGCAAGACCTTCTTTATAAGTCTTCGTGAGCCTCCTTATTTCCAGCCTCTCAAGCCCATACATCTTAAGGAAATCCTCTATGTGATCAAGCAATGTCCGCTGCTCCATATACCTGTCCTTATCCCCTGTCAGAAAAACAGTACCCGGCCTGTACAGGGCTCGGGCATATTCCAGAAGCTCCTCAGGAAACCTGACCGTACGGACAGCATTCTTCCTGACACCCATTACGGCAACCTTGGTAGCCTTCCGTCCGTCCGGAGCATCCGGAACACTGTGCCTGATCCTGTAAAGAGTATTTCTTACGGAAATCTCCCTCTTTTCTATATCGATATCATCCCATGAAAGCGCGCAAAGCTCCCCGGTCCCGATTCCTGCATACAGCGAAAAAAGCACTCCAAGCATCTCAGCAGTCCTGTGATATTTTGCACAGGACACAACCTTCCTTATCTCATCCTCCGACAGCGGCCTG
>JAIKXO010000058.1 GCA_024684065.1 Lachnospiraceae bacterium
GTGATGCTTAAAATATCGCAGTAATCCCTGATGGAATCCGCTGCATACTCAAAAAAGTGTCTTCCTCCCATTTCAATAAGGGGCTTAGGACACTCATATCCCAGGTTCGCAAACCTGGTGCCAGCTCCTCCCATGGGCATAATAAGATTGATAGAGCTAAAAAACTCCCTGTGGTATAATCGGTAGCACGCACGTAAGTCCCTGATCGCAAGCGATCAAGTGCGGGAAGCACCGCATAAGGATTGGCCTTCGGCCAATGGCCCCTCGCCGGGGTGGCATCTCGCATCATAGATGCAAGATATACGGTGCGCAGATCCATGATTGCTTCGCAATCAAGGATTAGTACGGGTAGCACCGCATAAGGATCGCCCTTCGGGCGATGAGCGGTGCGCAGATCACGGATCACTTCGTGATCCATGATAGGGGCCGGTGTGTCGGAATGGCAGACGAGGAGGACTCAAAATCCTTTGGTGGCAACACCGTGTGGGTTCAAGTCCCACCACCGGCATATGGAGCACATCTTTGATGTGCTCCTTTCTTTTTGCTTGCCTTTTTTCGGGTTTTGCTGTTTTGACAAGTACTTTTCGGAACTTACGCTCCTAATTATACTTGCCTTTTTTCGAGTTTTGCTGTTTTGGCAAGTACTTTTCGGAACTTCCGCTCCTAATTATACTTGCCTTTTTTCGGGTTTTGCTGTTTCAGCAAGTATTCTCCTGAATTTCCGCTTTTGATTTTACTTGCCTTCTACCGGATTTTGCTGATTTGGCAAGTATTATCAGTGATGGAACAGCCTTAAGCCCGTGAAGTACATCACCATCCCGTACTTGTCCGCAGTCTCTATTACATTATCGTCCCTTATGGAACCTCCGGGCTGGGCGATATACTGAACGCCGCTCTTCTTCGCTCTCTCCACATTGTCTCCGAAGGGGAAGAATGCATCGGATCCCAGAGCCACGCCGGTATTCTTATCAAGCCAGGCCTTTTTTTCTTCTTCGGTAAATACGGAGGGCTTAGTCTTGAATATCTTCTCCCAGGCGCCGTCCTTAAGCACATCCTCATACTCGCTGCCGATGTAGATATCGATGGCGTTATCCCTCTCTGCCCTCTTTATCTCATCAAGGAAGGGAAGCTCCAGCACCTTCGGGCACTGACGCAGGAACCAGTTGTCCGCTTTCTGCCCCGCAAGTCTTGTGCAGTGTATCCTTGACTGTTGTCCGGCTCCGATACCGATAGCCTGTCCGCCCTTGGCATATGCCACGGAATTGCTCTGGGTATACTTAAGGACGATAAGAGCGATCATAAGATCCCGCTTTGCGCTGTCAGGCAGATCCTTATTTTTCGTCACGATCTCACCTAAAAACTTCTCATCGATCACCGCATTATTCCTGCCCTGCTCGAAGGTCACGCCAAAGACCTGCTTTATCTCCTTCTCTTCGGGAACATAGTCAGGATCGATCTTCAGTACACAGTAATTTCCCTTTTTCTTTTCCTTAAGTATCTTTAACGCTTCCTCGTCATATCCGGGGGCGATGATACCGTCAGACACTTCTCTCTTTACAAGGTTTGCGGTATCGACATCGCACACATCCGAAAGGGAAATGAAATCCCCGTAGGAAGACATCCTGTCAGCTCCCCTGGCTCTTGCATATGCGCAGGCGAGAGGGCTCAATTCTCCCAGGTCATCCACCCAGTATATCTTCGCTTCGGTCTCCGTTAAGGGAAGTCCTACTGCAGCTCCTGCCGGAGATACGTGCTTAAAGCTGGTGGCAGAAGGAAGCCCCGTGGAAGCTTTCAGTTCCTTTACAAGCTGCCAGCCGTTAAAAGCATCCAGGAGATTTATATATCCCGGCTTTCCGTTTAATACTTCAAAAGGAAGATCCTTCCCATTGTCCATATAAACCCTTGAAGGCTTCTGATTCGGGTTGCATCCGTATTTTAATTCCAGTTCATTCATTATTGTTCTGACACTCCTTTCTAAATCGCATGGATTTTAACCACAGTATAAAGCACGCCGAAAAGGCGGCCGTGGAGACTATTACTTATCCATATTTTTATTTATGATCCTTGTCTCATATTTTCCGCTTTCAACATCAATGAATCTCACAAAGAGAGATACCTTGTTATCCTCATTGAGGGAATTCCAGACAAGTGCGCTAAATTCATCTATGTCACCTGTGATATCCACCTTTTCAGGCTCTCCTTCAAAGCTCGGCAGAGGATTGCCGTCACCCATATACGTGTGTATGAATCTTCCTTCGCCGTTCTTCGGATTGTCGTAGGTAAAGGTATTTCTTACGCACTGTGAGCTGTCGCCGTCATCGCTCTTAAGTATTGACATGGCAAAGTCGTACTTTCCGTCCTCAACATGCATAAGCCCGGATATCCTGGGGGTGAAATTCGGGCCGTCCGGTTCAAATTCACGTTCTCTCAGGGATTCTTCAAAGCTCTGTCCCTTCGACATGTTATCAAATATGGTATCCGTCTGGTCTCCGTTCGTAACGATGGTAAACTTATCAAGAACACGAACCGGCGCATAGATGATAAGCGAAGGATCCTTCATCTTTGATTCGTCAAAAGCCTTTGTCCTTATGCCCTCACCGTCTTCGATGAAAACCCTGTTTCTGCTGTTTTCGCTCCGTCCCATGATGAAGTAGGCCGTGACAGCATATTTTCCGTCACTGCTCCTTCCGATCACGATCCCTCTCCCGGGATAGGGGTTGCTGCTCAGTACTTGTGAAAGCTTAAGTAATTTCATGATTTAGTACACCGATCCTTTCTATTATGATCATACATATCATTTTTCCCCGTTTTGCCGGGAAAGTCAATTCATAGTCTGTCCAGGCTTACAGATCCGGTATAGTTACCGACAAATTCCAGACTGTCCTTAGTCTGTCTCCACATCATCTTCGGGACTTTCCTGTATTTTTCACCCGTCATCACCTTTACACTTCTAACGGTACCATCCCTTATCACAGCCTGTATATTGTCATATGAAACAGTGACCGGAGTAATCTTAAAGTACATCTTCAATTCATCAAGGGGCAGGTAAACCGATTTATCCTTTACTCTCTTTACCCGAACAAAGGCATCTCCGGCTTTCTTATTATCAATAAATTTTAATGAAAGCTTTCCCCCTTTTTCGCTGGTAAATAATTCTCCGTTAAAGGAAACAGTAACAACGGGTTTCTGTCTCTTCCCGGTATATTCACTGCCGCTTTTAACTTCCATGTAATCACCGTTTTCGCCGAAGAACATCCTCTTATATCCGTTCTTCTGCCACTCCGGGGTTCCTGTCTCTTTGCCATCCGGTCCTGTCTGTTTTTCAGGATTCTCTATACTGCCTTCTATCACCTTTTCAACAGAAGGATATGTGATCCTTATCCAGGTCTGCGGCTCTCCTTTTCCGGTAGGATCATGGTTATCACGGACAATATCCATGGATACGGATAACTGCAGTAACAGATCCTCATCTTTTACTCTATCGTATGTATGGTAACCTTTGGTATGGATAAAAAATCCGGGAACCGGTTCATACCAGGGAAGGGAACCTTCTTTTGTCAGTTTCTCCCCGAGAGAAAAGCCGTCTATCATGTCATCAGGGATACCAAGAAGATTATTGTTGATATATATGGATTCTCCGTGTCCGTCATAACCGATAAGCGTAATATCCCTGGGCTTTTCCATATCATATCCCGAAACAGTCATGGTACCCATGTTGTAAAGTCGAAGTGTTTCAGCCCATTTATTCTTAGTATAAACATAAAGAACCTCTTCCTTCTGTTCAGGATGGCTTTCCCCGTTGGTAAATGATACCAGCAAAGTATCGGGGTCATTGGCAGAGAGCCCCGAAAAACATTCCGGGTCATTGACAATATCATAATCACCGGCATCTATTATCACATATTCACCGTTCTCTCCGGAAAAAAGCTCCGCATTTCCAGCAAATACAGGTGATATTCCCGACAATACCATTGAAAAAACCAACATCGCCGTAGTCAGGTTTTTATTTCTTTTCTCCATAATCATCTCCGGTCAATCCGGAAGCTTATAGCTTCCATTAAGGTTAAAACTGTTAAAATCCACGGACTTTGTATCATCGTTATAGCCCCATTCATAGCTCTTCGCTTTATACCATTCCCCGTTGATCTTTATCTTAACGGAGCCTATTAAGCCTTCATCCTTTCTTCTAAGATCAACTTCATCATCTTTGCTTACAACATAAGGCCTGACTGTAAAAGGAAGCCCCTGTGCTCCTTTGGTTGCCTGTTTAAGAGCTTTCTCCATGTCTTTGTCCGCATTGTCAAGGGCTTTTATAAGGATAAGGCCCTTCTTTTTATTTACCTTGATCTTTGATACCATGAAACCCCTACCATTACAGGAAACAGTAATGCCTCCGAAATTGTCGGGATCAGGCTTTACTTTCCCATAAAAGGGTATCTCATGAGCATAACTGATCTTATAGTCTCCTCTGACTTCTTCTGAATATTCAGAAGGAGGATTAAGCACCACCGGATCCTGACTTACCGGATCTATTTCAATACCGGAATGGTTAATTATTTCTTTCAATCCCGTGCAGCCTTCAAATGCTGCCTCCCCGATCTGCTTAACAGTTACGGGGATAGTGAGACTTGTGAGTCCGCTGCAGTTTGAAAAAGCATG
>JAIKXO010000072.1 GCA_024684065.1 Lachnospiraceae bacterium
GATGATCTTTAAAAGCAGCCGTCCTGTGGATCGGAGTCGGATAAAAGATTGCAGTTGGAATCCCATTCTGATCCAGTGCCTGAAGTATCTTTTTTCGCTCCTCAAAGCTTCTGGCTTTCAGCGTGTACTGCGCCCAGCTGGATTTATATCCGTCAAGGATAACCGGTACACCGATCACGTTTTTCAGCTGTTCCGTATATATCCTGGCGATCTGTTCTCTGAGAACCAGCTCCCTTTCGAACAGATCAAGCTTTACAAGAAGAACTGCTGCCTGTATGGTATCCAGCCTGCTGTTAAGGCCGATTCGGACGTTGTTATATTTATCCTGACCCTGTCCGTGATTCCGGATCGAATCAACCGCTTCCGCAAGATCATCCCGATCCGTAAAAATCGCACCGCCATCACCGTAACATCCCAGAGGCTTTGCCGGATAAAACGATGTCGCGGAAATATCTCCGAAGCTGCATGCCTTTTGATCCATGATCCTGCCGCCAAATCCCTGCGCTCCGTCTTCGAGCACGAATAAATCGTTTTCCTGCGCGATCGTACATATTTCTTCATATTCCGCAGGCTGTCCGAAAAGATCCACAGCCACTACACCCTTTGGTCTTAGTTCTCCGGCTTCTGTTATCACGGAGACCGCTTTCCTTAAGGAATCCGGAGACATATTAAAGGTATCTTCCCTGCAGTCGACAAACACGGGCGTCCCACCGGCCAGGACGATGCTCTCTGCAGATGCAAAAAAAGTAAAGGATGGCACAAACACCGCATCATTCTGTCTTATGCCAAGCGCCATCAGGGAAATCGTCAGAGCTTCAGTGCCGTTTGCACAGCTTTTCACATACTTTCTTCCGGTACAGGCTGCAAGGCGCTGTTCCAGCTCCTTTACCTCCGGACCGTTAATAAACTGTTTGTGCTGCAGGACGACGTCAATGCTTTGCCGCATTCTGTCCTGAAATTCGTCATATTGTCTGTGTAGATCGATAAATTGCATATTGAACTTGCCTTACAATTGTGCCAGAATCTGTATCTGGGCAGTTATCAGAATTTTCATAATACGTATAGCGGATGCCGCATCTGTCAGGGAATTCGTTCCGGAATCCACACATGCGCAAAAGTGTTCCAGGCTGTTGTCCAGAGCATTTCCTGCTTCGGGTTTTATGATACGCAGATCATCCGTATCATTGTTATAAATCATCAGTTTATCCGGAGCAAAGATCTCATCAAAAACAAGAGTTTTTTCCGTTCCGCCAAGACATATCTTACGCTCTTTGACCGGAGAAACCCAGCTGGCGGTTAACTCCGCCGAAAATCCCGGATACTTTAAGAGAGTAAATGCGATCGACGTATGGGAATATCCCAGCTTTTCCCCTATTGAACGGACAACCACAGGTTCTGCGCCATCTGTCAGATAATCTATGATGGAAAGATCATGTACGGTAAGATCCTGAAGAACAGTTATATCAGACCGTTCTCCGCCGAAGCTGGTTCTTCGCATTTCGATATAACGGATCTCGCCAAGGCTCTTTTTTTCAAGTAGTTCCTTCATTTTTCGAACCGCAGGGTGGTAGAGCATAATATGATCCACATGGATCAGGCAGTCCTTTTCTTTTGCAAGCTCGTAAAGACGCTCTGCCTGTTCAAGGGTTTCGGTGAACGGTTTTTCGATAAAAATATGTTTTCCTGCGAAAAGCGCCTGTTCTGCCATCTCAAAATGTGCCCCGGTAGAGACGGTCAGAGCAACCGCGTCGATCGATGCATCATCCAGCAGCTCCTGATAATTGCCTGCATAGGAAAATGAATTACCATAAGCACGACGTACCTGCTCAAGTTGTTTCGGATTCTTATCATAAACAGATACAAGTTCGATCCCGGGTGTTCTCAAAATCGCTTTTAAAACCGTATTGCCCCAGCATCCGCATCCTGCCAGCGCTATTCTGATCATGTTACTGTTCTCCTGTGTTATTACAATAAATCAAATAGATTGTTTTGTTTAAGTTTTCCCGCATACAGTTCCGGTAAAAGTGCTGTGACACGGACGTTTTCATGATACCGCTCCACATATTCTCTTCCGCTTTTTCCGAGGCAGATCCTTCTTTGCTTATCTGAGATGAGACTGCTTACAACCTCGCCCAGGTTGTCAAAATCAGCGTTTACGACCGGCAGAAGCGGATGCCTGAGCCTTGTCTTTTCTGAAATATACGCAATGACCGGTTTCCCAAGAGCCATGGCTTCAATGCTGAGAACGCCATAGGATCCGCCGGAAATCTGGTCGATAATGATATCTGCCGTGCGGTATATATTAAGTGCTTCTTCAGGTGTCTTTCCTTCTACGAGTACCAACTCAAAGTCCTCTTTCACACGCCCCAGTGCCCGGAGAATACGGTCTGTTCCCTTAAACTGCCGATTGGTCGGTGCATGGACGATACGCAGACGCTCATGACCGGTTTCATACTGCGGTTCATGCTTTTTGATGTCTACACGGAGAGGGACGATGTATACAGGTTTTGAAAGAGGTTTAGGAAGATATGGATACTGACCCGCGCTGTGCAAAATGATACCATCGCTTTTCCCGATCAGATTAAGAAGCAGTTTCTGTCTTCGCAGCCTTTCTTTGGAATTTATGTGTTCCCTTGGAGCAAAAGGGAGTGGAATGTCATTGAATATATATCGGATCTCCGTTCCATGAAACTCTGCAAATATCCGAACATTGTTTTTTTTGAACAGATCCAGGTCGGTTTGATCCGAAAGAAGAGTATCTCCCGCATGAGAATGAAAAATGTCGATTTCTTTTGCTTTCTGTTCTGCAAAATCACGCACCTGCTGTGGTTTTGTCCTGTCCAGAATAATGTCTGCTGCGTAGCTGCTTTTTCCATCCGAAAATAAAGCCAGCTCCGCCGTTATACCGTTTCTGCGCAGTCCTTGAACCGTATAGTATCCCTGTCCTGAAATCTCCGACATGCCATGTAGTACGTTCATCTTTTCTGCGTCCTGTTCCTCTCTTTCGCTTTCAGCTGTTCCACTAACTGCACGAACAGTTCTCCTTCTTCGAAGATATTGTTGAATTCCGGCGCCCATTTATCGCCCGGAGAAAACAGGATCGTCTGCCCGGGGATGGCCATATTTACAGCTGCATGAAAGGCTTCTTCCAGTGAAGCTGCCGTAAAGATCTCCTTAAGGACAGCGTCCTCTCTTTCTGCAGCTTTGCGAAAGCCCTCTGCATAACGGGCGGCTGCAGGCCCGAATAAAGAGGCGCCCGTACATGTGACTGCGACAGTTTCGGCCAAAGACCTGATATCCATTCCGGCATCTTTTCCACCGGCAATCAGAACGAGCTGTCCGGGCCGGTACATTCGGACTGCGGCCTCCGCTTTTGCAGGATTCCCGGATTTTGCGTTATCTACAAAACGGATGCCATATGCTTCTCCGCAAGGGACATTGCGATGTTCAAATGGCTTGAATTCTTTCAGCGCCGTTCGTATATCCTCATCCGCTATTCCCAGCTCACAGGCCGCGGCAGCTGCCGCCAGCGCGTCGATCCGGTTAAATTCTCCGGGAAGCTTTAGCTGCGAAGAATGGACCAGATCATGGCAGTGCCCGTTTAAGCGCACCATCAATCGGCCGTTTTCTGTAAATGCAGCATTATCTCTCCCACAGTCACTTTCTCCGACGAAGCATGCGCGAAGTCCGGCGTCATCCAGATGCTGCAGTATTTCTCTGCAATAAGGATCGTCTGAACATATGATTGCCAGATCCTCCTTTTCCAGATTGGAAAAAATACATTCCTTGGCTTTCGCGTAGGATTCCATGGACCGGTGCCAGTCCTGGTGGTCTTCACTGATATTCGTGAGGACTGCGATACCGGGATGCATTGACGGAGCGTTGATCAGCTGGGAGTGGGACAGCTCTGCGACCAGCCATTCATCTGCTTTTCGGACTGCTTTTTCACTTACGATCGGATACCACTCGTTTCCCGCCGGAACAGCCTTTTGTCCGGAATTCCTTATAATAGAGGTCAGTATCGCAACGGTTGTAGTCTTTCCGCTTGTTCCCGTAATTCCTATCCAACGGTCACTTTTTTCCCGAAAGGCCAGTTCGGGTTCACTGATCAACTCCCGGGAGCATTTTTCGGCGCTTTTATAGAAGCCGGACCATGAAGGGATCCCGGGGGAAGCGATGCACAGATCAAAACTGCCTGTAACTTCTTCCCCGTAAATAACCTTCACACCGGCTTCTTTCAGCTTCTTTTCCTCTATGCTGTCTTTTTTCATCCTGCCGGTATATACAGTCAGCTCCTCGACCCTTTTTCCGATCAGAGGGGAAAGATATTCTGCCACAGCCTGACCAGTCATGCCCCAGCCCAGGATACACACCTTTCCGTAGTTTTTGTTTTCAGCAGTATCAATGGTCATTTTCATTATCCTGTTGATTCTTACCGGAAATATTTTTTATATGTGCTACATAGGCGGCATGTTCAATAGCAAAGTTACCGGAGTATCTTTCGCCCGGGGGTACCGGCTTAGTCACTACGGCGCCGGCGGACAGCTTTGCATCGTGGCCTACCGTAACGCCGGGAGCAACGGTCACACCGACTCCCAACGAGCAATTGTCCTCCAGCGAAGAAAGACCTGCCAGTATAACTCCTACAGGTAACATGCAGTTCTTTCCGACCCGGACATCATGAGACACATGAACTCTATTGGATACTTTTACATTATCATTAAGGAAGGACGGCCGAAATACGCCTGCCTGAATCACGGTTGCTGCGTGCAGACATACTCTGTTTCCGATCACAACCCCGCAGCCGGCCCGCACAGGTTTGGTGTTGTCTCCTTCCCCATAGTAATAGAAGGCAGGCGCACCAATGATACAGTTCTCCATGATCGTGCAGTCTGTTCCGATCGTTACGTTTTCTTCGATCACGGTCCCTGATCTGATCACACATCCGGCGCTGATTGAGACGCCCTTCGGTGCGATCTTCACGTCCTCTGCCACAACAGCTGTCTCGTCGATGAAAGTGTCGAAAAGCTCACGTTTTTCATAAATTCTGTTGTGAATTTCAAAGAATGATGTCCGGGGGTTTTCTGAGACAAGGATACCTCCGTCAAAGGAATCCTTTATTGCATCCAATAGCTCCGGAGTGCAGATAACTCCCGAAAACTCCCCGCTCAAAAGGCTCTCTGTGTAAGAACTGCCGGTCAGATATGTGATACAGGTCCGGTTGTGTTCGTGTTCTTTATCGACCAGCATCGTTTTACTGAAAAAACAATCCCGGATCAGTTGGACATTTTTGGTGCATACAAGCATTTCTTCCGATAAACGATAATCTTTATTCATTTTCATATAACTCCCTGTACGGCTTACATCTGCATATCAACTCACTGCGTGTTCCCTCATTAAGAACGCTGCCGTCTTCTATTAATATGATCCGATCGGCATCGATGATGGTGGATGATCTGTGGGCTGCCATGATCACCGTTCCGGCTCATTTCCTCCTCTGTCAGATACGGTTTCACGATATGCAGGTTGTCCGGATGCTGAGATTAAAAATATACGGATTCTGGCTTACCACCGCGATTCAGGACAGAGTGTCCCACTTAGCATCAATTCAGGCATCCGAAGTTTTGTTCCGAAAAATATGCTGCTGTCATCCTATATTTTTCAGTCTATTTATAATTTCCTTTTTCAGTGACAATGTATCAATCTTTCCGTTGGCAAGGGAGGGTAGCTTTTCATAGATAAAGAAATATGCGGGGATTTTATATCTGGCAAGCTTCGTCATAAGGAAGTCCCGTATTTCCTTTCCGTCAAAGGACACTCCCTCTTTAAGTACCACAGCAGCTGTAACGATCTCACCGTATATCTCATCCGGTACTCCGATAACCTTCACATCAACAACGTTTTCATACATGGAGATTGCGGAAGCCACCTCGTTTGGCATGATATTCTCGCCACCGCGGATGATGATTTCCTTGGCACGTCCCGTGTAATGCAGATAGCCTTCCTCATCCAGGAAACCCAGATCCCCTGTCTGAAGAAAACCATCCCTGTCAAAGGGCTGCTTATCGGTCGGTTGTTTATAATAGCCACTCATCTTAAAATTTCCTTTTACAACAATTTCGCCCTGAATACCCGCAGGACAAAAATTGTCCGTCTCCATGTCTTTTATCCTTACATCTGCGCCGTCAACGGGCTTGCCAACAGTATACAGGATATGGTCAGTATCATCCTCCAGATCCGTCGAGCTTACCGGTGTCATCTCAGTGAGACCATAACGCCGCAAAAAATGGTTGTTGGGAAACCTGCGCATCAGAATCTTTAACTGAGCTTCCGACACAGGCGACCCGCTGATATACGAAGCCCTGATGCCAGATACAAGCTCCTCGGAAAACCCCGGCGAATTGACAAGTCTTATTAATACCGTGGGTACTGAATGAAGGATCGTACATTTTTCGTTTTTCAGTACGCTGATAAGCTTGTCCGGCTTCAGGCTGCATGGCAGAACCAGCAAAGATCCGCAAATGACACAGGACAACAGTACTGCTGTCAGCCCGAAAATATGAAAAAATGGCAGGATGGCACAAATCCTGTCATCCACTGTCATTTTAAGCTTGCGTACACAGTAGTCAGATGAACTGAATAAATAGGAAGGTGAAAGCATCACCCCTTTGGGCGTACCGGTAGAACCGGAGGTGAATATAATAAGACAGGCGTGATCGGACGCGGGGCGGACATCAGGATATACTGCCAAGGGTCTTTTCAGGAAATCGATTTCGTCTCCGACATCAAGCACCTCCCTTATCCTCGACTTTTCCGGATCGGTTATCTGCGCCAAAAACTGCTGTCTGTCTCTGACTGAAGCATTCCCTAAACAGAAATGAGTGAAATCTCCCGCCATTGAGAGAGCCGTGATCTCCTCCGAAGTGAACTGCGGATTAAGCACCACAGCGACTGCACCAATCTTTTGGATTGCGAAAAAGGTCAATATCCAGTTCACTGAGTTTGCACCGCACAAGGCTACATGCGATCCTGATCCTGCTCCAAGGGCATAAAGCTCACCGGCAATGACTGATGCCCCCCTGTCGATATCCCGCCACGCATACTCAATCCCATCAGCTTTCATAAGGATCCCTTCGGGGTATTCGCGCACCCTGCGCTCGATCATATCCTTTATGGACATATTTCTGATATTGTCACTTTCATTTCCGGCTCTGTGCTTGGAATTATCCGACCCCCCCGTCACCTTATTGTCACCAAATTTAGTCAAATTTTCTCCTGCTCCTATGAGTTCGTAACAACTCAGTTACGAATTATTGTATTTCATTTGTTTTGAGAAGTTGATCAGCTACTTGTCTTTCCTTTTCCATATTAAGACACGGGTAAGACACGGGAAGACACGGGGACGGTTCTTTTGTCTTATGCTTAGCAAAGACAAAAGAACCGTCCCCGTGTCTTATGGCTCATTTATTCAGCATAATATCTCCGCTTTAATTTGATTTCTTTTCGTATATATATTCATTGCCATCAACTGTAATAATAAGATCTTCCCCTGATCTTTCAATGTATTCCTTCGGAGCCGGTTCGCTGTCCTTATAAAAGTTATCCAGCCAATACTTCTCATGATAACCGCCATCAATATATTCATGTTTTCCATAATATATGGATTTGCGCTCTTCATATTCCGTTCCGTCTTCATTTATACCCCGTCTTAATACGCTTCCGTCATCGGATATGATAAGAGTGATATCCCCGCACGTATATTCCCCGTATAGCTTCACATATTCCTGTAAGGCCGGTTCGGCATTCAGGGTTTCTATGATAAAATCATCACCTGCTGCTTCCTTTTTAAGAAATGCACTTATGTCTGACATCCGTACAGCGTCTCCATACTCAAAGTCCCTGAGATATTTAACAAGCATAAGATAATATGCGCCTTCATAGCCTGCGTCCTGCTCAAGCTTAAACTCTGCAGCCGACAGGTCTCCGTTTTTGATAAGCTCTTTTGCGGAATCAACGGCGCCGATTTCGCCCGGGGTGATCCCGTCGAGGATATCTTCCCGACCGTCCCCGCCGGCATTATCCTCTGTCCCTGTCCCGTTTTTTGCAACACCGGCATTATCCTCTGTTCCTGTCCCGTTTTCTGCAACACCGGCATTATCCGCCGTTTCCAAATAACCGGAACATGAACATAGTGTCAGCATAATACTGAACAATACCGTTATTACCGAAACCCTTCGTCTGGTAATATTCCATACTTCAGCTATCTCAGATGTTGTAAAGTACCCCATATCTCTTCTCCTTCAGATAGAATAACATTTATGATTACTGTATGCCTTTACAGGAATAACAGGAATAACAACACAATAATGATATTTATTTACAGGTAGAATACTTGTTTGAAACACCATAGTCAAGGTTGAAAAAAGGTGTAAAAAGGTTATTACTTTATCTTTATCTGCATTTCAGATGCTGATAAAGATAAAATTGAGAGGTGCATATGAATAATATTATTGGACGTGAAAATGAAATTGAACGTTTGAATCGGGCTCTTGAAGAAAAAGAAGCTCAGTTAATTATTGTATATGGCCGAAGAAGAGTCGGAAAACATTTCTTATAAATGAATTTTTTAACGGATCTTTTGCTTTTCATTTCACGGGTTCGGAAAAACAGACGAATCGAGAACAATTAAAAAACTTTTCACTGGAATTTACTTTTTCATTCAAGTTTCAAAACGGGCTGTCAGCCGCGACCGACAACCCGCCAAATGTGCTTTGATTTTTCAGTTTATATAGCCTATATTCTGCACAAAATTCCAGATTTTCAGAATTTTGGATTCATTCATCCTGTCTTCCGGACGTATCAAAAACCGGCAGGACAGCTGTAAGGACTGCCTTCGCTGTCTTATATGCTTTTGGACATTCACTCGCCCTGGGACCGCCCACACACAACTCCGTTCGATCTGGCAGTGTGCTGATCCATTGGAAAATTGCTGATACATCTTTCAGCCCAGCTGCTGTGAACATCGGTTTGCCTAGATGCTCACCTTCCTCAAGACCGACTTCTGTTCCTTGTGACTTGGCAGAGCTCTCCGGAATGATGGTCAGGATAGCATCCGCGTCACGCATGTTCCACCTTGTCCTCTGCTCAGTTCCAGAAGAAGGGGTTTCCTGCAATTCCAGATAATCCCGCAGCAGTCCCGGAGGATCCGGATAATCCTCCGCCCAGCCGCCATTAGGGCACCATCCGCAATAGGGAATCCCATGTTCTACGGCAAAGTCCAGGGCAGCTCTGTCGACACCGCTCTGGCCGCCGGTCCGGATTTTTGCTATCTTTCTTACGCTTGCTGTCATGGTGGCATCACCTCGATCAACTTGAATTTGTTTGACTATTTTGTTTTATACACGAAGACCTCATGGATTTCATGATCGTATCCTTCATAGAACCCGCTTGGCATTCCTGCGATGATCCTTGCGCCGTGATTATACAGCAAAAGAAATTCTTCACGTGCGCCGTCAAACGTCAGCCCTTCAATTTCGCCTTGCCTTTTCACGTCGTCAAACGTTTTCTCCAACACGACCGTGCCTGTTTGCCGGTCTTCGCTGATTTCAATTTGATACATGTGATCCGGGGC
>JAIKXO010000166.1 GCA_024684065.1 Lachnospiraceae bacterium
TAACAGCCTGGTTTTTGCGGACAGCCCTTTTTTCTGCCTTCGAGCATGTGCTCACGATGGCAAACGCAACGGGGATAACCCAGAAGCTTGCAAGTACCATCCTCCAGTCAAAGAAAAAGAACATGCTTATACCTACAAGACTTACCGAAATAACCGCACCGATCAGTTCAGGTATCCAGTGACTGGATGCCGTTTCGATCATCGCGCAGTCGCCCATGATATTCGTGGTCAGATCCGCAATATTCTTCTTCCCGAAATATGAAAGCGGCAGTTTTCTCAGTTTTTCCGCAATTGTGGTCCTTCGTACGCCGCTCTCGCGGTATGTGGTAAGGAATGTGGCGTTATACTGAATAAAATTCGTGATAAATACAAGGATCAAAATTGCAATGGATGAGATCGCATAAAATGGGATTCTTTCCATGGTCAGATCGTTTGCCAGAAGATCCCTGATAAGTGTATACAATACACCTGCGGACATCATGAGAACGATGTTGGTAATCGTAACACTCACACAGGCTTTTACCATATCGACCGCGCCCTGCCTTGAAAGCGCGTACTTATGCTGCAGTTTTTCTATCATCTTTATGCACCAACCTTCCACTCGATGGATCTTGTATATTCATCGAACATTCTTCTATACAACCCGTTATTATTCATAAGTTCATCGTGGTTTCCGGATTCAATGCATTTTCCGTCATCCATGACATATATCCTGTCAGCATTCATTACGGTACTTAATCTGTGAGCGATCATGATAAGAGTCTTGTTCTTTGCCAGTTCTTCAAACGCAGCCTGTACCTTTGTTTCATTGTCAGAATCTGCGAATGCCGTTGCTTCATCAAGTATCAGTATCGGTGCATCCTTAAGTACTGCCCTTGCGATCGTGATCCTCTGCTGCTCACCGCCCGAAAGATAAGTTCCTTTTTCACCTATTACAGTATGTATTCCGTTGGGTAATTTCTCGATGATATCCATGCACTGTGCCTTCTTCAGTGCCTCAAGGACTTCGCTTTCCGATGCGTCGGGTTTACTCATTTTCACATTTTCATATATAGATTTCTTGATCAGCCTGCTGTCCTGGAATACAAACGAAACAAGTTTCATAAGCTCTTCCTGAGGCAGATCTTTTACATTTACACCACCAATCAGTATGGCTCCGCCAGTAACATCAAAAAATCTTACCATCAGTTCCGCAAGCGTTGTTTTACCCGACCCCGAAGGTCCGACAAGAGCAACATGCTCACCGGGTTTGATCGTAACAGAGACATTGCTTACGGCATCTCTGGTCGCATCTTTATACCTGTAGGTAACGTTCCTGAGTTCAATGCCGTGATCCCCCGGCTTCTGCGCCGTCTTATTATCGGGCAGGGGTTCGATCTCCATGATCTTGTCAACTCTCTTCAGCGCATCGATCAGGTTCATCTCGGCCTCACCTGAATAAGCGATCTTTGTGAGCGCGATGGTAATAAGCGGCGTTATGATGATGTAGTACATTATGTTCAGGATATTTGCATTATCCACACCGTTTTTCGTTACAATAAATGCCGCTATCACTATGAATGCAAATATGGCATTGATGCAGGTCATGAATCCGGCCATGGGGAATCTGAGCATCAGTGTATAATCGGTAGCCCATTTGCCAAAACCGTCTATGCACGCCTTGAAACGCTTAAAGGAATGAACTGTCTGTCCGAAGGTCTTTACTACAGGAACACCTCTGACATACTCGGTTGCCTCACTGCTCATATTCTCCAGCGCATCCTGATACTCCTTCATCTTTTCCTGCATGCCTTTTCCCATCATGGTCATGAGGCACGCAAAGCCGATAACGGCGGGGATCATGCAGATAAGACCGATTTTCCAGTCAAAAGCGAAAACCAGCACCAGCAGTCCCACGGGAGTAACCGCAGCCACGGTTTTATCGGCCAGCGTATGGGCTATATACGTTTCGGTCGCCGCGCTCGATTCGTTCACAATACGCCTGATCTTACCGGTCCCGTCTTCATCAAAGATTCCGAGAGGCAGCGTAAGTATCCTTCGCATCAGGGAACTTCTCATGTTTGCCTGAACCCTGAACGCCGCGATATGAGTGCAAAGCAGAGCGGCGATGTATACCAGCAATGCCCCGACGATGAGGCCCACCGCCGTCCATGCATATACCTTGATCTTATCCGGATCTTCTCCGTTTACTGCAGTTCTTATGATCTTCCAAAGCTCATAATACGGGATCAGCGTCAGCACCGCACTAACTGCGGCAAGACACCTTCCCAGAGTGATCAGGTTCTTATGGCCTCCCGCATATTCCCTGATCAGCTTCATGTGATCATATTTTTCTGTCTTTCCCACTTGATTTTCCTCCTTTGAAAAATCCTTTTGTTCATCTATTTAAAAGCGTTTTCAACGCGCTTATACCTTTTGAAGGGTTGAAAGCGATCGTTTCCGGCAAGAAGTTAGCTATCGCTAACTCATTATTGATAACTAACAAAATAAAAAAGAGCCCTTAGGCTCTTTCTACTTAACTCCCATTATTCTCAGCCATCCCGGCATGAAGAACTCCTGGACTGTATTCAGATAATTCACAACCGTCGCATCATCATGATAATGTATGATCGGTTCAAAACACGCTGTCAGATATGCCGAGAGCAGCATATGCAGTTCCTCCTCTGTCAATTCCGATGCGGGATATCCCTTTTCTTTCAGATATCGTATGGCATCGAGAAATCTTTTTTGATTATCTTCAACGTAATCATGAATGAAATGCTCATATTTCGTTCCGTTAGAACGAGTCATTAAAAGAATGAACTCTTCTCTTCTGGGGAGAATGACTTCTTTGATCATATCTATGAAAGTCTCGCCAAAAATCTCATTGTCCGGAACGCCTTCGGCCACCAGGTCGTACTTCCTTTCGGTATGCCTGTCGGTCCAGCTTTTTATGCTTTCGATAAGTGGTTCAACCATGGCGTTGAACATGGCTTCCTTATCGGCGTAATGTCTGTATAACCCTGCAGAAGTCATTCCTGCACGGGCACCTATGCTCCGAATGGAAGCGTCCTCATAGCCCTTTTCCAGAAATTCTTCCTTGATAGCCTGCTTAACTCTTTCATGGCTTAACGACTTGTCTCTCGGCATACGGAAACCTCAAAGCTGTACGATAGTTAACACTGATAGCTATCATAGATTACACAAAAGTATACTCTTTGTCAAGGCATTGATTATATTCCGGCAGGGAATTGCATCATTCTCTTCCGCCTGCGTCTTTCTCCCGAACATAATTCTCTATAGCATCTGCTGCTGTTAATACTCCATTTTCTTCTTTGATCTTCTGTGATACTTCCAATGCCTTTGCGTCATACTTGCCGCTCACCAGGTCCTTCAAGGCATCAGTGATTTCCCCGGTACCGCATAACCTTTTACGTATGTACAAAGGCGCAGGCCCGCATCCGATCCTGTGATCCATCCTGCCGTAAAAGTACTGGTCAAGTGCAAGGGCGATCACAAGCGTGGGCAATCCTGCCCCCAGTCCCATTCCGTTTGTCGTATTCCCGCCGTGATGCACTACTGCGCGAACTTTTTCAAAGATATACGGATACGGTACGGTATCTATGAAAAAGAGCTTATCCGTGTTGGTCCTGTCTTTTTCAGGTATCTGAAATGCCTGAACTATGGCTCTGATTCCCGTTCTTTTCAGTGCTTCAAGTGTCAATACCTGCAATTTGGCAAGCTCGGGGGATTCCGCCTTGCCGAAAGCCACGAATATCGGCTTTTCGCCCGCCTCCAGAAAAGCAGTAAGTTCCTTCGGCTCCTTGTAATCATTTGCTGCTTCTTCGGGATGATACCAGTATCCCGTCACATGTATATGATCGCCCCAAGCAGGGTCGGGCGGCATCATGACCTGACTGGTCGGATAAAATGTAAGAACCTTTCTGCCTTGCATCTCTGTATAACGGCTGCCGATCTTCCACTTCGGAAGTCCGACCGAGCGCCTCCATCCGTTAAGGGCGATCATCGTCATCAGACTCATTCCCTGCGGCAGTCCGTTATAGCTCTTCAGGACCCTGTCAGAATCATACTCATCGGAATAGAGAGAATACTGCCTTGTCGGGTCCATCGGACTGTAGAATACCCGTACACAAGGTATATTCAGATACTCCGCAACATGTCTTGCAAAAGCCGCACAGGT
>JAIKXO010000167.1 GCA_024684065.1 Lachnospiraceae bacterium
CATCTAAGCGTGAAGCCCCCCTCAAGATGAGATATCCCTCATTGATAAGACCCCTTGAAGACGACAAGGTAGATAGGTCATAGGTGTAAGTGCAGTAATGCATTAAGCTGAATGTTACTAATCGGTCGAAGGCTTGACCTATGAATTGGTTTTCCTCTTTCAGTGTTCAGTTTTGAGAGTATAAATTCCGCAATGCACGATCGCGACTCCCCAAGTAATGCTGGCGCATGACTTGGTGTCGTTGCGTTCGTCATATAATTCGAGTTCCGTTCAGCCTTAGGTGAGCGAGCTCCCCACGGCTTACCGCAACCCGAATTGCATTGCTCTCTATTCCTCGATAGCTCAATGGTAGAGCACGCGGCTGTTAACCGCGGGGTTGTTGGTTCGAGCCCAACTCGGGGAGTTTGGGATTGGGCTCCGTGGTCAAGCGGTTAAGACATCGCCCTTTCACGGCGGTAACACGGGTTCGATTCCCGTCGGAGTCAGCTTAAAAACGGTAAGCTGTGGCTTGCCGTCATAAGGAATCCTCCCGCGAGCGGGTCCCTCCTTGTGACATATGGTGCCATAGCCAAGTGGTAAGGCGTGGGACTGCAACTCCCTGATCGTTGGTTCAAATCCGACTGGCACCTTTTAAGGCTTCAAGCGTTGATTTTTACGGCGTTTGGGGCTTTTATTTTTACCGGTCGGAATACTATGGATAACAGGATGAGCGGAATAAAGATAAAAACAATCAACATAGCATTTTTCATTATGATACTTTCTGTTCTTACGTGTTTTTCTTTATGCGGATGTGAAGATTCAGAGGAAACTCCCAAGATAAGTACGATAAATAAGTCTGCGGATGCCGGCGAAAGCGAGGATGAAGCAGAAGATGAAATGCCCGTGATCGTGATCGAAGACAGCAGTTCTTCGTTTATTTCAGAAGAAATATCGGAAAATACCATTTCAATGCAGGATACTTCGGATGATGATGAAGGATCAAAGGAAAACGAAGAGATAAGTGAAGACGGAGCCAAAGACGAGACTTCTGAAGAAGATGCTGCTGAAGATGGCAGTGAAGAAGAAGCGGATGAGGGCACGGAAGAAGGAACCGAAGAAAACAGGACTCCTGTTGCGCCGAACGGCCGTCTTATAGCGATCGATGCCGGACATCAGTCAAAGGGAAACAGCGCAAAAGAGCCTATAGGACCCGGATCTTCGCAGATGAAAGCCAAGGTTACCGGAGGAACAAGAGGAGTTGCTACGGGCCTTACCGAATATGAACTTAACCTTCAGGTTGCTCTGAAATTAAGGGATGAACTGAAGGCCAGGGGTTATGATGTCCTTATGATCAGGGAATCAAATGATGTTAATATATCAAATGCCGAAAGGGCGGAGATAGCCAATAATGCAGGAGCTGCCGCGTTTATCAGGATCCATGCGAACGGAAGCGAAAACTCCGGAGTTAAGGGAATGATGACTATCTGTCAGACTTCATCAAACCCGTACAATTCCGATCTGTATTCACTGAGCAAGGAACTTTCGACGGATATCCTGGACTGTGCAGTGGCTGAAACAGGCGCAAAAAGGGAAAAAGTCTGGGAAACCGATTCGATGACCGGTATCAACTGGTGCCGGACTCCCGTGACCATAATCGAAATGGGATATATGTCAAATCCCGAAGAAGACCAGCTTATGGCCTCGGATGATTACCAGCGCAAGATCGTCAAAGGTATAGCCAATGGCGTAGACAAATATATGTCAAACCGGTAGGGTGTTAAAGGTTGAGTCCCCTGTATCTGTTGACCATTGCCCATAACTCGTGTATCCTGACCATGGCGTAATTGCCGGGAATGTCACCCTGCCCGCAGACAGCTGAAAAGCTGTCTTTTTTTATTCTGTCATATAATCCGTTCACGCATTCCGTAAGGGGAGTACGTCCGTTAAACCCGTGTTCTTCAAGGGTTCTTAGCATTGCTCCCAGTAGATTTGTCTGTTCGTTGTCAACAACCTGTTCCACAAAGCGCAGTTCGACCGATTCGCGGTTAAGGCTGACACTGTCGGTCCCGGAGCCCCTTACCTTTACCTTCCGGCTTTCTGTCACCTGCCGGTTTGGTGAAGGAACGCGGTCATCCGTAAATTGAACCGCTTTATCTGGCGCGGGTGCCGCATCGGGGAACTCTTCAGCCGCCTTTTTGGCGATATCCGTGATGTTTACTGGATTATATTCCTTCATCTGTATGATGTTGTCCGATACTTCAAAAAACGCTCCGGAGCTTCCGGCTACCAGGACCGTAGAGATGCCGAGATCCTCATAAAGACTGCGCATTCTTGATATAAACGGGATTATGGGTTCCTCTCCCGGGTGGATGACTTTATGCATAAGAGCATCGCGTACCATGAAGTTTGTAGCGCTCGTATCTTCATCTATGAGTAGGGTTTTGCTGCCTGAAAGGATAGCTTCGACCGTGCCGGCCGCCTGGGAAGTGCTGCCGCTCGCATCTTCGGTAGAGAAGCTTACGGTATCCTTCCCGTTAGGGAGATTTCTGATAAAAAGGCTGATATCAAGCTGTTTTATGCTCCTTCCGTCCTCAGCGCGAAGCTTCACAGCAGTGCATTCTGTAATAACATATTCCCTGCCGTCTCCGGGGATATGATCGTAAACTCCCCGTTCAAGAGCCTTAAGAAGGGTGGATTTGCCATGGTAGCCTCCGCCAACGATCAGTGTTATGCCCGATCTTATGCCAAGTCCGGTTATGGATCTGCCGCCGGGAAGCTTAAGTGTGATCTCATCTTCCGAAGTACTCTTAAAAGGCACGGCATCCGCCATGGGCCTGTCATCAACACCGCTCTTTCTGGGAAGAACGGCCCCGTTTGCGATAAAGGCTATAAGGCCGTTTTCCTTAAGCTGGTCACGCAGGGCCTTCTGGTCATCGGAAAGAGAGATCCATTTGGCGAGAACATCTTTGTTTATCGCATTATATCGAAGAGACTTTGCCACACTCAGCGGAACAAAGTCAAAGAGCATCTTCTTAAGCTCCATGGCAAGCGTAGTGCGTCCCGCTGCGGGAAAACCGGCAGAGAACCTGAGTATCAGGGAACCATCCGAAGGCGTTATAACAAGTGCCGAGCGTTCCAAAACTTCCTGTCCGCAGGAACTTACAGTCAGGGTCCCGCTCTTGCCCGAGCCTCCGGCCTTATGTGAGTAACGGCCGAGTTCACGGTGGAACAGCCTGAGCAGGTGATCCTGGAGCATGATGCGTCTGTGAGGTTCCTGTATGTATTCCATCGGAAAACCGTGCTGTTTTGCACTCATCCTGATGCTTAATGAGGATGGTGCGGCAAAGGGATCGCCCTGCACATGGTCTATCGACAATATATACGTGGGAAAAGTGTATCTGCCTTTTAGGCTTTTGTAAGCCGGATAGGGTTTATGATCATTCTGCTTAAGCAGCTGTTCGAGTCTGTTCATATTATAGATACCTCTTGATCTTATCGGTTTTCCGTGATCTGATACGGATACCTTAATAGGTTTTAAAGTCTTTGTCAAATAACAGGGTTTGACGGAAATATCATATATGAAAAAACAGCGGATTATGATAGAATATTCCTTAAGGATTTAAGTCCGGATATGATCAGAGGAAGCAGGTGATCGGATGAGGCAGATGGATATGCTGGTTTCCGGCCTTGTGGGCACGGGAGAGCATAAGAGGATATGTGTTTATTTCAGTGATAAAGATAAATATGCGGAAGGCTCGATACCTGACTGCAAGATAACTTCGAGCAAGGGCTTTTCCAAGGAAGAGCTGAGAGAGATCGAGGATTATCTTGCGGAGAACAAGGACCACATCATAGAAGAAGCAAGAAAAGTCAATCCGATGAAATCGTTTTTGGGAAAGAATTAAGGGCAGGCCGCTCATATGTGTAAAGTGGGCGGCTTTTTGCTGTCTATACAGGGAAAATAATGCAGGTAACTATCAATAACATGGATTTAGCTCAGATCGCGAACAGCGGGCAGTGTTTCCGCTGGAACAGGCTGGATGAGGGTTTTTATGAGATCATCGCCTTTGACAGGTATCTGACGATCAGACAGCAGGGAAACCGGTTTGAGCTTTCCTGCGATGAGGATGAATGGAAAAACATATGGGCCGGGTATCTTGACATGGACACCGATTATGCCGCGATCGGGAAAATGATCGGGGAATCGGGGGACGATTATCTTAAGGAAGCCTATAAATACGGCAGCGGGATAAGGATACTCAGGCAGGAATTGTGGGAAGTACTTATATCTTTTATCATTTCCCAGAATAATAATATAAAGAGGATACGTGGCAGCATAGAAGCTATCTGCAGCAAGGCGGCCCTGCCTCTTTTGGGAGATGCGCCCTGTGGAAAGTACAGGTTTCCGGGACCAACGGATATAGACGGGGATTTCTTTAACGACAGGGAGCTGGGGCTTGGTTACAGGGATGAATACCTTTCAAAAATGTATGAATATGCACGTACGAGCGATAATTTCCCTGAGAGGCTTAAGGAAACCGGCAACAGGGAGGCGTTTGCTGAGTTAAAGTCATTCAAGGGGATAGGCGACAAAGTAGCCAACTGTATCTGTCTGTTCGGGCTGCATCATATCGATGCGTTTCCGGTGGATACTCATATAAGGCAGATACTTGACAGATACTATCCTTCGGGATTTGATCTTGAAAGATATAAGGGATGTGCAGGGATAATACAGCAGTATATGTTCAATTACAAACTTAATTCATAAAGTGCCGAAAACCGGACGTACAGCTTATATGATACGTGACGAAACAATGAACAGGCGGTTTATGCGGACAAGGGAGGCTTAAATGAAAAAGGGACTTATAATGGAAGGCGGGGCTATGAGAGGAATGTTTACCGCCGGAGTTACCGATGTTTTTATGGAAAAAGGGGTCAGGTTTGACGGAGGTATCGGGACTTCTGCGGGCGCGGCCTTCGGATGCAATTACAAATCTGGTCAGATAGGGCGGGCCTTACGTTATAACATGGAATACTGTGCTGACAAGAGGTATGTGAGCGCGAGCGGTTTCCTGCGCAGCGGAAATCTGTATTCGGAGGATTTCTGCTATCACCAGATACCCGAAAGCCTGGATAAGTTTGACTTTGACGCATTTAACGAAAATCCCATGGAGTTTTACATTACCTGCACGAATATCGAAACAGGCAGGGCTGTTCATCACCGTCATGATGAGAAGAATGATGACCTGAACACATTCCTTGAGTGGATAAGGGCTTCGTGCGCGATGCCGATGCTCGAGCAGATAGTGGAGATCGACGGAGTAAAGCTGCTTGACGGCGGTGTGGGAGATTCGGTGCCGCTTGAGTATTTTGAGGAACTGGGTTTCGACAGGAATGTCGTGATCCTGACCCAGCCCCTTGAATACAGGAAGAAAAAGATAAAATACGGACTTCTGGCAAAAACGACGTATCGTAAGTATCCAAATCTTACGAAGGCCATGCTTGACCGTCATATAAGATATAACGAAACCTATGACCGGATAAGGGAGAAGGAGCTTAAGGGCGAGATCGTTGTCGTAAGGCCGCCGAAGCCGCTTAACATAGGGATCACACATGATAAGAATGAGCTCCGGAGGGTATATAACATTGGAAGGCGCGAAGGACTTAAAGCGCTAAGAAGGGTTAACGAATTTCTGGACCGCTGATGCCTTAACGAAGGTCAGTTGATAAGGAAAGTACAGGAAACGCAGAGGGAAGGCAATGAAAACAGTCGGAAACGGTTATGCATATGAATACAGCACAAGGATAGGATTCAGCGCGTGTGATGTGAACAATGAGCTGTCGCTGACAGCGCTCATCGATCTGTTTCAGGATGCGTCGATATTCCAGTCCGAGGATGCCGGCGTCGGCTTTGACGTGCTGAGGGAGCATGACCTTCTGTGGGTCTTAAACTATTGGGAGATAGAGATAGACAGGTTTCCGAAGCTGTGCGAAAACGTTACCGTGGGGACTTATCCCTTTGATTTCAAGAGTTTCATGGGCTATCGAAATTTCTACTTAAAGGATGAGGCGGGAAATATGCCGGTCAGGGCAAATACGACCTGGACCATGGTGGATATTAAGAAGATGACACCGGTCAAGGCGCCCGATTTTATAGTAAACGCATATACGTTGGGGCCTAAGCTTGATATGACATACAGTCCGAGAAAGATACTGCTGCCGGATGAAGATTCCTGTGAAAAAAGAGAAGCCGAAACAAGGACGGTGGAACTCCATCATCTTGACGGCAACATGCATGTGAATAACTGCCAGTATATCAACTTTGGACTGACGGCGATCGGTGAGGAACTTAAGATAAAGTCACTCAGGGCGGATTACAGGCTGCAGGCGCATCATAAGGATAAGATATACCCTGTCGTATATAAGACAGATGACGGCTATACGGCCGCACT
>JAIKXO010000180.1 GCA_024684065.1 Lachnospiraceae bacterium
AGTCAGTGGGGACGGTTCCAATGGCGTTAAGTTAAGCCTTTTGTCATCCTGAGCGGCAGCGAAGGATCTTTCCGACCGGTTATAGAAGATTCTTCGCTTCGCTCAGAATGACACTGTGTGTAGTAATAGAATTTCACTAACTTAACGCCATTGGGACGGTTCCAGGTGACTCCTTTTTCTGAGGAGCGAAAAAAGAGTCACCTGGAACCTTGGAACCGTCCCCATTGACTCCCCTTGTTTAAGTGCAGCCTCAATGGTAAAATGTCACTATGCCTGTATTTAAGCTGGATGATAAAATAATACGATTTCCCGATCCGGAATTGGCGGATGATGATGGATTGCTGGCAACAGGAGGGGATCTTTCTCCAAAGAGGCTGATGTTAGCGTATACCAACGGCATATTTCCCTGGTATGAGGGAGATGGGCCGTATCTTTGGTGGTGCCCTAAGGAAAGATTCATTATCCGTCCGTCGGAGATCCATATTTCCCATTCTCTGAAGAAATATATTAGAAAGCATGAAATCTCGTTTATGATAGACCGGGATTTCAGGGATACCGTGCACAGGTGCAGGATGAAAAGGGAGAATAAGGAAGGCACCTGGATCACGGAAGAGATGGAAGAAGCCTATTATGAGCTCTTTAAGAAGGAAGTGGCTATGAGCCTGGAAGCTTATACCGATGGAGAGCTTTCGGGAGGACTCTATGGAGTATGTATAGGAAAATGCTTCTTCGGAGAGAGTATGTTTTCGGAAAAGGAAAACGGCTCAAAGCTTGCTTTGATAATGCTTGCAAGACTTCTGGAAAGAAATGAATTTGTTATGATCGACTGCCAGTTCCATACTGACCATCTTGAAAGCATGGGGGGAAAAAGGATAAGCTGGGATGAATACAAGGTACTTCTGAATAAGGGCCTCGGGAACACCGGGAAATAGACCGGGATCAGGTGAAGACAGTGTTTGCTAAGCTTTTAATGTATTTTGAATATCCTTTTGTCAGGAACGCATTTGTAGTCGGGATACTTATAGCCCTTTGCTCTTCTCTTTTAGGCGTGACCCTCGTCTTAAAGCGCTTCTCTTTTATCGGGGACGGCTTATCCCATGTGGCATTTGGAGCCATAGCCATCGCTGCCGTTTTGAATTTCACAAATGAGATGTTCCTTGTACTTCCCGTTACCATCATATGCGCGATACTTTTATTGAGGACGGGAAATAATGCACGCATACGGGGCGATGCAGCCATTGCGATGATATCTGTGGGAGCCATGGCCTTTGGATATCTTATAATGAACGCTTTTTCCACCTCGTCAAACCTGTCAGGGGATGTATGCAGTACACTGTTCGGTTCGACTTCCATGTTAACGCTGACAGAAAAACATGTCGTATTATGTACGGTACTTTCCCTTGCTGTAGTCTTCATATTCATATTTTTTTACAACAGGATATTTGCCGTGACCTTTGACGAAAGCTTTTCCAGAGCAGCGGGAATAAATGCCGAAGGATATAATCTTTTGATCGCGATCATCATAGCGGTAATAATAGTGCTGGCCATGAATCTGGTAGGTTCACTTTTAATATCTGCTCTTGTGATATTTCCTGCATTGTCCGCCATGAGGCTTTTTAAGAGCTTCAGGGGAGTTACGGTTTTTTCGGCTGTTATCTCAGTGATATGTGCCTTTGCGGGTATGATCTTTTCCATTCTTTCAGGAACTCCGGTGGGCTCCACCATTGTTGCCGCCGATATCATAGCCTTCGCATTCTGCTGCGCTGCAGGAGCGATCAGGGAAGGTGTCCGGGGGTGATGAGGTTCCAAGCAGTCAATTGAAGGCGCCCGGGTATAATGAAGACAGAAACAATCCCGGGAAATGGCTAAGGATGATTCACCCGGATAAAGCCCGGCAGGACAAGGTTAAGATGGCATACCATCAACCGGATCAGAAAAAGGGAGGAAAAGAAATGGAGAAAACATTGAAAGGAGTCCAGAAGCTTATTAAGGACGAGGGGATCAGGATCGTTGATTTTAAGCTGACCGATATTGACGGAAGGTGGCGTCACTTAAGTATTCCCGCTGAAAGACTGACGGAGAGCGTAATGGAGCACGGGATAGGCTTTGACGGGTCGAATTACGGCTATGCTCCTATAGAAAACAGCGACATGGTATTTATTCCCGTACTCGGATCAGCAGTTATCGATCCTTATCCAGAAGTGCCCACACTTTCAATGATCGGAGATGTAAGGGTTATCGATCTCCCGAAAAACAGGCCCTTTGACCAGTATCCCAGGAATGTTGCCATCCGGGCTCTGGAATATATGGAGGAGATCGGAGTGGCCGACAGGATGGTGATCGGGCCGGAGTATGAGTTTTATGTTTTTGACAGCGTAAAGTATGGTACGGACTATCACAATATGTTTGCCGAGATCTATACATCCCAGGCGTGCTTCGCATCCGGTTTTGACGACAATAATAACGGCTACCAGCTGAAGAGCGGGGCAGGCTATCACAATACCCTTCCCACGGATATAAGGAATGACCTCCGTTCCCGTATGTGCATTTCAATGAGCGACTGGGGCATAAATGTAAAATACCACCATCCCGAAGTGGGAGGGAGCGGCCAGATGGAGATAGAGGTGGAGCTGGGGGATATGCTTAAGCTGGCAGATGATACCATGGCGGCTAAATATGTGATAAAGAATGAGGCTGTTAAGGATAACTGCACCGCCACCTTTATGCCTAAACCTCTCTCCGGCGAAGCTGGAAGCGGAATGCATGTGCATATGCTTCTTTTAAAGAAGGGAAAGCCGGTATTCTTTGACCCCAAGGGATATGCGCAGTTAAGTAAGGAAGCACACTATTTTATGGGAGGACTGCTTATGCACGCCAGATCCCTGTGCGCCATAACCAATCCTTCCACTAATTCGTATAAGAGACTGGTTCCGGGCTTCGAAGCTCCTGTTACCATAGGCTACGCCATGTCAAACCGGAGCGCGGTCATCCGTATCCCCGCCTATGCCAAGACTCCGGAGACCAAGAGGTTTGAACTAAGGAACCCCGATGCTACCTGTAATCCGTACTATGCTTATGCGGCGATACTTATGGCGGGGCTTGACGGTATTAAGAAGAAAAAAGATCCCCATAAGGCAGGCTGGGGCCCCTATGACTTTAATCTCTATGAGCTTTCAGAGAAGGAAAAAGCCAAGCTCTCCGGACTTCCCAAAACACTGGATGAGGCGCTGGATGCCCTTGAAGAAGACCACGATTATCTGACGGCAGGCGGAGTTTTCCCTGAAAGGCTTCTGACCCAGCTTGTAGAGAGGTGCAGAAAGACCGAAAGCCGTATTTCCAGGCTTCCCCACCCGGCAGAGTTTGAGGAGTATTACGACCTTTGATCAGTGGCGGCATAAAAAGACAGAAAGGAGCAGCAACAACAGAAAATGGTTTTTGAAAATGTACTGGAGGCTGTCGGGCATACGCCGATGGTAAGGCTAAACAGAATGTGTGAGCCTGACAGCGCGGAAATCCTTGTAAAATTTGAGGGTACAAATATCGGGGGATCCATAAAGACAAGGACTGCCCTCAATATGATAAAGGCAGCCGAGCGGGAAGGACTGATAAATAAGGACACCGTAATTGTCGAACCCACAAGCGGAAATCAGGGGATCGGCCTTGCCCTGGTGGGGGCAGTAAGGGGCTATAAGACCATAATAATAATGCCTGATTCCGTAAGTGAAGAGCGAAGAAAGATAATAAGGCATTATGGCGCGGAAGTAATTCTTATCCATGACGATGGGGACATAGGTAAATGCATGGATCAGTGCCTTCAAACCGCTATCCGGATGAAGGAAGAGGATCCGAAGGTCTTTGTGCCGCAGCAATTCGAGAATCCGAATAACACTCTGGCTCACAAAAACCATACTGCTCTTGAAATGATGGAACAGGTTGCAGGGCCTATCCACGGGTTCTGCTCCGGAATTGGAACGGGAGGAACCATTACAGGGATAGGGGAGGTACTAAAGGCCCAGTATCCCTTTATTGAAATATGGGCTGTAGAGCCTGAAAACGCCGCGATCTTAGCGGGTGGAAATATCGGAACCCACCTTCAGATGGGAATCGGAGACGGGATAATCCCGGAGATCCTGAACCTGAATATATTCGACAGTATTTACACGGTATCAGATGAAGAAGCAATAGGAACGGCCCAGAGACTTGCGCGGGAAGAAGGGATCTTATGCGGCATATCCAGCGGAACCAATGTAGCCGCTGCCATACAGCTCGCCAAAAAGCTTGGACCCGGAAAGACCGTTGTTACCGTGCTGCCCGATACTGCGGAGAGGTATTTCTCTACTCCGCTTTTCGATGAAGAGTCATTCCTTCCGGAGAATGATATATGAAAAAGGCTCTTTTTATTGGCGCGGCCTGCGTGGATGTGGTGATCTATCTTCACCGGCTTCCAAAAACCGAAGAAGATATCCATCCGGAGAAACAGGTTATGAGCCTGGGGGGATGTGCCTGCAACGCCGCCAGTGCGGCCAGACTTATTACTGAAAATGTGGAATTTGCCGGTGTAGTCGGCTCCGGCGTATTCGGTGAGCTGACGGAGAAGTTCTTAATTGAGAGAGGGCTTAACGCCAGGATCAGGGCGGAAGAAGAGAATGGCTGCTGTTACTGTTTCGTGGAGGACAGTGGAGAACGGACCTTTTTATCTGTCCATGGAGCTGAGTATTCTTTCAAAAGAGAGGCTCTAAGAGAGATAGACAGGACAGGCTTTGACTTTGTTTATATTTCCGGTCTTGAGGTAGAGGAAAAGACCGGAGACGCATTGATCGATTACCTGTATGAATTTCCTGAAAGAAAGGTTTTTTATTGTCCCGGCCCCAGAGGCACACCCTTAAATCAAAAGAATAAGAGGATCATTTCCCTTAAGCCTGTTCTCCATGTGAATAAGAGTGAGGCCTGCAGACTTGCCGGTTCCCTGTCCGGAAATGACTTTGACGGATATGAGGAAGCAGCGGAATATCTCCATGGCCTGACAGGGGAAAATGTGGTTGTTACCCTTGGAAACCGGGGAGTGTACTGTCTGGAAGGGAATGGGGGATACACCATTCCCGCGGCAAAAACCGAGGTGGTAAATACCATCGGCGCGGGAGATACCCATGTGGGGACTCTTATCGGATGCCTGACAAAGGGGATGGATTGGAGAGAAAGCCTGGAAACCGCTAATAAAATGGCGGCGCTTTCCGTGGCCTGTGAAGGTCCCATACCTCCGGAAGGCTCATTTTAATCATGCTTCCCCGGGAGATCATCTATGGATAATATGGCAGAATCAGACCGTTTTTCAAGAACCAGGCTTCTATACGGCGAGGAGGGAATGAAGATCCTTTCTTCAAGCAGGGTGGCGGTATTCGGAATAGGGGGAGTCGGAGGATATGTGATGGAGGCTCTGACCCGTTCCGGGATCGGCGCGTTGGACCTTATTGACAAGGACAGGGTCTGCCTTTCAAATCTAAACCGCCAGATCATTGCGACGGAAAAGACACTTGGAATGTATAAGGTAGATGCGGCAGAGGAAAGGATTAAGGACATTTCACCCGAATGCAGGGTGAAAACATATAAGGTTTTCTTTCTGCCGGAAACCCGGGATATGATGGATTTCATTGATTACGACTATGTGGTGGATGCCATCGACACTGTTACCGGAAAGCTTACGATCATTGAAAAGGCGAAGGAGGCAGGAATCCCCGTCATTTCCTCTATGGGAGCGGGAAATAAGACTGATCCGGCTGCATTTGAGGTTGCGGATATTTACGATACATCAGTATGTCCTTTAGCGAAGGTTATGCGGAGGGAATGCAGGAAAAGAGGGATCAAATCCCTGAAGGTTGTGTATTCAAGAGAAGAACCCGTTAAGAGCACTGAGGATTTCCCCGGATCCACGGCCTTTGTTCCTTCAGTTGCAGGGCTTATTATAGCCGGAACGGTCATCAATGATCTGGTGGAAATTGGGTCTCATCAAGTATGAATGGTGAGAAATACTGCTTCCGGGACACGGGATTTCTTATTGAGCATAAGGAACATATAAACAGGATGGCGTCTCCCGGGGAAGGAAATGTCATAATAAGGGGGATTATTTCCTGGGGAGAATGCGTTGCATTTCCGGAATCTGTGGAGGGCAGGCCGGTCACTGCCTTCATTCCTTACAACGAAGGAACCGGGGCGCTCAGCTGGCCCGGTGTAAAAAAGCTTCATATCCCCAGATTTTTCGGACGGTTCCCGGAGAGGAACGATCTCTTTCCGGATCTTAAAGAGATAGAGGTGGATCCGGAAAACAGGATATTCCTTACGGACAGAAAAATGCTCTTTAAGGACCAAGGGAGAGAGCTCTTCTTATCCCTGGTATCCGGACTGAAAGAAGAGAGGGTCATAGTGCCTGAAAAGGTGATCCGCCTGGGGGCTGCCGCCTTCGCGGACAGCAGGTGTGAAGAGATCGATTTTAGGAACCCGGGGATCGAGGCCGGGGAAAAGAGCTTTGACCGTTCCGTATGGCTTGAGAAACAGGAGGGAGCAGCATATATCGGGGATATGCTATACCGGGTAAAAGGAAATAAAGACGGCAGGAACACCGGGATCTATATAAGAAAAGGAACGAGGAGAATTTTTAAGACCGCATTTTCAGCCCTTGGAGAAGAGGGGGCTGACAGCATCTTTATCAATAAGGATATGAAGCTCCCGGGGCTTACGGATAACCTGATAGCGGCCGCAAACCCTAGAGGGAGGGGTAAAGTACGGATCACTCTTATAAGAGTGGATGAAGAGGGAAAAGAAGAGAGATTCTCTGTTCCTTCAGGTATCGACCCAAAGGGAAGAGAGCTTTTAAGAAAGGCCTGGGATCTGGGGAATGAAATGCCGGAGGATACGGTAGAGCATATCACCGACAGAGGGGAAAGGCTGGACTTTGCCATATATCAGGCTTCAGGCAGGAACAAAGCGGGAACCGGCCTCCCTTTAGAGATAATAAGGGAGGAACAGGGTGAAGCTGCCGCGCATTCGGTAATGCTTCTTGATGAAGAGTCACTTTGCCGTCTTTTGGAGAAGGAAGTGTTTGACAGGGAGGCTCTTCTGTCAATGCTGCCGGCGGCGCAGGACCGGGGCTTTGTAAGTGCAGCAGCCCATATCCTTTATTCGCTGAGTAATGAAAAGGCCCAGAATACAAAGGAAAGAGCGTGATCCCGGATGAACAGGGACAGAATGGAAGCATACGCTAAAAGGATTCTGGAGATTGACCGGGAAGAGCTGGCTATTTCATACCCGTATCTCACGGTTGCCATTTATTCGCTTACTCCCAAAATTCTTTTGGGATCAGGTTTAAGACCCAGGGTCGACGGGAGCGGAGAGCTTTATTTTTTTGATCCGGAGGAACTGATCGGGGAATTTATTTCAGGAAAAGACACAGCGCTTTCCTATCTTCACAGCGTCCTTCACTGTCTCTTTCTCCACCCTTTTTTAATGGGCTCAAATGAGGACAGGGAGGAATTTGACCTGGCCTGTGACATATGCATAAAGGATGTGACAGATTCTCTTTGTAAATCTAAGGCTTTAGGGGAGGATGAGTTAAAAAGAGCTTCCCTTGTAAATGACCTTAAGAAGGAACTTCCGGTGCTTACGCCGGGAGGGGTGCAGAGGGCTCTTAAAGGAAAAGATGCGGATCATATGCTTTTTAAGGTGGACTGCCATTCCTTTTGGCAGGACAGGAAGGGCGTAAGAAGGGATCACTGGCACGGAGACAGAGGGGAAACCCATATTTCCGAAGGTGTTAATAAAGCCGATCATAATGAGATAAGCTCTGAAGCAGATGACAAGCCTGATCATAATGATAATCTTAAGGGCCGGGGTCTTGCTAAATGGAAGAGGATAGGCCTGGAGACGGAGCTGTCCCTGATCCGCTCCGGGAGAACCGGAGAAATAAGGGGAGAGGCTCCCGGAGATCTCCTTGAAAGGCTTCGGGACATCGAGAGAAAGCAGCTAAACTATGAAGATTTCTTAAAACGCTTTGCTGTTCCGGAGGAGATAATGAAGGCAGACCCCGATTCCTTTGACTATCCCCTTTATTCATACGGTTTTGAGCTATATGGGGATATGCCGATCATTGAACCAAATGAGTACAGTGAAAAGAACAGGGTAAGAGAATTTGCCATAGCGATAGATACTTCCCTGTCCTGTGAAACGGAGCTGGTCCGCAGCTTTCTTGAAAAGACCTATGACATTCTGTATTCTTCAATGAGTCCCGGAGAAAGAAGGAAAACCCTGCTGATCCAGTGTGACTCCGTATTGCAGCAGGAGGATGTGATCTTTGACAGGGAAGGACTTAAGAAATATATGAAGCAGGTTTCGATCCACGGAAGGGGAGGAACTGACTTCAGGCCTGTTTTTAAGCGCCTGGATGAGCTTAAGGAAAAGGGGGAGTTTACTTCTCTTAAGGGACTTATCTACTTTACAGACGGAGAGGGGGTTTATCCGGAGAACCCACCGAAATATAAAACCGCGTTTGTCCTGCCTTATGGGGGAGCCTTCCGGAAGGTTCCCGCCTGGGCGGAGAAAGCAGGGTTTAATCCTTGAACATAAGCGAAGCGAAGGAAGAAATAAGGAAAACGGCGGAGATCTACCTATATCGGGAAGAGACGGGGGTATATGAGATCCCTTTTATGAAGCAGAGACCCATTCTTTTAATTGGGGCGCCGGGAATAGGAAAAACAGCTGTGGTGGAGCAGGTGGCAAGGGAGCTTAAGATCGGCTTCGTGTCATATTCAATGACCCATCACACAAGGCAGAGCGCCATAGGGCTTCCCTTCATCGCTGAGAGAGATTACGGGGAAGGAAACCAGCGGATTTCCGAATACACAATAAGCGAAATAATAGCCGCGGTGAAGGATCAGGTTAAATATAAAGGATATGAACAGGGAATCCTCTTTCTCGATGAGATAAACTGCGTTTCAGAGACCCTGTTTCCCGCTCTGCTCCAGTTTCTCCAGTATAAGACCTTTGGAAACCACAGACTGCCGGAAGGGTGGCTTATAGTCACAGCAGGGAATCCGGCCCGTTTTAACCGCTTTGTAAGAGAGTTTGACATATCGGTCTTAGACAGGTTAAAGGTCATAAGGGTGGAGGAGAGCTTTGACGCCTGGAAGCCTTACGCTTTCGATAATTCTGTCCATGGCTCCATACTTGCTTTTTTGGAGCTTGAACCTTCCTGCTTTTATTCCGTGAAAAATGAGGAGGGAGAAATGGCATATGCGACAGCCAGGGGCTGGGAGGATCTTTCCCTGGCGGTAAGGCTTTATGAAAAGAAAGGCTTTACCGTGGACTCCGCGCTGATCGGGCAATACATCCCGGATAAGGAGATCACCGGAAAATATGAGATGTTTTACCGCCTGTACGGAGAATGCAGAGAAAAGTATCCCGTAAAAGAGATACTGTCCGGAGCAGCGGGACAGGATACGATAAAGAAGGCCACGGAGGCGCCCTTTGATGAAAGACTGGCTCTGGTCGAGCTTATATCAGACCGTTTGTCTGAGGATATTAAGGCTGCTTTAAGGGAGGCAGATCCCCTAAAGGATGAAGCCGTGAAAGATGCCGGAAACAGTCTTGAATCCGCCTTTCATTTTATTGAGGAGGCCTGGGACCGGGGGCAGGAGCTGGGATTCTTTTTGACAAGGCTGACATTGGGAACATACTCTTCCCGATTTATCGCGCTCTTCGGGTCAGAATCTTATGCGAAGTATGGAGGCAGGCTCCTTCTAAATGGAAGAAGAGAGGCGCTTAAAGCAGAGATACTGGACCTGCTCTTTTAATTTTACGGGGCTTGGCAAGGTGGCGCTTTACCAACTAAGCTACTATCGCGTTTACGTAGCCATCACAACTGTGACAACGAATTGATTTTAGAATAAATTTACAGCATTGTCAACATGTATTTGCAAAAATGTGGTATATTATCTTGCGTTGATAGAATTTTGATTATAAAAATATAGTGAGGACATAGATTTGGATATAAAGATTTCTGATGCCAAAGTATTTTTGAAAAAAGGACAGGGACGAGAGCTTAAAGCCGGCGGACTCTGGGTTTACGATAATGAAATAGAAAAGGTGGAAGGCTCTTTTGATAACGGAGATATTATAGAACTTCACGACTTCGACGGTTATTTCATGGGATATGGCTTTATCAATACTGCATCTAAGATCAGAGTCAGGATGATGTCCCGTAAGAAAGAGCATCCGGTGACTAAGGAACTTATAGAAAAGAGAATCCGTGACGCCTGGGAATATCGAAAGGCTGTTATGGCAACGAACGAGCCGATTGAACAGCTCTCTTGCAGACTTGTCTTTGGAGAAGCAGATTTCTTACCCGGAATTACAATTGATAAATTTTCAGATGTCCTTGTAATTGAGTCATTAGCTCTTGGAACAGACAGAATGAAAGAGCTTATCGTTGAACTTTGCAAGAAGGTTCTTCTTGAAGACGGAGTTAAGATTCGTGGCGTATACGAAAGAAGTGATGCAAAGGTAAGAGAGCTTGAGGGGCTTGAAAGAATTAAGGGCTTCATCGGAAATCCTTTCGACACAAAGGTTATCATTACCGAGAATGGTGTTAAGTATTACGTTGATGTTGAAAATGGCCAGAAGACAGGGTTTTTCCTTGACCAAAAGAATAACAGAAAAGCCATAGCTTCTTTTTGCAAAGGTAAAAAAGTGTTGGACTGCTTTACACATACAGGCTCATTTGCTCTTAACTGCGCAGCAAACGGCGCGGAATCGGTTCTGGGTGTCGATGCATCAGATCTTGGATGCAAGCAGGCGGAAGAAAATGCAGAACTCAACGGACTTGAGAATATAGTAACATTTCAATGTGCTGACGTATTTGAACTTCTTCCGGACCTTGAGAAAAAAGGTGAAAAGTTCGATGTCGTTATTCTTGATCCTCCTGCATTTACAAAGTCCAGAGCTTCTGTAAAAAAAGCTACAACCGGATACAAAGAGATCAATATGCGAGGAATGAGGCTTGTTAAGGACGGCGGATATCTCGCAACATGCTCTTGCTCACACTTTATGGATGAAGATCTATTTCTCAAAACAATTCAGGACGCGGCACGAGATGCGCACAAAAGGCTCAAGCAGGTTGAGTTTAGGCAACAGGCTGCAGATCATCCGATTCTTGTTGGTGGAGCGGCGTCATATTATCTTAAGTTTGTGATATATCAAGTCTGTGATGAGATGTAAGAACACCGGGAAAATGAAAAAAGATTTTCAAAAAGCGCTTCGATAAAAAGAAGCGCTTTTGTCTTTAGAAATAAGCATTTATAGTTGACATATTTTTCTGATTGGTATAACATAACAGATGCTGTTGCGCAAGCAACTTTAAAAAATGCGATAGTAGCTTAGTTGGTAAAGCGCCACCTTGCCAAGGTGGAGACCGCGGGTTCGAGCCCCGTCTATCGCTCTCTGGTTTAAATTCTGAAAAGCCTAGTAAATATGGTTTTTCGGAGTTTTTTGTTTTTCCAAGTATTTTCTTTATCAGTGCATAAAAGCACTGCGGGAATAGATTGTGTACAAGATAAAAAGATGTTAGAATCGTGGATATGGATAAAAATCATATCCACGATTTGTTTTAATAAGGAGTACCAATATTTATGACAGATTACAAGTTACTTGCGGCGCAGATAAAGGTTCTTGCAGAGGATGAGCCCAATTTCATTCCGGTATTGTCCAATGCCTCGGCACTTTTATATGAGAATATGGAAGACCTTAATTGGGCAGGATTTTACCTTATGGATAAGGGATCTCTTTTGCTCGGGCCATTCCAGGGGAAAGTAGCATGCATCAGAATTCCGCTTAGAAAGGGCGTTTGCGGAACGGCTGCAGGAAATGATGAGACGCAGCTTGTTGCGAATGTTCACGAGTTCGCCGGACATATCGCATGCGACAGTGCATCCAATTCGGAAATTGTTGTGCCGATCCACAAAGATGGCAAAGTAGTAGGGGTACTTGATATAGACAGCCCCAGTATTGGCAGATTTAACGAAGATGACAAGGCGGGACTTGAACTGTTTGCAAGGACTTTGGAAGAA
>JAIKXO010000208.1 GCA_024684065.1 Lachnospiraceae bacterium
ACTGCACTCTCGGTAAATGCCGCTGCTAGAACAAAGCAACTTCCAACGAGTATACATAAAACACCTTTATTAAGATCACTTATTTTCATCGTTTCCTCCTTTATGAATAAAAATATCTTCAATTGTCATTCCAAAATAATCTGCTATGGTAAACGCGAGATCAAGTGACGGATTATATTTTCCATTCTCAATTGAACTGATTGTTTGCCTGGAAACTCGGATTATTTTGGCAAATTCCTCCTGGCTTAAACCGCGTTCCTTCCGCAGCTTTTCTACATGGTTTTCCAATGAATATCCTCCAATTTTTGTCAAGTTTCTTTTACATTTTGAATATATCATGGCATTTTACTTATGTCAAGTTTCCTTTACATTTGTCCTTGTCTAAGAAGTCATGCGCATATAAATGGTCCACTAACCCCGTCCCCAGGTCTAACTCTTCATCTTAGATATTTATCCACCAATTCATTGACAATCTTCATATTCAGAACATCCTGTTCAGTTTCAAAAGTAAGAATCAAACACTCCCCGGGCATAATTCCGGTCATTTGATAGCTGTTGAGCTTTTTTACAGCTTTTATGGCATATTCGGGTTTGTCCATCCTTCCTTCATGTTCCCAATAAATTTCTCTTCTGAGTTTCCTTGAAAGGAATGTGAAATCAGGATAGACAATTCCATATCCTACTAGATTAAGTGGCTTTTCATATTTGTATAAAATATTGTTTCTGAAGAAATAATCTGCAAGAATCTTTTCTGATTTGGATCTTACCCGTTCTCCTCTTTCCGATATGATTACAGGAGTTCCTTCTTTAAATGCTTTCCCTGTATACGGCTCCGAATACCACCTCGCTTCCAGTTGGCTAAATGTTGGTTCAACAGGAGTAATCAGCTTCTGCCTCTCAGCGTGAAGTGATGTAAATAATTGTTCAACCTCATCATCGTCGTAATCCTTTAGGCATTTTCTAATAAGCTTGGCTCTTGTCTCTGCCGTTTTGAGCACAGAATCATTATATGCTTTCTGAGCCAACTGACGAGGCAGTAGTTCGTTCTCCCTCGGAATATAGTCTCCATATCTGTCGTTAATGCAGTTATAGTATCTGACATTACCGTGATCTACAGATATACGCAGCCTTCCTTCTGGTGCTGAGTTCTTGTTTTCACTAACCTTTGCAATTATGCCTTCCAGATGCTTTCGCTCCTGCAATAGCATTTCTTTTAATCCATACAATATTTTTCCCTCTTTTCTTTTGAATTTGCAGATACAGTTTTTGATTTTGACCAATACGTCGATAGTAGTCATCCACTATTGTCCGCAAATATGATTCAGTTTTAGACATACATACTTGAATCATTCTGATAAAACTTGATGTTTGACTCATTAGAAGATATCTAGATTTAAAGTCATCCTGAACAAGCTCAGTAATTGACCTATATTAAAAATACTTAATTTGAGGTCAACCGATTTCAACTCCACAGTTGACTCAATTATATGATTATTGAATTTTCGGTCATAGAAATACTCCACGACCATTGACTCACTTTGGTGATTTTTGATTTGAAGTCAGCCATGAGTCTTGCAATTGTTGACTCATTTAGAATAATATTGGAATTGCGGTCAATCTAGTGCTCTCCAGTGATTGACTCAAACAGAATAATATTGATTTGCAGTCAATCTAGTACGTCACTACAATTGACTCAAACAGAAAATATTAGATTT
Source organism: Lachnospiraceae bacterium (assembly GCA_024684065.1). The sequence continues at coordinate 1,716 of JAIKXO010000208.1, forward strand.
GCAGTCATGCAAATGATGAAAAAAGAAACCCGGAAGCCATTGAACAGGCTTCCGGGGAATAAATCTTGAATAGTCTCGTATAGAGAAACGATTATCTCTTTGAGAACTGCGGTGCTCTTCTCGCAGCTTTGAGACCGTACTTCTTTCTTTCCTTCATTCTGGGGTCTCTTGTAAGGAAGCCTTCCGACTTAAGCGAAGGACGGAACTCTGCGTCAGCCTTAACGAGCGCTCTGGAGATCCCATGCCTGATCGCGCCTGCCTGGCCGGTAAATCCGCCGCCATGCACGTTTACCAATACGTCAAACTTATCAACCGTATTCGTCGTATCGAAGGGCTGACGAACGATCTTCTTAAGGGTCTCAAGCCCGAAATAATCATCAATATCTCTCTTGTTTATCGTAATATTTCCCTTGCCGGGCATAATATATACTCTTGCAACCGAGCATTTTCTTCTCCCTGTTGCGTAATATCTTTCTGATGCCGCTTTTTTAGCCACTTTATAATCCTCCTAAATTAATTAAGTCTAAGCGTTTACTTTAACTTCAGCTCTTCCGGCTTCTGCGCGGCATGCGGATGCTCCGCGCCCTCGTATACGAAAAGCTTCTTGTACATCCTGTTTCCCAAAGGTCCCTTCGGAAGCATTCCTCTTATGGACTTCTGCAGAGCTTCGCAGGGCTTCCTGTTAAGCTTCTCCCTGAGGGTCATGCTCTTAAGGTGTCCGACATAGCCTGTATGATGATAATAGATCTTCTGGTCGAGCTTTTTGCCTGTTACCTTGAACTTGTTGGCATTTAAGATTATTACATAATCGCCTGTATCGGCATGAGGCGTGAATATGGGCTTATTCTTGCCTCTTAATATCTTGGCAACCTCGGACGACAGACGCCCAAGCGTGCATCCTTCAGCGTCGATAACATACCATTTTCTCTCAATGGCAGTATCGTTAGGCATATAAGTATTCATTATGTTTATCCTCCAAAAACGGCATATCCTTCACAATCTTCAGCTTCGTCCGCTGAAGATCCAAACATGCCGCACTCTGTATTAAAAAATATTTCGGAGCAAAACGTTCGGGTTTAACGTTAAGCTCAATGATCCTGCTTATCAGCCGGGGCTATGGCCCATAACCAGAACCGGACAATTAGGTATTATATTATACGGAAAAACCCGTGTCAAGCTGAAATCATCCTGATTTCTGCTGATTTTCGCTGAAAATCACATGGATTTCGGATGTTCCGTCCGTAAACAGCTTATATTTCCCAAAAATCGTACTCAACGAGACAGAGCCCTTTTGCGGGAGCCGTCACTCCGGCCCTGCTCCTGTCCTTAGCCTCAAGGATCTCCTTCATATCAGAAGGCTCTATCCTTCCCTGCGCGGCATCGATAAGGGTGCCCGCTATTATTCTTACCATATTATACAGGAAGCCGTTCCCGGTAACGAAGATATCCACCTGATGGCCTTCCTTTTTTATTTCGATCGCGGTGATCCGCCTTACCGTGCCTGTTTTTGAAACGGCCGGGCTTTCCGATTTTTCAGCTTCGTCTGCTGCATCCGGCCTGAACCTTATTTCCTGCGGCTTCTCCTTACAGAAGCTCTTAAAGTCATGTTCCCCCGTGAGAAAATCCGCGGCCTCCCTCATTTTCTCAAGATCGAGCGGTCCGTGTACCCAATGGGTGTACAACCGTTTCGAAGGGAGATGGAAGGTATCGTTCCATATGCTGTAACGGTATGTCTTAAGGCAGGGCGTTCTTCTTGGATGAAAATCCGGCCTGACCTCTCTCGAACTCATGACTCTTATATCCGAAGGGAGGCTCTGGTTTACGGCAAAGGAAAATTTATCTGCGGGTATCCCTGAATCCGTGTCAAACACGCACACCGCCCCTTCTGCATGCACCCCGGAATCCGTCCTTGAAGCCCCGATGACCCGGATATCCTCGTTAAGGAGTCTCGAAAGCTCCCTGTTCAAAACGCTCTCTATTGTCTCGGCATGACGCTGAACCTGCCAGCCCGCGTATTCTGTCCCGTCATAGGCGACAGTAAGCATTATACGCCTCAAATTTGGAATCTCCTTTTATATATAAAGGTTCTTTGCCCCTGAATATCCGGCTGACTTTCTTCAGGATCCTAAAGCCCTGTTAAAGAAGCCTTTGCCCCTGAATATCCGGCATTCCTTCCAAGCTTCTGAGAATCGAAGACTTCGCTGCAGTTATCCGAATAAAATCCTTAACGCAATTACCGCGCCAAGATATGCATAAAGCACCAGGTAAGCTACCCGGTCCCGCCTTTTGTATACAAGAGGCTTCATCTTTGTCCTGCCCTCTCCGCCCCGGTAGCATCGTGCCTCCATGGCCAGGGCAAGATCGTTCGCCCTTCTGAAGGCCGATACAAAAAGTGGCACCAAAAGCGGTACCAGCGCCTCGGCTTTTTTTATGATATTTCCGCTTTCAAAATTCGCTCCCCTTGCCATCTGGGCCTTCATTATCTTGTCGGTCTCTTCGGTAAGGATCGGGATAAAGGAAAGAGCGATCGACATCATCATGGCTATCTCATGTACCGGCACCTTAAATATCCTAAGCCATGAAAGAAGCTTTTCGATCCCGTCAGTCAGCTGCTTGGGCGTCGTCGTAAGAGTCATCACCGAAGAACCGAGTATCAGAAAGCAGAGCCTTAACATCATTTTGACGGCGGTTTTTACGCCCTCCTTTGTGACCGTAAGCCTCCAGAACGAAAAGAGCGGCTCTCCATGTGTAAAAAGAAGATTGAAAACAGCTGTTATTAGAATAAGGATAACAACCGCCTTTAATCCCTTTACCATAAAAGAAAACGGCACCCTGGAGATCTTTATCATGACGGCAAGAAAAAAAGCCGCCAGAAGATACCCCTGCCAGCTGTCAAATATAAACATTGAGACAATAAAAAAAAGCGTCCCCATTATCTTGACTCTCGGATCAAGCTTATGGAGAATGGAATCCGCAGGATAGAATTGTCCCAGTGTTATTTCTCTAAGCACCTATAAACCTCTGTGTCCGAATATCGAAAGGATCTCCCTCTTTGCTTCCTCAAGGGTAATAGCGTCCGATGAAACAGGGATCCCCCTCTTGTTAAGCCCTTTCAGGATCTTAGTCACCTGAGGGATATCAAGCCCTATCTCCTGCATGATCTCTGCTTCCCTGAATACGTTCCGGGGAGTATCGTCAAACACAAGCTCTCCCTTATACATCACAAGAAGCCTTTCGGCATTTTCGGCGACATCATCCATACTGTGCGACACAAGGATGACGGTCATTCCGGTTTCTTCCCTTATGCTCCTTATCAGGGACAGTATCTCTTCCCGTCCCCTGGGATCAAGCCCCGCGGTGGGCTCGTCGAGTATCAGCACCTCCGGCTTCATCGCAAGCACTCCCGCGATCGCAACCCTCCGCTTTTCACCTCCCGAAAGATCGAAGGGCGAAATATAGAAATCCTCATCCCGAAGGCCCACAAGCTTAAGCGCCTCATACGCCCTGAGCTCGCATTCCTTGCGGGAAAGTCCTAAATTCTTCGGTCCGAAGCAGACATCGGTAAATACGTCCACTTCGAAAAGCTGGTGTTCCGGATATTGGAACACAAGCCCAACCTTGCTCCTTAAGGCTTTTTTGTCGTAGTCCTTTTCGAAGATATCCTCACCGTCATAGTATACGCTCCCGGACTCAGGAGCAAGAAGACCGTTCAAATGCTGCACGAGAGTCGACTTTCCGGAACCCGTGGCGCCAAGAAGGCCGATAAATTCACCGTTTTCTATCTTAAAGCTCACATCCTTAAGAGCCCTGAGTTCATAGGCCGTCCCCGCCCCGTATGTATAACTTAAGTGATTTACAATAATCGACATATCGCGCTTTCAAGTTCCTCTGAGGATAATATCCCGTCCGGAAGATCAAGGCCTGCTTTCTTTAGTTCCCATGCAAGCTCGGTGGCCTGAGGAACGTCAAGCCTTATCTTTTTAAGCTCCTCAACCCTTGAGAATATCTCTCTCGGGCTCCCCTGCATGACTATACGGCCCTCGTCCATGACAAAGACCTTATTCGCATATATGACCTCTTCCATATAATGGGTGATCAGTATCATTGTTATTTTTTCGACATCGTTCAGAGCCCTTACGGCCCTTATCACCTCTCTGCGGCCTTTCGGATCGAGCATCGCGGTCGGCTCATCGAGCACTATGCATTTCGGGTGCATCGCAAGAACGCCCGCAATGGCGACCCTCTGCTTCTGTCCGCCCGAAAGCTTACCCGGGGACCGTTTTCTGTACTCATACATGCCTACGGTCTTAAGGCTCTCTACGACCCTTTCCCATATTTCATCAGTAGGGATCCCCATGTTTTCGGGGCCGAAGCCCACGTCTTCTTCTATGACTGTTCCGATTATCTGATTGTCGGGATTTTGAAAGACCATACCGGCCGTCTGTCTGATATCCCAAAGATGCGCCATATCACAGGTATCCATCCCGTCGACAAAAACCGTGCCCTCGGTCGGATACAGGATTGCGTTTATATGCTTTGCCAGAGTGCTTTTTCCGGAGCCGTTATGCCCCAGGATAGCAATAAAATCACCTTCCTGCACGGACAGGTTTACGTTATCGACAGCTCTTGTAAACCCGTCCGGCTCTCCGTCCTTATCTCTCCTGATATAATCAAAAACCAGGCTTTTTGTATCTATTATTCCCATGCTCAGTTATTGACGATGGCCTTCGATCCGTCTGAATAAGTGACCTCCCAATAGCCCGTATCCATTCCGCAATCTTCAACGTATACACGGCTTACTTCTGTTTTACCTGCCGGCGCCTGGGCCTGGGCCTGTTGCGCGGCCTGAGCCTGGGCTAACGCCTCTGCCTGGGCCTGAGCCTGGGCAAGCGCATCCGCCTGGGCCTGGGCCTGAGCCTGAGCCAGTGCCTGAGCCTGGGCAAGCGCCTCTTCCTCAGGAGTCTGCGCATTTGTCTGAGCCACGTCAGCAGACTTCTTAGTTGATTTATTATTCTTTTTCTTCGGCGCTTCTGCCTGGACTTCCGGAGCTTTTTCGGTGGCTTTTTCTTCCTTTATCTCCTCTTTTTCCGCTTCAGCTTCTGCCTGGACTTCCGGAGCCTTTTCGGCGGCTTCCTCTTCCTTTATCTCCTCTTTTTCCGCTTCTGCTTCTTCAGTATCCGCATCCTCTTTTACTTCTTCCGCGGTCTCTTTTTCCTCTGCAGCTTCGGATTGTGTTACGTCCTCTTCTTCAGGTGCCTCTTCCTTTATCTCCTCTTTTTCTTCAGAAGCCGGTTCTTCCGCAGAAATCTCTTCCTCTGATACTTCCCTTGTCTGCCCGTTTTCTGCCGGGTAATAACACCCGGTGACCATAACCAAAGCCATCGTTACCGCAAGAAATATCCCTCTTCTCCTGTTTTTCATCTGATTACCCCCTGAATGATCCGAATCCTGAGCTGCCGTCTGCAGGCTGAACCGGCCGCTGTATTTTAAGCGTCGGCCTCTCCGGATTCAAAATATCCGTTCTATACCGTCAAAATATCACTCCCCATTCCGCCTGCTTGATAAGCGGTTTGATAGGATAATTGTTGTAGGTTCTCATATACATATCCCTGCCCTTTGCCATCTGAAGCTCGGGATCGCAGATATACCATCCTCCGTTGTAGAAGATCTCCACCCAGCTGTGCGGTGTCACTCCTCCTCTGGCTGCATGCACGCTGCCGGTGATCACCTTCGTCTCATAACCGAGAGCCTTCGCAAGATACGCAAAACCGCAGGCAAACCTGTAGCAGTTGCCGTAGCCGTTTGTAAAGAGCTCCAGTGCATACTGCCCGGTCCAGTTTCCCGACGGTGTCTCATAGGTCCGGTTATATTTATGATTCTTGACAACATATGAATATACCGCAGCAAGCTTCTGATCCTGGGTCATGGCCGGATTGGTCACACTGTTTATGATATTCAGGCAGGTCTGGGCAATCAGCGAGTCCGTATTGATCGCGGGAGCAGGCACTTCCGGCATTACAAAAACATCCTCCGGAGGCATTACATATACCTCCTCTGCCGGCATGTCAAGCACTGCTCTGCCGTCAGGTCCGACCGTAAACCCGTCGACGATCATATTTGTAACCAGTACTCCGTCAGGTCCGAAATAAAAGAAGTCGTTCCCTATATTCGCCCATCCGTTTATTACCAAAGCACCGGAACTATTAATGCAGTATATATTTCCGTTCATATTGACAGGTATGAACACATCCGCCTGTACTTTATACTGAACAGCAAAAACACAGAAAAAAACAAGCACCGCTGTTACCAGGGCCTTTAAAGTAATTCTTCTCATCCTATCTTCCCCCTTGATACGGATATGATCGCTCATATCCCAAACACAACATATAAACGGCTTTCGCCTTAACCCGTTTACCGTGAGTTTCCTGACCCGTATCTGCCCTGCAGGCCAATATAAACCCACAATAAATTTATTATACAGAAACTAGAAAAACTTGCAATACCCGTCACCGTCAAAGCTGTATTTTTTTCCGTCTACGGTCCGCTCTTCCCCGGCCACAAACGAGCCGTCCGCCAGCTGGTATTTAAAACCTTTCTCATCCGCCTTGAACCCCTCAAGGGAAACCCCTTCCTCAAGATAGGTGGAAAGCTTTATTTCATCCCTTGTTATATCATCCTGAAAATGCCACCATTCCGATGTAAGCCCGTTAAACCCCTCGGCCTTCATAAATTTCTCAAGAAGCTTTGCGTTATCATTATTTGCGCTTGAGACCGAATGATAGCTTAAGTCATGGATCTCTGACTGCATGGAAAGATCCTTAAGGGTCTCAGCCGGCTTAAGGGTAAGGTCTAAGGCAATCCCCCTGTTGTGGGCGCTTATCTGCTTTGCTAAGAAAGCGGAAAGCTTATAGCTTCCGTTTGTCATCTCATCCTGATAGGTTCTTTTATAGGTGTATGTCTTAGGCTCGGCAAGCTCTGTTTTATCCAGATAAAACTGTACTATGGGAAGGGCCTGCGGGCTTGCTGGGTCGATCCCCTGCGAAAGCAGGAATGCCTGCGCCTCGGCAAGGCTCGCATCGGTCCTTTCCTTATTGATCGCATCCACCTCTTCCTGGGACATTGTCCTTTCCTCCTCCTCGGCGTCCGGAAGCGGCTCGTTAAGCAGCTTCTCCACACTGTCATAGAGATGCCTGGTCGCTTTATGCGGCCTGAAGGATTCGTAGATATCAAGAACATAACCGTTTTCCCTGGTATTTTCCGCAGCCCTCATAAGCCTCTTTGCACAGGGGTACAGATACGGGACCACAAAGCTTCCCGACGAAGGGTCGAGAGCTATGTCCTCAAATCCCGGAATGACAGTGCCGGTAATATCCGGGATGTCATATTCGTGGATCCGAAAGACCGAGTCATAGCTGTTGGTGATATTGTAGGAACACAGAGCCTTAAGATATTCCGGAAGATTTATCATGCAAAACCTCTCGTCCACAAAGCCCGTGTTAAAATCGCCGTCATAACAGACCTCAAAGCTTCCGTCCTTTTCGGAAAGCACGCATAAAGTCTGCCCTCCCCTGACGTCCCCGATCTTTTCTTTCAGTCCCGGATCACTGTATACGGAAAGATCCTGTATCGGCCATATAGTGCAGTAGACCGGATCGCCATAGCCGCTATCTTCTGTTAAATCCTCCGCTACGGCTTCATCTGCCTTTACCTGCGTATCCGCCTCCGCTTCCTCTTCTGTCTTATCCGCGGACATGGCGGCAAGGCCTCCTTCTTCAGCCGAATATGCCTGCTCATCGTTTATTTCTATTACGGATGAATTATCCCCCTTATTGTTCTTTTCCTTCTGCCCGCTTCCGCCAAAGAAGCGTTCCTGCGTGAAAACACAGCCCAAAAGAAAGATAAGCAGACAGAGAAGTATCACTGTCACCACCGAAAGAACCATTATTAAGTTTTTATTGGGAAAGCGTCTGTTCCTCTGCTTTGATTCGCCGCTCTTCAAAATACTTACCTTCCGAATTGGATCCGCATAAACCGGCGTTTATGCATAAGCGCACGATTTACTCCGTAAACCGGCACGGTAATGAATTTATATAGTAAACCCCATTATTCTCAACTATCACGGAAAAATCCGTGTCCTCGGGCAGTCCTGAGGAAACGGGTATATAACAGGAAAAACCATAGTCCCCTGCTTTTCCGCTTACCAAAAAGGCCTCGTATGCCTGTCCTGCCCACTCTCCCGGACAGATATATATTCCTGAATCCTCACTTACAATGTCCGTATCCTTAAGCCAGCCGGAAATATTGTAATATACCCCGTCGTTTTTTATATCGGTATTTTCAGACAGAAGCTCTGCTTCCAAAGGCTCTGTTTCTATCATTCTAAGCGGAGCGCTCATGATCGGAGGAACCTCCGCAAAAGTCGGCAGATGCCTCTCGGCCTTTTCGATGATCACATAGTCGGGAGCCTTTGTTACAAGGTCTGTCAGATTATAGGGGACTATTTTTGAATAAAAGGCGTAGGAAAAGGTCTGGGACAGATACGGTATGAGGGAATTCGCAAAGGAATCCCTGTACATCAGGAGATTTCCGCTCCCGTACGGGTTAACGGTCTCAACCTCATTGTTCTCGACCATTTCGGAATCCTCAATATTTATAGCTTCGCCGTCCTTATAATAAAAATAGGTTCTGTCCTTTATATACTCGAGCCGCTCCTCGGGCTTTGCGGCCATTCCGTAAAGCATTTTATTAAGATCACCTGTAAAATCAACCGATACCCCGGGAGCTTCTTGCGAAAAGTCCGGAGCTCTAACTCCCGCCTTCTCCATAAGCTCCCTGTATACAATAAGCGCCCCCTTATTGTTCCAGTGGGAATCCGTCTTATAATATAGGGTCTCATCCCGCGCCCTTAAAAGCTCCTCAAGATCAATGTGGTTGACGCCCTCAGCCGAAAGATAGGGCATAAGCCTCTCCATATCGCTGTATTCGTTGTCAAACCTCAGTTTGGCATCCTTATAGGCTTTAGGCATATGTTCCCCGTAAAGGCTGTTTTTATTGGGGGCTATGATAAAAACGGCTTCCTTCCCCAACAGTCTGCAATACTCCTGCATGAGGGCCATATTATGCGCGATATTGAAAAGTTCTCGCCCGCTTATAAGATCCTTATGAAGATAATCATCCGATGAAGCGGTATAGTAAAGCCAGCCATCCTCCCCGAGGATCACGCTGTCCCTTGCCGACACCGAAAATATCCCGGCATTTGCCACTGCATACAGGGCTGATATCTCATTCCTTAGTGCTATATGATCCGCTGCATAATCGGAAACTTCATCAAAAAAGCCTCTGTTGAAGCTGCCGTCCGGGGTAAAGACGACAGGAAGCTCCTTAAGCTCTCTGTTTTCATAGGAGACCGTAGTCGGGTAAAATATCATCCCGAGGGAAGGTATCAGAAGAAGCACCATTACAGTCAGTATGAAGATTATATCGTACGCCTTTTTTTCCTGTTTCATGCTGTTACAAAAAATAAAGAAGCCGGGAGATCAAACTGTTACTATTATACTTGCAATCCCGGATCGCTTAAAGCATTTTTGTTTTTTTCTTTGGAAATTTCTTCTCTGTAAACTTTCGCTGCCGGACGTAAACCCTAAAAAAGAACCGGACAAAGCCAAAAGCCTCATCCGGTTCTTTATTATCAGATCATCCTAAACAAGCTCAAGAATTACTTCCATTGCCGCGTCACCCTTACGGGGACCGATCTTGATAATCCTTGTATAGCCGCCATGGCGGTTTGCATACTTAGGCGCGATCTCATCAAACATCTTCGCAGGCATGTCAACCTTCTTAGTATTCCTCTTTCTTCCCGGTCCCTCCGCGGGTACCTCGGTTATGGGATAGAATACCTTAAGCATCTGCCTTCTTACATGAAGCCTTGAAGGGGAATCCTTCTTGATGGTCTTCTTTACTGTCTGATACTGGGTGACCTTCTTGCCGTCAACCACTTCCTTGACCCTCTTGCCATCCTTGTCTCTTACGGGAACCTTGGCATCGATCTCTACTGTCTCGTAATTATCACGCTCTTTAACAGCTATAGCGATAAGGTGTTCGGCAATCCTTCTTACTTCCTTAGCCTTGGCCTCAGTCGTAACGATCTTTCCATGATAAAGAAGGTTGGTTACCTGGTTTCTCAGAAGAGCCTTCCTCTGACTCCTTGTTCTTCCTAATTTTCTGCGATTTTTGTACTTCATTTTTCCTCCTTAGGGTTAAACCCCCCGGATAACGCTTATCAGACTTACTTATCCGTCTACTGTAATATTCCGAACCATTTGGAATTAATTACCGGAACTCTGAATTTGATCTATAACATTCAGGTGGCAAAAAACATCTATCCTTCAGGCGTTTTTGCAATAATGAGTTCAATTTATCAAACTCTGTCCGTATAGATCAGTCTCCTGAATTGAGCTGGAGCCCAAGCTCCTTAAGCTTTGCAAGGACCTCTTCCAAAGATTTTCTTCCGAGGTTCCTCACCCGCATCATCTCATCCGGTGTCTTGTTGGTGAGCTCCTGGACGGTATTGATACCGGCTCTCTTCAGGCAGTTATATGAACGAACTGAAAGCTCCAGCTCGTCAATGCTCATCTCCATCACCTTTTCCTTATTGTCGTCTTCCTTAACGACCATGACCTCTGCATTCTTCGCATTCTCGGACAGGTCAATGAAAAGTGACAGATGTTCGCTAAGTACCTTTGCTGCAAGACTTACTGCCTCATCGGGACCAAGGGCACCGTTTGTATACACTTCCAAAGAGAGTTTGTCATAGTCGGTTATCTGACCTACACGGGTATTCTCAACCGACATATTGACCCTTTCAACAGGAGTATAGATCGAATCTACTGCAATGATTCCTATCGGAAGATCCTCGCCCTTGTTCTTGTCAGAGCCCTGATATCCTCTTCCGTTTGTGATCATCAGCTCCATATAGAGCTTGGCATTGGGATCCCCGTTCAGGGTCGCGATCTTAAGATCCTTATTAAGGATTTCAAGGTCCTGGTCACACTTGATATCGGCAGCCGTGACCACTCCCTCGCCTTCAAAATCGATCACTGCAGTCTTGACTTCGTTTGAGCTGCTTTCATTCCTGATGGCAAGGCTCTTGATGCTCATGATGATCTCGGCAACATCTTCTTTTACTCCCGGGATCGAGCTGAACTCATGAAGTACTCCGTCGATCTTTATCTGGCTCACAGCCGTTCCGGGAAGAGACGAAAGCATTATCCTTCTGAGCGAATTGCCGAGCGTAATGCCATAGCCCCTTTCAAGAGGCTCTACTACGAACTTACCATACTTCTTATCCTCAGAGATTTCTACAATCTCAATCTTTGGCTTTTCAAAATCAAACAAAGCAAAACCTCCTCCAATATTTTTCCCTTAACAGTACCCGCACAGCGGGCTGCGCCGGGCCGTTTGTGGCTCTATTTGGAATAAAGCTCGACTATAAGCATCTCGTTAACGGGTACGTCTATCTCTTCACGAGAGGGAAGGTTCTTTACTGTTCCCTTAAGAGCCTCGATATCAGCATCGAGCCAGTTGGGAACGAGTCTTCCGCCGGTAACCTCGACAATTTCCTTAAATCTCTTGGATTCCTTGTATTTTTCCCTTATTTCGATCACATCTCCGGGTTTCACGAGATATGAAGGGATGTTAACTGTCTTGCCGTTTACGCTTACGTTCTTATGGTCAACTATCTGTCTTGCTTCTCTTCTGGTCCTTGCGAAAGCCATTCTGAAGATAACATTGTCAAGCCTGCTCTCAAGCATGATCATAAGGTTATCACCGGTCATGCCCTTCATTCTGTCCGCCTTTTTATAATAATTTCTGAAAGGCTTCTCAAGCACGCCGTATATAAACTTAGCCTTCTGCTTTTCCCTTAACTGTAACGCATACTCGCTGGGCTTCCTGGTGGAACGGCTTGGGTTCCTCCTTGATTTTTTATCATAACCTAATACCATAGGCTCAATGCCAAGCGCCCTGCACCTTTTGAGTATAGGAACTCTATCGACTGCCATATTTTATAATCCTCCTTAATAAACTCTGTAAAATAGCCTCTGAAAATTAAACTCTTCTGCGCTTGGGCGGACGACATCCGTTATGGGGAACGGGAGTCACGTCACTTATGCTGAGAACCTCGAGTCCGTTAGCCGCAAGCGCCCTGATAGCAGCCTCTCTTCCCGAGCCGGGACCTTTTACAAATACGTCTACGTGCTTAAGACCATGCACTAAAGCAGCCTTGGTAGCCGTTTCTGCAGCCATCTGAGCAGCATATGGAGTAGATTTCCTTGAACCTTTAAATCCCAGACCACCGGCGCTCGCCCATGATAAAGCGTTGCCCTCAGTATCGGTCAACGTCACGATAGTGTTGTTGAAGGATGACTGGATATGCGCCTGTCCGCGTTCAACGTTTTTCTTGACACGTTTTTTTGTAACTTTTTTTGTACCTGCTTTTGCCATAAAACAATAACCTCACAATTTACACATTGAATGTTCGAAAAACTAACCTACAAAATATTCTGTCTGCCTTACTTCTTCTTACCTGCAACAGTACGCTTCGGGCCTTTTCTGGTCCTTGCGTTTGTCTTCGTATTCTGTCCACGTACCGGAAGACCCTTCCTGTGGCGGATTCCTCTATAGCATCCGATTTCCTGAAGCCTTTTGATATTAAGAGCGATCTCTCTTCTTAAGTCACCCTCTACCATGTAATCAGCTTCGATTATATCGCTGATCTTCTTGACCTCATCATCCGTAAGATCCCTGCATCTGGTATCGGGATTGACCCCGGCCTTTGTAACGATCTTTGTTGCGCTCGACCTTCCTATGCCATATACATAGGTAAGTCCGATCTCGACACGCTTGTCTCTTGGTAAATCAACACCTGCAATACGAGCCATTCTTTTTCCTTCCTTTCTGAAATTTAATCTCTGATTGACTGGAACAGCAAAAACACTGTTCACACGGGATCTCTCCCGAGCTTGTCCGACGTAACCTGCGTTTTCAAAAATCAAAGAAATATGGAAGGGCATCACTCCCCGGATCCATTGTTTCCCTGATAACCCAAAGCTGCGCCGGTATCAATAGAAAGCCCGTTAACCAAGCGCTATCGAGACTCTCTAAGTCTGCGCCGATTTACGCAGTAAATCGTGCGCTTTGGCACGAACTTCAGTTCGTGCCGATTCGATCTTTCGGATCGGATCATTTCATTATAAGGACCTTAAGATCCTTCATTACATGATCAACCCTGACGCTGTTTATGCTTCGGGTTTTCGCAGATGATCATGATCCTGCCTTTTCTCTTTATTACTTTACACTTCTCACAAATAGGTTTTACTGATGATCTAACCTTCATGTTAAACCTCCTTCCTCAAAAAACGGCGAATAATATATTACCACTTGATATTGTAAATATCAAGGATTTTTATATTTTCTTATGCGGATACTTGCTATTGCCGACACCCGTCCGGAAATTGTCTCACCATTTCCGCCTTCTAAGAGGGACTTATTTATCTCTCCAGATGATCCTTCCTTTAGTGAGGTCATAGGGTGACATTTCAAGCGTCACCTTGTCCCCGGGAAGTATCCTGATAAAATTCATCCTAAGCTTTCCACTGATATGAGCCAACACCTCATGACCGTTTTCAAGCTTAACGCGAAACATAGCATTTGGCAGCTTTTCGCTTACTGTTCCCTCAATCTCAATTACATCAGCCTTCGACATCCGATTTCACTCCTATAGCTCCTAAATACAGCCTGACAGCTCGTTTGATCTCTTCGTTTTTAAGCGTCTCTCCATTTTCAAGCTTTTTGATCAAATCTTCATTATATAAATGCTTCTTCACGGTTTCCACATGCTTAACGTTTTTTCTCTTAAGCTTCTCAAGAGGTCTGCGCCTCCCATCCGAAAGCATCAGATACTCTTCATGCTCTTCGATTATCACGTAGACCCTGCCCTTGTCATGCCCTGAAAGAGACCTTGCAAATTCACCTTTCATACAAACACATTTTCCTTACTGCGCCTTACCCAAAGTTCCCCAAGGTTAATATCTCCGGATCTCCCTTTGTGATCAGGACCGTGTTTTCATAATGTGCGCTTGGCAGTCCGTCTTCCGTTACTACCGTCCAGTCATCATCAAGCCATTCCACATCCGCTCTTCCGAGATTGATCATGGGCTCTATTGCAAGCGTCATTCCTGCTTTCAGCTTCACACCGCGCTTTTTCTGCCTGAAATTCGGGATCTGCGGATCTTCATGAAGCGCTGTCCCTATCCCGTGTCCGACCAGGTCCTCAACGATACCGTATCCGAACTGCTCGATATAATCTGCGATGGCATTTGATATATCATGCAGATGACAGCCTTCCCTGGCAAATTTTATACCTTCGAAGAAGCTCTGCCTCGTTCTTTCCACCAGCTGCTTTATCTCAGACGCAACCTCTCCTACCAGGTAGGTCCTTGCCGCGTCCGAATGGTAGCCCTTGTAGATCAGGCCCGCATCCAGGCTCACTATATCGCCTTCTTCAAGGAGCCTGTCCTTGCTCGGGATCCCATGTACGACCTCATCATTTACCGATACGCAGATCGAGGCGGGATAGCCGTTATAATCAAGGAAATTCGGGATCCCGTCCTGCTCTCGTATAAGCCTGTCGCCTATTTTGTTTATCTCATAGGTCGAAATCCCGGGCTTTATTATCTCGCCAAGCTTGTTGTGAACATATTCGAGTCTTTTGCAGGACTCGCGCATCAGCTCTATTTCTCTTGGAGATTTAACAGAAACCGCCATCTCTAACTCCTGAGGATATTCTTTATCGCTTCAAAAACCTGATCTACTTCCATGGTTCCATCCACTTCCTTAAGAATACCCTTTTTGGAATAATAATCGATAAGAGGAGCTGTCTGCTCATGGTATACCGAAAGACGGTTCTTTACTGTCTCAGGCTTATCATCATCCCTTATAACCAGCTCGGCCCCGCAGTTGTCACAGACATCCGCTGTCTTCGGAGGCATGTATTCAACATGATAGGTCGCACCGCATTTCAGGCAGGCACGCCTGCCGCCCATTCTGTGGATGATATTCTCATCGGGGACATTAACGTTGATCGCAAAATCTATTGACTCCGAAAGCTCTGAAACTGCCTTGTCAAGAACCTCTGCCTGCGGGATCGTCCTCGGATATCCGTCCAGAACATATCCGTTCTTGCAGTCATCCTTTTTAACCCTGTCAAGAAGTATCTTTACCGTAAGCTCATCAGGCACAAGCTCTCCCTTGTCCATGTACGCCTTCGCTTCCATTCCAAGGGGAGTCTGCTCCTTGATGTTTGCCCTGAAGATATCGCCTGTCGATATATGGGGGATGTTATACTCCGCCGCTATTTTCTTTGCCTGGGTGCCCTTTCCGGCTCCCGGAGCTCCAAGCATTATGATCTTCATATACTGCCTTTCTTACTGAATCCTGCGTGCTTATTATCATACTCATTAACGAAATGACCTGCCGTCTCGTTAATGACTTTAGTTCAGGAAGCCCTTGTAGTTTCTTACGAGCATCTGCGACTCGATCTGCTTTATTGTCTCAAGGATTACGCTGACTATGATGATCAGCGAGGTTCCGCCGAAGGAAACCCTTGCGTTAAACAAACCGTTGCAGATGATAGGTATAAGGGCTACGATCAAAAGCCCTACGGCTCCGATAAACACTATATAATTAAGTATCTTTGTAAGATAATCGCTGGTCGGCTTACCCGGCCTTATTCCCGGTATGAAACCACCCTGCTTTTTCATATTGTTGGCCACCTCTAAAGGATTGAAGGTGATCGATGTATAGAAATATGCAAAGAATACTACAAGTACGATATAGATAAGCGCGCCTATCGTATATCCCGGAGTGGCTGTCTTGAACCAGTTACTGGAGCTCAAAGCGCTCAGTATCCTCTGCCACCAGAGCGGTCCCTTGTTTCCCGTAAAGGAAGAGATAACAACAGGGAGCTGCATAAGGCTTGATGCGAAGATGATCGGGATAACGCCGCCCGTATTGACCTTTAAAGGAATATGGGAGCTCTGTCCACCCATCGTCTTCCTTCCCTGAATCTTCTTTGCGTACTGTACGGGTATCCTTCTTTCCGCGTCATTTAAGATAACGGTAAGGATCACTGTTCCAAGCACGATCGCGATTATTATGATCGCTGCAAGTACTGCCGTGGCAAAGGATTTGCCCTTCATGAACTGATCATATAAGGAAGCGAAATCCTGAGGGATCCTGGAAATGATATTGATAGTAAGAACTATAGAGATACCGTTTCCAACTCCGTTTTCGGTAATCTGCTCACCGATCCACATAAGGAAAGCGGATCCGCAGGTGAGCGCCGCGATGACCGTTATAACGTTTAATGCGTTGTATTTCTCGAGAAGTCCCTGTCTTCCGAAACCGACCGCCATAGCGGTTGATTCGATAAGTGACAGGCCTACCGTAACATATCTTGTGATAGAAGCTATCTTCTTACGGCCGTCCTCGCCTTCCTTCTGCATCTCTTCAAGCTTCGGGATGGCAATGGTTAATAACTGCATAATGATCGAGCTTGTAATGTACGGCGTGATATTAAGAGCAAAAACCGACATATTCAAGAACGATCCGCCTGTAAAAGCGTCAAGGAAGTTAAAGGAATCTCCAAGCTGCTGTGAGAACCAGTTCGAGAAATAGTTTCTGTCAACTCCCGGAACGGGAAGCTGGCTGCCGAACCTGATAACTATAAGCATCAGGAAGGTAAAAATAAGCTTAACCCTGATCTCTTTAATCTTCCACGCATTCTGGAATGTCTTTAACATTAGATCACCTCTGCTTTTCCACCTAACGCTTCAATCTTTTCCTTGGCAGAAGCACTGAATGCATTAGCCTGAACCGTAAGCTTCTTGGTAAGCTCGCCCATACCAAGGACCTTTACTCCATCCTTAGGATTTCTGACTATACGGCGTGCCACAAGATCCTCGATGGTTACTGTAGCACCGTCTTCAAATACCTCTAAGGCCGACACATTAAAGGTTACTATTTCTTTTGTATTGATATTCGTAAATCCTCTCTTGGGGATTCTTCTGTAAAAAGGCATCTGACCGCCTTCGAAACCGATCCTCGGAGCTCCCGAACGGGCCTTCTGGCCTTTATGTCCCTTACCGGCAGTCTTGCCGTTTCCGGAACCGTGTCCGCGTCCGCGCCTGAAATCATTCCTGTGCTTTGAACCCTTTGCAGGACTTAAATTTGATAATTCCATTATGACAATCCTCCTAACAAAGCTTTTGTCGTTACAAAGATTATTATGCTTCTCTTATATTTCCTCAACCTTAACAAGATGGCATACCTGCCTTATCATTCCTCTGATAGCAGGATTATCCGGAAGCTCATTAGATCTCCCTATTTTTTTCAACCCAAGGGACGCTACCGTAGCCCTGTGCTTCGGAATAGCACCTATCGTGGATTTTACCAAGGTTACTTTGAGTCTTTTTTCTTCAGCCATATCGCGCACCTCCTTAAGACCTTATAGTGTCTACAGACTTGCCGCGGAGTCTGGCAACCTCTTCGGGCGTCTTCATCTCACCAAGAGCCTTTATTGTAGCCAGTACGACATTCTGCTTATTATTTGATCCCAGGGATTTTGTCCTGATATTCTTTATTCCGGCAAGCTCGCAGACCGCACGCGCGGGACCTCCGGCGATAACGCCTGTACCTTCGGGAGCTCTCTTCAAAAGAACCGATGCTCCGCAGTACTTTCCGCTGTAATCATGCGTGATACTGCTGTTCTCATCAAGCGCCACCGGCATCAGCTTCTTCATGGCATCTTCCTTGCCCTTGCGGATGGCCTCAGGAATTTCAGCGGCCTTTCCAAGTCCGGCGCCTACATGGCCGTTCTTGTCACCCACAACTACAAGAGCCGAGAAGCGCATGTTACGTCCACCCTTAACAACCTTTGTTACTCTCTTAATCGCAACAACCTTTTCCTCAAGCTCCAGGTTGCTGGTATCTATGATAGTACGTTTCATGTCCTTCCACCCTCCTAAAATTTAAGACCGGCTTCTCTTGCCGC
Source organism: Lachnospiraceae bacterium (assembly GCA_024684065.1). Next base: position 19,825 of record JAIKXO010000208.1, read on the forward strand.
ATCAGCCAAAGCCTTGATCTTTCCGTGATATAAAAAGCCGCCTCGGTCATAAACAACCTCTGTTATACCCTTGTCAAGAGCTCTCTTGGCAATAACCTTTCCAAGATAGCTTGCCGCTTCAACATTGTTGGTCTTCTCAAGCTCCGCCTGAACTTCCTTTTCAACGGTAGATGCGGCTGCCAGAGTATGGCGGGCGTTATCATCCACAAGCTGGGCATACATATGCTTATTGCTCCTGAAAACGGAAAGACGCGGTCTTTCGGCTGTGCCGCTGAAACGGTTACGGATTCTCTTGTGCTTTTTACGTCTTACTTCCGTTCTTGATTTTTTACTAACCATTTTTCACACGCTCCTTTCCTTATTTCTTACCTGTCTTGCCGACCTTGCGCCTGATAACTTCATCAGAGTACTTGATTCCCTTGCCCTTATAAGGCTCAGGCCTTCTCTTGTCTCTGATCTCGGCAGCATACTGTCCGACTTTTTCTTTATCGATACCCTTTACGGTGATCTTGTTCTGTCCTTCAACAACAGTCTCGATCCCATCAGGGTCTTCCATCTCAACGGGATGTGAATAACCTAATGATAAGGTCAGCTTCTTTCCCTGCTTCTGGGCTCTGTAGCCGACACCGTTTATTTCCAGTGTTTTCTCGTATCCATTGGTTACTCCGATGATCATATTATTGATCAGTGTCCTGGTCAATCCGTGAAGAGATTTCATTCTCTTAAGATCGTTCGGACGGCTGACCGTGATGACTTCTCCATCCTTCTTTATTTCCATCTCAGGCACCAGGATTCTCTCTAATGTACCCTTGGGACCTTTTACAGTCACTTTATTATTTTCTGCTATATCCACGGTAACACCCGCCGGAATAGCGATTGGCATTCTTCCTATTCGTGACATTTCGCCCGTACCTCCTTACAAAAAATTTCGTTTTTTAGCTTTTATTATTCAGACAAAGTAAATAACGAAATTTTTTGGGTCAAAAAATTCTCGACCTGCTTCTTCGATTTTCCTTTGTCTATAGTTCAGCGAATTTTAACTCATAGAGGAAATATGTAATTTCTCTGTCTTACTTATCCTCTCTGCACCGATATGCGAAGCAGATCGCGTGCTTTGGCATAAACTTTGGTTTATGCCGGTCCGGGCTGTTTTACAGACCGGATCATTTCCGCTTTACCTTACCATACAAAGCAGAGAACTTCTCCGCCTACGCCGGCCTTCCTTGCTTCTCTGTCCGTAACGACGCCGATGTTCGTTGAAACGATAGCTATTCCAAGTCCGCCCAAAACCCTGGGGATCTCGTCCTTACCCGCATAAACTCTAAGGCCCGGCTTACTGATCCTCTTAAGACCGGAAATAACCTTCTCGTTCTTATCCTCGCCGTACTTAAGGATAATATGGATAGTCTTAAATACTCCGTCTTCGATAACTTCGTATTTCTTGATATATCCTTCCTTATATAATATCTCAGCTATAGCAAGCTTCATTTTGGAAGAAGGAACATCTACTGTATCATGCTTAGCTGTATTTGCATTACGGATTCTCGTGAGCATATCCGCAATAGGATCACTTATTGTCATTGCTTGAACCTCCTTATAAACAGTTTTGTTTTACCAGCTTGCCTTTCTGACTCCCGGAATCTGACCCTTGTATGCAAGCTCACGGAAACAAATTCTGCAAATTCCGTATTTTCTCAGATATGCGTGTGGACGTCCACAGATCTTGCAACGGCTGTATTCTCTGGTGGAGAACTTCTGTTTACGCTGCTGCTTTACTTTCATTGCTTTCTTAGCCATAAAATTCTTTTCCTCCTGCCCTTACTGCTTCTGATACGGCATACCGAACTGTGTAAGCAGCTCGCGGGCCTCTTCATCAGTTTTAGCTGTAGTTACTATGATTACGTCCATTCCTCTTACCTTATCGATCTTATCATATTCGATCTCAGGGAAGATTATCTGCTCCTTGATTCCCAGAGCATAATTTCCTCTGCCATCGAAAGCATTGGGGTTTACGCCTCTGAAGTCACGAACTCGGGGAAGCGCAAGGTTTACAAGCCTGTCAAGGAAGTCATACATCCTGTCCCCTCTCAACGTTACCTTGCATCCTATCTGCATTCCTTCTCTTATCTTGAAGTTGGCAATAGCCTTCTTAGCCTTTGTAATAACAGCCTTCTGGCCGGTGATCGTTTCCATATCCTTTACGGCTGACTCAAGAATCTTGGCATTTTCCTTAGCTTCGCCAACACCCATGTTTACAACGATCTTATCAAGCTTGGGCACTTCCATAACATTCTTATAGCCGAACTTCTTGGTCATCGCATCTACGATCTGATCCTTATATAAATCCTTATATCTGCTCAAAGCCTGGAACCTCCTCTCTCAAAGTATCAATCTACAACATCGCCCGTTGACTTCGCGTAACGGACCTTCTTGCCATCAACGAACTTGAATCCGATCCTGGTAGGCTTGCCCTTATGAACATACATAACGTTAGATGCATCCAGATAGGCTTCCTTCTCGATAATACCGCCGTTCTGATTAGCCATGGAAGGCTTCGTGTGTTTCTTTATCATATTGACGCCTTCGACTAAAAGCTTACGTTTCTTATGGTCAACAGCAAGAACCTTTCCCTCGGCTCCTACGTCTTTACCTGCGATAACTTTTACGGTATCGCCCGTTTTTATTTTCATCATCATAACTGTTTTCCTCCAAGTCTGCGCCGATTCACTTATGATCTCATTCGCAATCCGTCTGCCGGGATTTCGAATCATTTAAAGCGCTTAAGTACGAGCTTCTGCCCGTACCGGTCCGATCCTTTTTAAACCGGATCACGTCCTTTGTCTATAATACCTCCGGAGCCAATGAGACGATCTTCATAAACTGCTTTTCACGAAGCTCTCTGGCTACAGGCCCGAAAATACGGGTTCCGGTAGGTGTCTTATCATCTTTTATGATAACCGCCGCGTTCTCGTCAAATCTGATGTATGAGCCGTCCTTACGTCTTGTGGTCTTTACGGTACGCACAACCACAGCCTTTACTACATCGCCCTTCTTAACAACTCCTCCGGGCGTTGCATCCTTGACGGTAGCAACGATAATATCGCCTATCCTCGCATATCTCCTTCTGGAGCCGCCCAAAACCCTGATGCACAGAAGCTCTTTGGCACCGGTATTGTCAGCAACCTTAAGTCTGCTTTCCTGCTGTATCATGTCAACTTTCCTCCTTGCAACCCAATTGCAAATATTACTTTGCTTTCTCTACGATCTCTACGAGACGCCATCTCTTGTCCTTGGAAAGAGGCCTTGTCTCCATAACCTTTACGGTATCGCCGATATTGCATTCATTCTTCTCGTCATGAGCCTTGAGCTTATAAGTCCTCTTTACGATCTTCTTGTAAATAGGGTGCTTAACATGGTTTTCTACAGCTACAACGATCGTCTTGTCCATCTTATTGCTGGTAACTTTGCCTACACGGGTCTTTCTTAAATTTCTTTCCATTCCTATGCCCCCTCTCACGCCTTAGCCTTTTGTGTGATAACCGTCTGGATCCTTGCGATGTTTCTCCTGACTTCCTTGATCCTGCTGGTATTGTCAAGCTGATTGGTTGCGTTCTGGAATCTCAGATTGAAAAGCTCTTTCTTGGCCGCTACCAGATCCTCATTCAGCTCTGAGGCTGATTTTGCTTTAAGTTCTTCAACATAATTCTTACTCTTCATTATGATGCACCGCCTTCCAGGTCTGCCTTAGAGACTATCTTACATTTTACGGGAAGCTTATGCGTAGCAAGACGAAGCGCTTCCTTTGCGATTTCCTCCGAAACTCCTGCTATCTCGAACATAACACGTCCCGGCTTAACTACCGCTACCCAGTACTCAACTGCTCCCTTACCTGAACCCATACGAGTTCCCAAAGGCTTGCTGGTAACGGGCTTATCGGGGAAGATCTTTATCCAGACCTTACCGCCACGCTTAATGTAACGTGTCATTGCAATTCTGGCTGCCTCTATCTGGTTCGACTTGATCCATGCGGGCTCCGTTGCTATTATACCGTACTCGCCGTATGCTAAAACGTTTCCTCTTGTAGCCTTTCCTTTCATGCTTCCGCGGAACTGCTTACGACGCTTAACTCTTTTAGGCATTAACATTTAGTTCACGCTCCCTTCCTTACGATTACCCTGACGGGGCTTAAACGAATCGCTCTGCGATTCCTCCTTATTCTTTGTAGGAAGTACCTCGCCCTTATATATCCATACCTTTACACCGAGCTTTCCGTACGTGGTATCGGCTTCGGCAAATCCATAATCAATGTCAGCTCTTAATGTCTGAAGAGGAATAGTACCCTCTGAATAAGTCTCGCCTCTTGCAATATCTGCTCCGCCAAGACGGCCTGAAACCCTGGTCTTTATCCCAAGCGCGCCTGACTTTAAGGTTCTTGAAATAGCTGACTTCATAGCCTTTCTAAAGGTTACGCGGTTTTCAAGCTGCTGAGCGATATTCTCCGCAACCAGCTGGGCCTCTCTGTCGGGTCTCTTGATCTCTTTTATATCAACGGTAAGCTTCTGGCCGGTGAATTTCTGCAGCTGCTTCTTTGTGTTTTCTATCTCCGCTCCGCCTTTACCGATGATAACGCCGGGCTTTGCGGTAAAGATGATAACCTTTAATTTACCGGGAGTTCTTTCGATCTCAATCTTGGAGATACCGGCATTGCCTAACTTTTTCTTGAGGTATTTTCTGATATTATAGTCTTCAACCAAATAGTCAGCGAATTCCTCCTCAGCATACCATCTTGAATCCCAATCCTTAATAACGCCGACCCTCAAGCCGTGGGGATTAACTTTCTGTCCCATTCTTGCTCCTCCTTACGAAGTCTTTATTAAACAGTTACTTTTCTACCTTATCTTTCTCATCAAGCACAATGGTGATATGGCTCATTCTATGCTCTATCCTGTAAGCCCTTCCCTGTGCCCTGGGCCTGATCCTCTTCATTGTAGGGCCTTTATTTGCATAGCACTCGGCTACATAAAGGTTATCCCTGTTCATGCCGTTATTGTTCTCGGCATTGGCTATTGCCGACTCCAAAAGCTTCTTTATCAGTGCTGAAGCATGTCTGGGATTGTATGTAACAATACCTAAGGCAGTCGCTACATCCTTGCCTCTGATAGCATCAAGCACGAAACAGGCCTTTGTGACGGATACCCTGGCGTATGAAAGCTTTGCCGACGGTCTTTTGTCCCTGTTGTTTTCGTTTCTTTCTCTCTTTATCTGAGATCTATGTCCTTTAGCCATAAATCCTGTCCTCCTTACAAAGTCTGCGGCAATTCTGACGGCCTCATGTCAGAGGCCGTGCAGGATTTCCGGGGAAACCCCGCATGAAAAGACCGCATGTGATCTTTCCATAATAAGCTATGCCTTATTTCACCTTCGATTTCTTCTCGTCCTTGCCGTGGCCTCTATAGGTGCGTGTAGCTACGAACTCGCCTAATTTATGTCCTACCATATCCTCAGTAACATATACGGGGACATGTCTTCTTCCGTCGTGAACCGCGAATGTATGGCCTACAAATGACGGGAAAATCGTAGAACGACGTGACCATGTCTTGATAACCTGCTTATCATTGGAAGCGTTCATCGCATCCACCTTTTTGAGCAGGCTTGCGTCAGCAAACGGACCTTTTTTTAATGATCTTGCCATTTTTCATTTTCCTCCTCTATAGAAAGGGGTTTCTGCCCCTGAAACATATGATTACTCTCTTCAGAATCGAAGACTCCTTACTTCTTCTTGATAACACTGCCGTCACGGCGTCTTATTATCAGCTTATCGGATCTCTTGCGCTTCTTTCTGGTCTTAAGACCAAGAGCAGGCTTACCCCAGGGGGTTGAAGGTCCGGGACGTCCGATAGGCGATCTTCCTTCTCCGCCTCCGTGAGGATGGTCGTTAGGGTTCATGACCGAACCTCTTACCGTAGGCCTTATGCCCATGTGACGCTTACGTCCTGCCTTTCCTATATTGATAAGATTGTGGTCGCCGTTTCCGACAACACCGATCGATGCTCTTGCTCCTATCGGAACCAGTCTCATCTCTCCGGAAGGAAGCCTTAAGGTTGCGTACTTTCCTTCCTTAGCCATAAGCTGTGCGGAATTTCCCGCACTTCTCACAAGCTGGCCGCCTCTGCCGGGATAAAGCTCTACGTTATGTACGAGAGTACCTACGGGGATGTTTGCAAGCGGCAGGCAGTTGCCTACTCTTATTTCAGCCTCGGGTCCGTTCATGACCTTCATTCCGTCCGTAAGTCCCGCAGGAGCAAGGATATATGACTTTTCTCCGTCCGCATAGCATATAAGAGCTATGTTTGCGCTTCTGTTGGGATCATATTCGATTCCCTTTACTATGGCAGGAACTCCGTCCTTAGTCCTTCTGAAATCGATGATCCTGTATTTTCTTCTGCTCCCGCCGCCTCTGTGCCTGCAGGTTATCTTACCCTGGTTGTTGCGACCGGAATTCTTTTTCTTAACGGAAAGCAACGACTTTTCGGGTTTGTCTTTCGTGATCTCGGAAAAATCAGAGCCTGTCATATGCCTTCTCGAGGGCGTATACGGGTTATATTTCTTTATTCCCATTTGTCTTTTCTCCTCTGTTGTTAATGATGGTTTTTGTCCTTACCCTGATCTGATCTGTCATACTCAGGCGGACAAAATAACTTTAGATATCGTCCTGTCCTATCTTTATTTTACAGTCCTGTGAACAGCTCGATATCCTTGCTGTCCTCCGCAAGCTTGACTATAGCCTTCTTTCTCTTGGCGGTCTTTCCAATGACCATTCCTCTTCTTCTCTTCTTGCCCTCGAGGTTCATCGTGCTCACCTTTTCAACCTTGGCGCCCTCGAACATCTTCTCGACAGCTTCCTTTATCATGATCTTGTTAGCTTCAGGATGTACGTAAAACGTATACTTTCTGTCAGCCATCTCAGCCATGCTCTTTTCAGTAATGACGGGCTTTAAGATTACGTCATAGTATTGAATGTTAGCCATTATGCGTACACCTCCTCTATCTTCTTAACGGCATCCTTCGTCGCGATGACCGTATCATACTTGAGAATGTCATAGGTATTGATACAGTCTGCCTGGATCGTTGCGACCTTCGGAATGTTCCTTGCGGAAAGAATGACATTCCTGTCATCGCCGTTAAGTACAACCAATGCCTTGCTGACGTTTAAGTTGCCAAGGACCTTTATCATCTGCCTGGTCTTTATCTCGTCGAATTTAAGCTCATCAAGGACAATGAACTTCTCCTCTTTAACTCTCGAGGTAAGTGCCGATCTGAGTGCGGCTCTCTTTTCCTTCTTATTTAACTTAAAGGAATAATCCCTCGGTACCGGGGCGAAAACAACTCCGCCGCCCTTCCACTGTGGAGCCCTGATGGAACCCTGCCTTGCATGTCCTGTTCCCTTCTGTCTCCAGGGCTTTCTTCCGCCTCCGGAAACCTCGCCCCTGGTCTTAGCCTTCTGTGTACCCTGGCGCTTATTGGCAAGATGCTGGACAACAGCCATATGCACCAGATGCTCATTTATTTTCGCGTCAAAGATGTCATCATTAAGCTCGATCTTATCGACTTCTTTGCCGTCCATATTATATACAGCTACGTTTGCCATCGTTTAGTTCCTCCTTCTTTTCGAAGACTATTTATTAGTCTTTACAGTCTCCTTAATAGCCACGAGTGCCTTCTTCGGTCCCGGAACCGCGCCCTTAACAAGGAGCAGGTTCTTCTCGGCATCAACCCTGACTACTTCAAGGTTCTGAACCGTTACCTTCTTGCAGCCCATGTGTCCGGGCATTCCTTTTCCCTTGTATACACGGCTCGGGGATGAGCAGGCGCCGTTGGAGCCCTGATGACGATGGAACTTGGAACCGTGGGTCATGGGGCCTCTGTGCTGTCCCAGTCTCTTGATCGTGCCCTGGAAGCCTTTTCCTTTTGAAATAGCCGTTGCATCGATCTTGTCACCGGCCTCGAAGATATCAGCCTTTATCTCCTGGGCAAGCGTAAACTCATCTGCATTGTCAAGCTTGAATTCCTTGACATATCTCTTTGATGAAACGCCGGCCTTCTTAAAATGACCCTGCATTGCCTTTGTGGTTCCGTGCCTGTGGATTATCTCCCTCTTGCCGGCTTTGTCCTTCTTGGTGCTTCTGTCCTTCTTGTCTACGAAGCCTACCTGTACAGCGCTGTAACCGTCGTTTTCAACGGTCTTGATCTGTGTGACGAAGCAGGGCCCGGCCTGAAGCACCGTAACCGGAACCAGGGTGCCGTCTTCATTGAAGATCTGCGTCATTCCGATCTTAGTACCTAAAATTGCTTTCTTCATTTAAAATGAACCTTCCTTTCTACAGAGGGGCAGGAACTATGCCTGTCCATTCTAGTTTATATATTTTACAAGGTTTATAAAAACCTGTTTTATCTGCTTATCATCTTAATATTTGCAGATACGCCCGCAGGCATCTCATATCTCTGGAACAATTCCACGATCTTCGGAGTGGGCTGGAGGATATCGATAAGCCTCTTATGTGTCCTCTGCTCAAACTGCTCTCTTGAATCCTTATATTTATGAACCGCCCTTAAAATAGTGACGATCTCTTTCTTTGTCGGAAGGGGAACGGGTCCGCTTACCTCCGAGCCGTTCTTCTTGACAGTCTCGATGATTTTCTTTGCAGAAGCGTCAACCAGTGTATGGTCGTACGACTTAAGTGTGATTCTCATGATTTGATTAGCCATAAAAAATGCCGCCTTTCTTTGTGCGGCACTCCTGCTTACAGCCCAGATGCCGCATCAGTTTTAGATTTTAAAATTTTGCGACAAAAGTTCTGTTTTAGGGCTTTTTTTGCTTTTCTTCCACTTATCCGTGTGTGTCCTGATGCAAAAAAGACAAAAAATACAGACCGTGACTTGCCGCCAGTTATCATTAATTGACATTCGCTCCACGGAAAAACCCGGCTCATACAGAAGTCCCGAATAAACATTTATCGGGAACAAACCGCTAAATTACGCTGATCTGTCCTGTTGCCGGCAACCTCTCGCTTCTACGCTATCAATGTCACAGCATGAAAGAGTATACCCCAGTAAATAAGCATACGCAAGGATTATTTTTCCAAATTATGTTTCAGGATTGTTCTTTTTTAAATACAATAGAGGCACAATCTATATGTTGTGCCCCCATCGTATATTTTCTACTATTTTTCTGCTTAAACTTTTTCAGCCTACCTCATCGAACTCCTTAAGGATCTCCTCGGAGGGAGCCTCGGTCATGAGGCTGACAGCAACTATAAGTATAAGGCTTATAAAGAATCCGGGTACTAACGAATAAAGACCTGTAACGGTCCCAAGCGTATCTCCGGCCATAAGAGGGATGTAATCCCAGAGGATAACTATGATCGCTCCGGACGAGATCCCCGCTATGGCGCCCTTAAGATTGGTCCTCTTCCAGAAAAGCGACAGAAGCACGATAGGTCCGAAGGCCGCGCCGAAGCCTGCCCAGGCGTCGGAAACCAGCTTCATTACCGAGCTGTCGGGATTCCAGGCTATGACATAGGCGATAATCGCCACCGCTATGACCGTAAGACGTGAAAGCGTAAGGACATCCTTTTCCGTCGCATCCTTCTTGAATATCCCCTTATACAGATCCTCCGCAACCGCTGAAGCTGTTACTAAAAGCTGTGAATCCGCGGTCGACATGATCGCTGCCAGTATCGCGCAGAGGAAAATACCGGCTATAAACGGCATAGCATACTGTACCGTGAACATCTTCTTGATCATCTCGATAAAAACATTTTCAGTGGAAGGCATTCCCTCTCCTCCGAGGACATCGGGAGCGAGATAAGCTCTTCCGACAACTCCGATAAAGCATGCGAAGAGAAGTGATAAGAATACCCACACGATACCTACTGTCTTCGATTTTTTAAGCTCCTTCTCATCCTTTATTGCCATGAACCTTACAAGGATATGAGGCATCCCGAAATATCCGAGACCCCAGCCAAGCGATGAGATTATCGAAACAGCGGTGATCGGCATGCCGTTTTCCTGCATGATGTTCATAAAGGAAGCCCCGTCAACTCCTGTAGATGCAAGGACCGATTCCATATTTCCGCTTCCGATCGCAAAGAAAGCGATGATCGGTATAAGAAGGAGAGCGACAAGCATCAGCGTACCCTGGATAAAGTCTGTCGTGCAGACCGCCATGAAACCGCCCATATAAGTATAAAGAAGAATAACTACTGTTCCGAATGTAAGCGCGATATGGTAGTCGATCCCGAACATCGAATTAAAGAGCTTTCCTCCCGCGGCAAGCGCAGAAGCCGTATAAACCAGGAAGAAAACTACTATAACCAAAGAAGAAACCAGTAGAAGAGTCCTCTTCTTATCATGGAAGCGGTTCTCGAAATACTCCGGAAGCGTCAGCGAATTGTTCGCGCGTATCGTATACCTCCTGAGCCTTCCCGAAATGAAAAGCCAGTTTAATACCGTGCCTATGAAAAGTCCTATAGCTATCCAGGCCTGCCCTGTACCCATGGCGTAGATCGATCCCGGAAGCCCCATAAGGAGCCACCCGCTCATATCTGAAGCCTGGGCTGAAAGAGCGGCCACGAAGCCGTTAAGACTTCTTCCGCCAAGGAAGTAATCCTCCGAGCTGTTATTGCTCTTCATATAAAGAGCTCCTATCGCTATCATCCCGGCCAGATAAACGCCGAAGGCGACAAGAACCCAAACCAAAGTACTGCCAGTCATTTTTTCATCCCTCCTCTTCAAAGTTTTTCCAAAAAACTTTGGAACCGAGATTATAATCTCAGCCTGTTAAAAAATTGCTGCAAGCGGCGATCCTTCTGTTCTGTATCCGATAATGCCGCATATCCTTCATATAGACATAGCAGCCAAAGATCCCAAACAGCCGGCACCGTTCGTTAGTATACCTTAATTTCGTCCACTTAACAATATATTTTCAATTTAAGGAATTCACATGATCAGAAGAATATGAAAGACATCATGCCCGAGATGATGTATAAACGGTAACAGATTATCAATATGATAAATATTTTTGATAATACATTGTATAAGTATTATCGCAATTCCAAGGTATATGAAGAAAACGACCCTCTTATAGGAAACGGCAGCGGAATCATAACGAAGACTTAAGAACATCCTTATCATGAACACGGCATAAAATACCGCAAAATATAACACAGCCGGATGGCTGCAGAAGCTTTTCAGGAAATGGCCGGCAAGAAGCTCTTTTAAGGCAGTCGTCCCTCCGCAGCCGGGGCAGAGAAATCCCGTTGCCCGTTTAAATCTGCAATAGATATAGGGCTCAAGCGGCTCAAATAACCCGAAGCGGAATAATATGAGCGCGATAAGCCCTATTATCAGGGCAATCCTGCCCAGTCTATATAAAATAACGCATGTATCTTTATTGTTCAATTCATCCTTTTATCTGTATTCAAATTTAATTATGGATAAGCATTCATGGGCAGCCTTATACTGTTGCCATTCACGGGTAACCCCATCCGCCTTCCAAAGCCCGTGCTTACGTGCTCTTCCTTTACAGGATCTCGTTCAGTCCATCGAAATCGAAATTATAAAACTGCAGGCTGTCCTCGACAAAGGTATTGGATAAACCGCTCGCAAGCGCGGCAAAGATAAGTATCACAAGGGACAAGACTATCCCGCAGCCTCCGGTCACTATACCGGCTATCGCCATCTCACGCCCGCCGTAGTTGTTTTTAAGACTTATAATACCAAGGACTAAGGCGACCGCGGCAAGAAGCAGGCCAAGCCATCCCCCGCAGCAGCATATCAGGGAAAGGATCCCGCAGACCATGGAGGCTATGGCCATCCCGGAACCTCCGTTTTGACCTCCTTCGGAGCTGTCATAGAAATTGTTTCCTCCGTAGTTATCGCCGTAATTATTCTCATCCATTATTTTATTCTCCCCCTTCTGATTTACGCAGTAAATCGTGCGCCTATTCCCCGCCCTTGCCGGATATGATCCAGGG
>JAIKXO010000220.1 GCA_024684065.1 Lachnospiraceae bacterium
ACAAAAGCCTTGTTTGATGTTAAATGCATATATGTAGCCTGAATCATATCAGGTAGAGGCATCAGGCTAATGCCATTAAAAGACCGAAGCACAAATGCTTTGGGAATTTATTAATATCAACCACGAGTTGGTAAATAGCCAAACATATAAACATCTGAGGATCAGGAGACCGGTTCCCTAAGTACCCATTCATCAAAAGCATTCTTCTCAAACAGCTCCTCATTATAGAAGCTATCTACTATCGCCCAGAACTCGGATTCCGAATAGCCCAAAAATTCACAAAAATCCTCCACACATTTGGGATCGAGCATTCCGTCTCTCTCCTTAACGATCTTTACTGCCTCTTCCCTGCTTATCATTCCATATCTCACATATCTTGAGGCATAATCCGTTGCCACCCCGTGACCGAACTTCGGATATTTCATCCAGGGGTGAACTATATATGCCCTTGAATCCACCTGATCAAAGTTCTCGGCATTCTGGGTCCTGTCCCACTCATGAGTAAGATCGTGGAATCCGTGTTTCTTTGCAAAATTATAATTCGCAACACTGTTCCAGGGAACAAAATAGGATACGTACATCGGGTCAAGCTTATCGATCTGTTCTTTATCCAGCGCTTTCAAAAGCGAAAGATCCTTTTTATCAACTCCCGGCAATTCACAAAGCTCGTCAAAATCAATATCGCTTGCTACTCCGTTGTTTAATAATCCCCTGGCGGAATAGGTCTCCTCTGCATCAGTCCCGCCATATTCAAGACTGACATTCTCTCCGTAAACAAGCAGGGGAGTGTTGAACCTTAAAGCCATAAGCATGGGAAATGTATATATCAGCCTGTCTATATACCAGGTGGGCTTGCCATACTTCTCAAAGGTATACCTCATTACCGTCTTCTGCGTTCTGATATCCGGCTTCAGGCTGATGATATGGCATCCAAACTCCTCAGAAATATTTTTTATGTTATGAATACCCGCCCTGGTCATCGGGAAATTATCCTCAACACTTACGAGGATAGGGTTCATCTTCATGACATTTTTCATAAGATAGGTCTGATAATGGCTGTCTTTGCCTCCGCTGGCCGCGATCATGCAGTCATAACCGTCCCCGTTCATGCCCCTGTATTTGTCACATAATTTCTCAAGTTCCTTAAAACGTTCCTCCCAGTTTACCTTTGCCTTGGACTCATGTGCCCGGCACGCTGAACATATTCCTTCCTCATCGAATTTGATTCCCGGCCTGGTATCAGGCATGACACATCTTTTACAGTATTTCATAACATTCCTCCTCCCGCGTATGAAACCGCATATCATTGAAAATCCGATAATTCTTTTTGTCTCCTGTAATAGCTTGATACTTATAACTATATTATTTTAATCAACTTCTTGTAAATACCCGGTTCTAAGAACTGACCGGCTGTCAGATCCAGTATCAATTGTAACAGAATCTACAACCTGATCCATATCATCATCATATGTAACTATGCTTATACCATTAATTTTCTGTAAAAAATCAAAACCGTCTATTTCAACAGAATTGTATCCTTCCACGTCTTTTCCCGCAGAAGTCAATATATACCGATGGTTTTGATCAAATCTGCCTACTGTACCTATAGACTCAGGACCATATTTTTCCCTGATACTATTGCCACCCTTAAGAACCGCATAAAAGCTGTTTGCCTCAGGATCCGAAAGATCTGATTGAACACCCAGCAGATACAGCCCGGATTTTAACTCATCTGAAATCTGATTAACGGCTGTTTCTCCGGCGGAAATAAAGACAGTATAGTCTGTTTTGGCAAGGCTTTCAAGATATGCCTCTGCATTATCTTCAAGCATAATATACTCCGTTGCGGGATCATCTTTAAAGTCCTTATTCTCAAGCAGATAATAATCCCCTCTTGAATATATCGTTTTATATTCCGCTCCGTGCCACTCTATGGTCTCATTCTCCAATTCTCCAAACCAAAGCACAGCCTGCGGCTTAAAAGTCCTATCCTCATATTTTGCAGATGCAATGTCCTCATTAACGATATATTCAATTCTTTTAACACTGTCACACATAGGCCATATCGGATAGGAATAATGGTAATTATCCGTTTTAAATCCAATATCGCTGTATTTTTTCATATTTACTAAGCTTGTAACTGCAGTCCACTCCCTGTATATCTTATTAGCGGCAAAATATCCGGCAGGCCTGACCCCTGCCTCTGTTTTGTATTTCGCAAAATGCCTTGTCTCTAAATCCAAAAAACTGCATATGCATAAAAACATAATAATACTGAAAAATGTAATTTCTCTATGCTGAGACGAATCAGAGAAGCTATTCAGACAAAATGCAATAAACGGGCATAACAACGCTAAATATGATATCTGATATCTTGTTTCATATGGTTCCCATCTTAAGACAAACATAAAAGCAATATATGATATTACTGAACACCAGCAATAATTATTAAAGACCCGTCTTCTGGTTATCAGCCATCTTATGGCAGCTATTATTATTACTACCAGGAACAAAGATACTATTATTGCATTTATGGCAGTATCATGGCCAATATCATCCGCGGCATTCATCGCATACTCCATACCGCGTTCTGAAATACTTCTGTCATTAATATCAACCCTTAGGGATCCCGCAAAGAAAGTGACAAATCTATATAAATAGCCTGAAATCTCCGGTACATATACATTAGGCAGGGTAAAAGCAATATTCTTTACGAAATTTACCAGAAGATACCTTGGCGAAAGTGTCCCGACAAGCTGCTGGGCTCCCACGTCGGAAGTCGAAAAAGCGCCAAAAGTATAAATGTTTCTGATTATTTCAGGCAATATTATAAATAAGGCCACAATCCCAACTATAACAGGTGCCGATAATATCACAGAAATCCTGTCATGTGCCTTTATCCTGGCAATAAGCAGCCCAACGGAGAAAATCACCATAGCAATGCATACTGACGGCTTCGTAATATATCCGAATCCGGCATTGGCGCCAAGCATAATAATATCAGCAATGCATTCTCTGTCTGATAGATCAATATGCTCTCTGTCAGTCAGTGATATTGCAATATATGCAAAAATCACCATCCAAACAGCGGCAAACTGGTCTACCTGGGTCGTTAATGCTTCGGAAAATACTATAGGAGCCGACATAAATAAAACTTCAGCTAGAATACTCCACTTTCTGTTAAGACCAAGGCTTTTTGAGATAGCATATACAGAAACAGCATTAAAGCAATATGATACGCCTTGAAGAAGGTTAAAACACCTGTCATTTCCATTCAGGACATATAAATGTAAATTCACAAATTCAGCCAGAAACGGGCTGCTGAGCTGACGGGCATCTTCTGTTGCAAAATGCGCCACTGAATGGTTTTGTGCCCAAAACATTATCCTGGGCAGATGGTAAGACATACTGTCCCAGTTATATGGCACCGTTATCCGGTTTAAAATTATTACTGCAAGAAATGACAAACTTATAAGGAGGTATGCCACCTTATAGCCGGTCGGTAAATCTTTGTATTCAGATACTGATCTTCTCCACAAATTCGAAATTTCGTTTAATTTAAGCTTACGCTTATTGATTGCATAATAAACTCCCAAAATTAAAATACAATCAGTCAGAATCCATACCTTAAACAATCCACTCTCAGTTATTCCCTTAAATAAAGAAAGCACTTCAGTATATATAAACAGCAACAGACTCCATGAGCCTACAGCATATGCCATGCACCTATAGCGAACAGCCTTCTGCCGGCCAGAAGATATAACTCTGTATAATATATAAAATAAAATGAGCGGTATGATAACAAAAATCATCTATATTCTCGATCTTTTGCTGATGAATTAAATAACGATGTCGTTCATACTCATGATGATTTATTCATCTATCGATTCCTTAAATTTGAGTATTTCCCGTACCTTAACCATCATCCTTACAAACTGTTCCCGGTCTAACTGCTGTTTGCTGTCACTAAGCGCATCTTTGGGAGAAGGATGAACTTCTATCTCCAATCCGTCACATCCGGCCATAACAGCGCTTAGCGACATAGGTTCTATAAGTTCCGCGCGGCCCGTCGCGTGCGAAGGATCGACGATCACCGGAAGATGTGTCAGATTTTTCAAAGCCGCTACAGCGCTAAGATCCAGAGTATTCCTGGTATATGTCTCCATTGTGCGGATACCTCTCTCACAGAGGATGATTTTTTCGTTTCCGGCATTCATTATGTATTCAGCACAATTGAGCCACTCTTCTATAGTGGCATTCATCCCTCTTTTTAAGAGAACAGGCTTTCCGCATTTTCCCACCTCTATAAGCAGAGAATAGTTCTGCATATTTCTGGCTCCGATCTGCAGAACATCGGCATACTCGCTTATAAGGAAGACATCCCTTGTATCTGTCACCTCTGTCACTATGGGAAGGCCGTATTCTTCGCCGGCTTTTTTAAGATACTGTAAGCCTACCCTCCCAAGCCCCTGGAAAGAATATGGCGAAGTTCTGGGTTTATAGGCACCTCCTCTTAGCATGTTGGCACCGGCCTTCTTTACTATCTCGGCCGCCTTAAGCACCTGCTCCTCAGATTCTACGCTGCAGGGTCCTGCTATGACCAGAAAATCCCTGCCTGCGGTTACTTCTCCTATCTTAAATTCGGTTCTTTTTCCATCCTCTTTGAGATCAACAAGCTTCAGGCCATACATCAGGATTCCCCCATCTTCTTTTCAATAAGCTCCGCAAGGCTTCCGATCACCTGAAAACGCGGGTCCGTAAGCTCGGCATCATCAAAGGAGATTCCAAATTCATCCTCGAGCTCCATTACAAAGCTTACCATTCCTACAGAATCTATATAACCGTTCTCCACATAATTAAAACTGTCTGTATCCACTCCTTCAGGCAGATCATATTCGTTTTGAATATGTTCCAAAATAAATTCTTTTATTCTGTCCACTTATCAAACCTCCTGTGTTCTTACAAGTTCAAATATTCTGTTTCTGACAAGCTTTCCCATCGGATTTTTAGGGAGCTCATTAACAAAAAAAACATAATGGGGCTGTTGAAAATCCGCAAGATTCCGGGCGCAGTGTATCTTAATGTCTCTTTCAGTTATATCGGTGTCCTTATCCTTAACCAGGGCTACAGCAACCACCTCTCCGAGTCTGTCATCCGGGTAGGAAAAGGCGGCGCATTCCTTTACCCCCCCGACTTTTGATATTGATGACTCAACATCATACGGATATACATTTATTCCCCCCGTTATGATCAGCTCTTTTTTTCTCCCGCAGTAATATAAATACCCATCCTCATCGAGCCGTCCCAGGTCTCCGGTTTTAAAATATCCGTCTTTTGAAAAGGCCTTTTGTGTCATGTCTTTATTCTTATAATATCCGTTAAACATAAGAGTGCTCTTTACGGCAATCTCTCCTTTTTCCCCGGTGGAAACAACGTTTTCGTCATCATTTATTATTATAATATCCGCCTCAGGTATCGAGCGTCCTACAGACTGCTGTTTGCTTTCCGCCTCTCTGAAATTGATACTGGTAACGGTTGAGGTCTCACTGGTACCATACATTTCATGAAAATCGCAGCTAAGCTTTTGAATAAGCTCAGTCCTTACATGAGGCTCGAGAAGTGCGGATGATGATACGATCGAGCGAAAACCGGTTATATCCGGAACAAAGGGGCTTGAAAGGAGCTGTGCCACCTGTCCGAGCTGTGCCGAAACAGCTATGGTAAAGGTGGCTTTGTTTTCGCTTGCGCATTTCAGCCATATATTGGGAGTGAATCTGGGGAGCAGGATAGACGCAGCGCCTGTCACAAGAGGGATCAGCACAAGCCTTTCGGCAAGGGAATGGTATAAAGGCGTAGCTGCAAGAACCCTGTCATTCTCTGTTATACCATAGAGTTTAACATGGGCTTCTATTCTGTGAAGCTTATTATTCTGCGTCAGCTCTATAGGTTTCGGTACCCCCGTGGATCCGGAGGTCATTGTAAGTATCCATGTTTCATCCCCTGTAACAGCGCTCATATCCGGTTTATCGGCCGGCATTTTATAAACATCGTTAAGAGAATCCATTCCTTCCACGTTCCCATCCAGGCAAAGTCTTAAGCCTTCCCTGCAGGAAAGCTTTTCCGTATGCTTTTTAAAGAAGGAGCTTCTTGCTATGACATGCTTTACCTGTCCTGCTTCAAACGCGGCATCTATGGCATCAACAGGGAGTGTGGGATTAATGGGAGCAAGGCCAGCTCCTATGGAGGCGCTGGCCAGCATAAGGGCCACGGATTCTATGCTGTTATTCATGGGAATACCTATGATATCTCCTCTGTTAACCCCTTTTTTCCTAAGGTAATTTGAGTAACGGCAGACAAAAGAGGCCAGTTCGGAATAGGTCATTTCCTTTCCATCACACCATATAGCCTGTTTATCGGGTTTTCTTTCAGCCTGTTTGAAAAATAACTCTGTTATGCTTCCCATAATATCATCCTTAAATGCATGTTTTACAGTAATACGATCTAAATAGGCATCAGCCTTGCCGGGTTGCCAAAGGTTTTCATTTTTTCCGGAACATCTTTAACAACAACACTGCCAATGCCAAGATATGCATCATCTCCGACGGTAACATCCTGTGCTATTGCTACATTCGAACCGATAAAAACCCGCTTTCCGATCTTTACGTTCCTTAAGATACTGCACATCCCGCTGAGCGTGGAATAATCATCGATGAAAACATCATGTCCGACCCCCGACGAGCATATCGTTACAAAATCTCCCACTTTGGAATTTACTGAAAGCTTTGCATGCGGGAACATTATCAGTCCCTCGCCATAATGGCTGAATTTGGTTACAGTGGCGGTAGGATGTATGATCGGAGGAAAATATGCGCCTTTATCCTTTAACTCCTTAACTCTTTTTTCTTTATCGGCAGGAGTTGCTATTGCCATGGCAAAAACCTCTCCTTCTTTGGGGATCCAGTCACTGTTTCTCCCTACCACAGGATAATCGCACTCTACACCCCAAAGAGCGTCAAGCTTATTGTCAAGAAAGCCTCCTATATCCCAGGTCGGTTTTACTTCATTTATATCTTTGATCCATTGAAGGAGTTCTCTTCCCAGACCACCGGCTCCTACTATATATATCTTATCCATCGTAATCAATAATCCTTTGAAAGTTTATATATGGCCTCTGCCACATCAAAATCGAACTGATCATCAATATCCACGGATACCCTCTTATCCATTATAAAGGCATATGCCCTTTCTCTGAATATATTATGATGATCCTCAAGAAAATAGGGGATCCTCATGAGATAAATGGCTCCGTTTATCCGATAATGCTTTGAGAAGTCCTGGCGGCGCTTTTCATTATCATCGGCATTTCCAAACGCGCTCATATCCCCGTCCTGTGGTAAAGTATGGAACCAGGCAGGCGGATGGTCTGCTTCACAAACAGATATGACGGCATTAGCATTTTTCCCCCGAAACAGATCAAATGCCGCTTCGATATCTTTAGCGCTTCTTAACGGACTTGTAGGCTGAAGCACCGTGAGTGTTTCAAACTCACGGCCTTCTTCTTTATATCTTTCAAGCACTTCTGTCATTACATCCCAGGAATCGGCTGTATCCGAAGACAGAGCCGGGCTTCTTAAAAAATGTACGTCAGCACCGTATTTTGCAGCTATCTCAGCATATTTTTCGGAATCAGTGGATACATGGACAACTTCGTATTTCCCTGAACCGATCGCCGCCTCTACGGAATATGCAAGAAGAGGTTTATTGCAAAACGGCTTTATATTTTTGTCTTTAAGGCCTTTTGATCCGCTTCTCGCCGGAATTATCGCTATATTTCCCAATTAACTGCCTCCAGATCATAAAATTTCTTTTTCAGGTCTATCCTGCCTGAGACCAGAGTGCTTTTTATCACATGTATTATTTCATCCGAAGTGTTTCCGTCCCCGAAAGGACTTTTCATGTTCCGTATGGATTCACGAAATTCTGCGGATCCTGTCGTCTTTATCGCCCGGATTATCTCTTCCTTTACGGGAGCACAGCATATAACGCTGTCCGCCATCACTCTGCCCTTCTGCCGGTCTCCTATGTTCACCGTAGGCACCCTCAGGGAAGGGGCCTCCGAGATACCGCTTGATGAGTTTCCCAGCATACAGACCGAATATTTAAGTGCCGAGAGATATCTTACCGCTCCAAGGGACGACGTATAGTACCAGTTTGCCCGTTTCTTCGCACCCTCTTCCCACATCTTATTAATCTCCCGTCCCCCGGCATCCGCATTTGATTTTGTAATAATGAATCTGTATCCGGGAAAAGCGTCCATCGCAGATATGAGCGCATCCATCTGTGCTTTGACGGTATGACCTTCGTGTGTTACAGGATGATAGGTGACGACAGCATATTTTTCTTCTTTAAGTTTAAAACCCAGATCTCTTTCCAATGCATCGACAGACATTAAGGGAAGGTTTAAAGCGTTCTCCACACCTAAGGATCCCACATTAAAAACCCTGTCCGGTGACTCTCCGAGCTGTATAACTCTTTTCCGGTATACTTCGCTTGACGTAAAATGAAGGAAACTCATTTTGGTAATGCTGTGGCGCATAAATTCATCCACCGCGCCCTCGGTTGTATCACCCCCATATAAATGGGCAATGGGTATTCCCATGATAGCGGCCGCTGTAGCAGTCCCGAAGATCTCAAAACGGTCTCCCAAAAGTATTACAATATCCGGCGGGTACAGGTTAAAATAATCCGAAAAGCTTTTGACTGCTGCCGCGACCGATTCCGCCATGCTGTGTTTATCATCACCTTTTATGGGGAGCTCTATCTTCTTGTCTACCTTTATCCCGTCTCTTTCCGCATCGCTCTGAGTGTCTCCGAAAAGAGAGCTTAAATGGCTTCCCGTAAGAACAAAGCTAAGGTCGATATCCGCATCACGGCCAAGCTTTATGACAAGTGGCTTTAACAGATCATATTCCGCCCTGCTTCCGCTGACTATACATATCTTATAGCTCAATCGGTTCATCCTCCGCAAAATCCCTTACCGCTTCGGTTCCGATCACCTCAAACCATCTCATCGGAGAAATACCATTGGCCGGTCTTTTTGCCATAATATTTTCTTCCGTCAGGATCTCACCCTTTTTTATATCCCTGAGCGCCACGATACTTTTGCGCGCCGCTTCGATATTCTTCGATTCAGAAGGACTCGGTCTCTTTATCCCATCTCCCAGAGCTTTCTCGATATTTCTTATCGCATCAACCATTTCCTTTAATTCCAAAGGCTCAAGGCTTGCCTTCTGATCAGGTCCGGGCATGTTTCTGTCAAGCGTAAAATGCTTTTCTATTATCGATGCCCCTAATGCAACCGCTGCGACAGGAACCTCAATTCCTCTCGTATGATCTGAATATCCTACCTCTACATTAAATCTGTTACGCATCGAAAGCATTGCCCGGAGATTAACATCCTCGTACGGAGTCGGATATTCCGTATTGCAATGGAGAAGCGATATGTTTTCGGTCCCGTTTTCCCTAAGAACATGTAACGCATCTTCTATTTCCTCCATGTTGCACATTCCCGTAGACATTACGACCGGTTTTTTCGTTCTGGCAATAGCGATCAGATAAGGCAGATGTGTTATCTCTCCGGAAGGGATCTTCCAGAAAGGCATATCAAGTCTGTCAAGATATTCCACGCTGTCCACGGTAAAAGGGGTCGACAGAAAAGTTATCCCTGTCCTTCCGCATTCCTCATATAATTCATCAAAAGCGGAATAGGGCAGGGTAAGATCTAAACACATATCTAACATGCTTCCTTCTTTTCCAGTCGTCACTTTCTGATAATCGGCCTTGCCCGCAAATTTGGACATTACATAGCTGGTCTTGCCTGTCTGAAATTTTACTATATCCGCACCGGCATCCTTTGCGGCCTTTATCATTTTCTTAGCCAGCTCTATATCCCCGTTATGATTGATCCCCGCCTCGGCTATTATTAATGTCCTGCCCATAGCTTTCACCCCTCGACATTCAAACGTCGTTTCATCCTCTCCATTTCTTCAAGCTGGCCCATATCAAGCCAGTTTTCCTCGTTTACCAGATATGTTCCGACTTTATCGCCGTCTTTTATGCATTGTTCGATCACGTCTGTTATATCTGTCTTTGTTTCTCCGGGTATTTTTTTTATAAGCTCCGGTTCAACAAGATAAAGACCGGTATTAGTATTGAATTCAAAAGTCGGTTTCTCCCTTATCGCTTTTACCGTTCCGGTGCTCTCATCGGTTTCTATCGTCCCGTAAGGTATGGTGACTTTCTTTTTTGCACACACAACAGTAAGGATATTCCCGCTTTCTTTATGCTTGCTGACAATGTCTTCATAGTCAGCCTGGATCAGGATATCGCAATTTGTCACAAAAAATGTAGATCCGTATTTATTCTCTATTAGCTTGAGTCCTCCGGCCGTACCCCAGAATTCCGGCTCTTCTATAAAGCAGATATCATATGGATTATCATTATCCTGAAAATATGATTTAATAAAATTCTTTTTATAATTTATTATCATATCAAAATGTTCGCAGCCATACTCCTTAAACCTTGATATGATATGCTCCGTGATCGTTTTGTTCCCTATGGGGATAAGGGGCTTTGGAAGGATCTCCGTAAACGGTTTGAGGCGGGTTCCCTTTCCGCCCGCCATGATAACAACAGGAAGTGTGAGCTTCTTTTTTATGACAAATCTTTTGCTTAAAAAGCGTATGTCCAGAATACTTCCGTTTTCGTCCACTATCGGAAGCGCATTTATGGCCTTTTCCCTCATAAGCGCATCATAATCGACCTCTTCATTATAGAGAACGCTTATCGGGGAATAATTGGCCACCTCGCTCACAGGCCTTTCCACGTCGCCCCCGGAAATGATGAATCTCCTCACATCTCCATCGGAAACAGCCGCTACCAGATGTCCTTTTCGGCATACAAAGGCGATCGCATTATCTCCTGCATTTATTTTTTTCATTGTCTCTATTATACTGGTTTCTTCCGAGACAATATAGTATTTCAGATTTGAATTCATAATTACAGATTATATATATCCGTTTTATAGGTGTGTAAATTATCCCTGATCCACTTTATGGTTTCGGATATACCTTCCTTAAAGGTATAATTCTGTTTCCATGAAGTCAGAGCCCTTAATTTTTCGTTACTTCCAAGCAGCCTTTCCACTTCACTGTTTTCCGGCCTCAGCCTTTCATTATCGGTAATAACCTTTGCCTCCGGGTTTATCTGGCTTATTATCTCTTTTGCAAGATCGCCTATCGAGATCTCCGTCTGTGTTGCTATGTTTATTTCCTCTCCTGCAGTCTTATCACTTATTGCAATTTCATAAAAACCGTTGATCGTATCCTTTACATAATTGAAATCCCGGGTAGGTGTAAGGGCCCCTAATTTTATTTCTTTTTTCCCTGACAGGAGCTGGGTTATTATCGTCGGAATAACCGCTCTTGCTGACTGTCTGGGGCCATATGTATTAAAAGGCCTTACTATAGCAACCGGTAGATTAAAGCTTCTGTAAAAACTCTCCGCAAGCCTGTCCGCTCCGATCTTGGTCGCAGAATACGGAGACTGTCCCTGGAAAGGATGCTTTTCATCAATAGGGACATATTTTGCGGTCCCATATACCTCGGAGGTAGACGTTACGAGGAGCTTTTCAACGGAGAAATCCCTTGCAGCCTGAAGAACATTCAAAGTGCCTTTTATGTTTGTATCCACATACGAATCCGGTGAATGATAGCTGAATGGAATGGCGATAAGCGCAGCCAGGTGGAACACCATATCCGTTCCGCTGACAGCATTCCTTACCCCGTTTGGATCCCGTATATCTCCGCATATTACTTCAATTTCCCTCATCTTTTCCTTAGGGAGGGTATCCAGCCATCCCCAGTTATTAAAAGAATTATAAAAGGAAAATGCCCGAATGTCATATCCTTTTTCCAGCAAAAGCTCCGTGAGATGGCTTCCGATGAATCCATCAGCACCGGTGATCAATACTTTTTTCATATTCCTATATCAGTCTCCGATCTCTCTGTCCGCCCCCTTAAGAGCATCATTTATTCTCTTCTTCATTGAAAGAAATTCTTCTTCTGTTATATTATTCTTAAGATTCATCTGGCCAATGTATTCAAGATACTCCCTGTCTTTAGGGTCCATTTCCTTTTTCCCCCTGATTTTCTTAAGTATCTTACCTAAAGATGAAGCTTTTATTACAAGCTTTAAATTGGCACTCCACTCCTTAAGATTTCTTTTTTCCCTTAAATATCCTTTTTTTGACCTGAATATATCTTCAGCTATGTCAGCGATCTTTAAATAAGTCGGATGATCCCGGTCAAAATAATAGTTTTCCGTAATGTTATCCTTTGGAACCGGTAATTCCTGCTGCTCTGTATCTACTGAACTTTCAAACTCATCATACGTCGTTAAAGAACTGAGTCCCTCCATTATCAGGCATTCAAATTCCGCAGGTATGGGAAAGGGTCTCAGAAAGTAACAGCTTTTCCCTGCAAAATACACCTCCCCCAAAGAAGTGCTGTACCAGTTATAGATCACATCACAGCAAAGTATCCATTGTTTTACCGAATAATCCTTTATTACCTTAAATCTGTCATTCTGTCCGGATATACGCTTAAGTTCTGAATTATCCGCTTCTGCCGGATGAGGCCTGTAAATAACGGTTATATCATCGCGTTTCTCAAGAAGCTTCACAAACCATTCAAGGATAACAGTCTGGCTCTTTCCCGATATGAAAAACAGCTCTTTAAGCTCCGGTTCTATCATATTTTCCGGAAGATTTATAAAAGAAAAGGAAGAAATAAAAAGGCAGAGCCTGGTATTATTATCAATCCCGTACTCTTTGCAAAGTTCATCTTTGGACAGGTAAAACGCTCTAAGCTCCGGCCTTAAAAAATCCATACCGACGTGACCGGTTTTTTTTACAAGCTCACTGTTTATATCATCTGTTTTCGTCAGTTTATTATAATTAACATCACCCCAGGAAATATGAGTTATTTTTTTTACATCACCCGTCATTTTCCAGGGGGATTTCGGATTTGTAAGATCTCTTCTGCTATATATCTGTTCCCACTGCAGATTAATAACCTTTGCGGCGCTTCCTGTCTTTTGCAGCAGGATATAAAGCGATCTGTCAGAATAGGCGGAGGGAATAAAAACAACATCACAGCGTGGTCTTAAAAGCTGCCCATATAAAAAGGACGGCCAGGTATTCATTATCCCGACAGAATACCCTCTTCTCTCAAGTTCCGATGCGATAAGGCATACACTCTCAATTTCCCGGACTTTTGACTCATATATAAAAAGAAAATCTACTTTGTTGCTCTTTTTTTTATTTAGAATGATCATCTGCGGTTCCTAATAGCCCAGCCACTTTTTTATCGTCCTGACTGCTTTTCTCATAACATATTTCCTGTTGCTCAAAAGCCCGTATTCCTTTAGCAGTACATCCGTTTCAAGCTCGGAGGCCATTGAACCCGACAGGCTTCCTTCCGAGAAATCTGCCATTTTATCATATATCGGATAGAAAAGACTGCTGTCCTTATAATACAGCCTCAGCATTAACTCATAATCCGCAACTATCCTGTACCTGAGATCAAACAACCCGTATCGTTCATAAATATCCCTTGTGACAAAACATGACGGATGATTGATCATTCTTTCCGGAAGGAAAGCATGGTTATAAAACAGAATCGCCTTCTCTGCTCCTTTATTGTAAAGTCCCATGGCTCCGTAATATACCCCGGGGCTTTTTTTATTTTCAATATATTTCCTGACTACTGTTTCTGCAGCATCTGTTTCATACCAGTCATCGCTGTTTATGATCCCTATGATCTCTCCCGAGCTTTTCTTTATGCCCTTGTTCATGGCATCATATATACCATTATCCGGTTCTGAAATATAATGGATAAAATCAAATTCCCTGGCGTATTTCTTTATGATATCCACGGTCCCATCGCCTGAACCGCCGTCGATTATGTTATACTCTAACGGCCTGTATGTCTGACCGGTCACGCTTTTTATCGTTCTTTCTATCGTTTTACAGCTGTTGTAAGAAACAGTTATTATCGATACAAGAGTGTCCCGGGGATCATTTACGACCTGCATTCAGTATTTCCTCATAAGTATTTAAAAGCTGATTATAATTATTCTCTCTGTCATTAACGATTGAAGCATTCTGCGATGCTTTTTTCCCCAGAGTTGCCGCCAGTTCATCATCCGAAAAGATTTTTCTTAAGTAATATGCCAGCATATAACTTTCCTCATACTGATACTGAAACCCGTCTATACCGTGCTGAACCCTGCATGCGGTCCCCCCCGCAACAGAGGCTATAACCGGCATCCCCAAAAGCTTAGCTTCGCTTAAAGCATTTGATTCATTTTCAATGGATGATGCAGAGACAAACACATGGCATCCGAGCATTTTCTCTACCATGGCATCAGCCGATAAAACACCTGAAAAAACAATATTATCCCACAACCCCAATCTTCCGATAAGCCTCTTTATATAAGCTGAATAACCATCTTTCCTGATAAGGCTTTTAAAATCATTCTTAAGCTTCAGCTCAGGCCCGGCTACATATATCTTTATATCAGGATAATCATACTTAATCAAGGCCGCAGCCTCCAGCACTTTATGGAGCCCCTTAAGCGGATAGCCCGCCTGGCTTATGAAAATAGAATTTCTTTTGCACCTTTCTATGCTCCAGTGATTCTCATACTCATAAAAAACATTCCTTAAGGCTTCATTGACATGAAAATAGCATGCTTTCGGATTGATCATATTAGAAGCGGCCTCGTCCCAATCGGTCCTCCCGATCAAATATCCCGCATTCTTTATAGCCCTTTTCTCAAACTTTCCGCGTTTTCCAAAATTGACCTGCTGGCATTTTAAATTGTCAAATCTTAATAAGTCTTTAACCGTCCATGTATAAGGAATAATGGATGGAATGTCGCCCTGATAATGCCTTGCGCATATCGAGATGAGTCCCTGAATGGAAATCACAGTTTTTTCAGGAGTTCCAAAGGCATCTGCAAGTTCGGCAGAATGAAGATATTCCGTCCCCCAAATGTGAACTAATTCCGGCCGTTCCTTCTGCAGTATTGTTTCAAACTCCCCCCTTTTTGTTTTACTGTAGCAGGTTCGAGGCTTTCTTGGAGAATAAAAGCCATAGTAAACTGTTTGCCCCGCATTCCACTTAATTATCTCCCTTCTCTTATTTTGAGGATACAGGACTACCATATCAAACCTGTCTTCATAAACAAGTCTGTTAAAAAAACTGTTTATCCATCCGCCGCTTTGAACCAGATTATCATCTAACAGCCCGTTTCCTCCTTCGGACACAGGTATGCTGATAAGCCATAGCAGCTTTATTCTTTTATCCATTATCATATCTCAACGGCAAAGATCATCGTATCTGATTGACTTTTGTGTCTTTTATTTCAAATACGTGGTCACAGCCTTCAATAGTGCTAAGCCTGTGAGCGATAATCAGCATTGTCTTTGTTCCGTGAAGGCTGTTTACCGCTTCCATAACTTCCCGTTCCGTATCATTATCGAGGGCAGATGTAGCCTCGTCGAACACTAAAAAAGAAGGATTCCTGTAAAGAGCTCTTGCTATTCCAATACGCTGCCTCTGCCCGCCTGAAAGCCTCATTCCTCTTTCTCCAACAAATGTGTCAAGCCTTTCTCCAAGCGACATAACAAACTCTTTTAGCTGCGCCTCCTCTAATGCCTTCCAAACCTTATCATCATCTATATCGTAGTCCTGTATCCCATAGGCAACATTTCTTCTTATCGAGTCGTCAGACAGATAAATAAACTGCGGAATATATCCTATATTGGCATGCCAGCCTGTACTGTCTTCAGAAATATCCCTTCCATCTACCAGAATTCTTCCGCTGTCCGGCTTAAGTAATCCCAGTATAAGATCCGCCATCGTGGTTTTTCCCTGGCCCGACGGTCCGATAAAAGCAACTGAGGTACCCTTTTTTATCGAGAAGCTGACTCCATCCATTATCTTCACGCCCGGCTGATATGAAAAGACAACAGATTTGATTTCTATCTCTTTTTTATATTTCAGGGGTTTTATCTCACATGCTTTCGGTACAGAAAGAAGCTTATTTTCATTTGTATCCCTAAGTTCATCATAAATAGTATCCACAGCCGGTCTGTAAAACATAACAGCATTGCTGTATACATAGATGGAATTTACATACGGCAGAAGGCGAAAAGCCGAAACGGCAAAAACAGCAAGCTGAGGAACAATAGTACTGAAACTTTCGCCTGCTAAAATGATTATAATCATATAAAACAGGATGCCTGCTATGCATACCGTTTCAATAATGTATTTAGGCAATGAATTCAGCAGCCGATACTTCATGGTGATATTCGCCTGACGTTGAAATACACGGTTATATTCTCCAAGAAAAAAGGGTTCCGTGTTAAGAATCTTAATCTCTTTTATCCCTTCAAATGCCTGTTTTACATATTGGATAAGCTTTCCATTCAGGTCAAGATTTTCAGCCCCGTATCTTCTTGTTCTTTTCCGTACTGAAATAAGAATGACCAAAGCGCAGGCTCCCAATAACATAGCGACTACACAGGTCAGCATAATATTGGTTACAGCAAGAAATACCATGATCACTAAACTGGTTACAGCAAGAGATATAATAGTTATTATGTTCCATACTACTTCATAAATACTTGCCGAATCTCCATTTATGCTTCTGATTATCTCCGCAGTATTTTTATCCAGAAAATAATCGTAAGACTCATATAGAAACGACTCCATGACTCTCGTGGATAAATATCTTCGAATTTCCATGGAGACCTTAGCCACATAAGCCTCTTTCCAGGACAGATAAGCATTCTTCAACACATAAACAGCTATTGTAAAGACCAGAAGTATTATAAGGACCTTATGAAAATCGCTGATCCCCGTAATGTCTGATATTATCCGATATGCCCTTACCTCTTCAGGATTTTCTGTCTGAAGCGCAATATCCAAAATAGGCATAAAAACAGATACTGCCAGAAGTTCAAGACCTGCAGCAAAAATAACAACAATTGATAAAGCAAACAGCTGTTTTTTGAATTTCTTTCCTACTAAAAAATAAAGCTTTTTAAAAAGCTCCGTCATAAGAATATACCTGACTATTTTCTGAGTATTATTCTGATATATGGTGTAAAAGCGTGTACAAGCGCTGTAAATATCCCAAAGTTTTTTCTGAGGAAATAAAACCACTGCCTGAAAGGGGCCCCCTTCACGCTTTCTTTGAGTTTTATTCTCTCGCATAGCCCGAGAGTTATGTCCATCCAAGTTCCTTTAATATCGTTACTATTGCAGATGCCAACATAATCATCAAAGGTCTTTATTCTGATTCCGCTCCTGCTGATAGACAGACCATAATCATAATCCCCCAATGTGTGAATATAAACCGGATCAATATTGGGAGTTGAGAAGAACACATCTCTGGGAATCAGTACGCAATTCGCACAAAATGTATCACAATTTATATCTTCCTCCGGCCCTACGATTCTGCTCCTTGCATGCTTATCAAATATCACTCCCCCGTATGTCATTTCGCCGTGATCGGATCGCGTACAGCCAACAATAACCTTACCGCTTTCAAACTCAGAATTCTCATGCGTAATAATCATTTTTTCCAGGACTTGAGGCAGGAACCTGACATCATCATTAACCAACAGATAATAATCTGAAGCAGTATGATCGATGGCATAGGAAATCCCTTGTCGCATTCCCCCTGAATAGTAAAGACTGCCATCGCCTCTCAGAACAGTAATATCGAGACCGGATTCTTTTAATATTTCAAGCTCATATAATGTGCTGTCCCCGCTATTATCATCTACCACTATAAAGGAACAGCATAATGCACCGCATTCGGCTAATGATCTGATACAGGCAACAGTCATCTCGCATCTGTTATGACATGTCATTATTACAACTATACTGCACACTCTACACCTCTTTTTTGCTGATTTATCAGTATTGAAGGCAACGCTCTATAGCCTCGACAAATCCCACGCTTGTGTTAATAAAGCTGAAATCCCTTGATTTTTCTCTGCCCTTTCTCCCCATCTCGGCCATTTTTTCCTTGTCAGAAAGCATATTCGTTATAGCTTCTGAAAAGCCAATTCTGTCATACGGATCTATAATATAACCATTCACGCCCTCCTCTATCAGATCATACGATCCGTCAGCATATTTAGACGAAATAACCGGCAATCCGCAGCACATAGCTTCCAATGTCACCAGTCCAAAGCAATCCTCCCTGGTCGGGAGAATAAATAAAGAGCTGTTTTCATACGCCTTGATCAGCTCCTCGTTCTCAATAAACCCCCTGAAAACAACCTTGTCATCAATACCCAACTCTACAGCCAGATTTTTCAGCGGCTTCTCTTCTTCTCCGCAACCTATGACGACAAGCTTCCACTCCCTTTCGCCAATCAGCGCCAAAGCTTCAAAAAGAAGATCCAGCCCTTTCCTCTTGATCAGGCTTCCTACAAAAACAAGCCCGCCATCAGGGTTATATTTTTCTCCGCAATGTATATATTTATCTACATCTATTGTCAACTCGCTTAAATAGATCCTGTCAGGATCTGCTCCCAGATATATCTGATTTTCCTTTGTTTTTGAAGAGCTCGCAATAAAAGCTGCGGATTTTCTTATAATATATTTTCTTGATATTTTCTGCCAAAGTCCGATATTACGCTCAGAGAATCTGGTGCCATCCGACCAGGAAATATATGGTATATTTTTCGTATTACACCAAAACTTAGCAGAAATCGCAGTATAATTATATTCCGCACACACAACCACGCACGGAGATATCTGATAGAGCACTTCCCTAATGCCGTAAGTAATTATAACCTCATGAATGTCCAGCTGTTTTTTGAAGCTGAAGACCTTTGATTTTAAAAAATGTATGTTCTTTAACTTCTCTATATCGGAAGACCATACCCTGATCGTTTTCCCGTTATCTGAAGCAAAAACTATATGAAACTCATAATCTCCCGCATATTTCCGCTGTAGATAATAAAAAAAATCCACTCTGTAGGGAGATGGCTGGTTCGTAATAATAACAACTCGCTTCATTTTCATTCCACATTTGTAGAATAAAATAACCGCTTAAGCTTCTTAAGGACAGCTGAAAAAACTCCATTATCAACTGCCTCCTTCCACATTGAAGCCTTGGACCTTCCTCCCAGCACATACTTGCTGAGGACTCCTTTCAACACGTCTATATCCTTCAGGTGCGCATTCTCTATTGCTTTAAGCTCGTCCTCCACGGTTTTTATACGATATCTCGTAAACACATAGGGATAATTTCGGTCAACAAGCCTGGTTTTACCCGCCTCTTTCACAAACTCAAGAAGATTGGAATCGAAAACCGGTATCTGAATAAGTTTATACTCTCCATTCCCGTCATAATAATGCGATACTGACTTACCCTGGATTTTATCAAACCATGGAATAAATCTTACCAGCCTGTCCACATCATCCATATACTGATTTCTGATCTTTTCACTCGTTTTTTCTTCCTGACCGTACATTCCCGACCCCTAAATCTGTCATGATTACCTGTATTATACTGAATAAAGTAATTATATTCCGTTATTGAGTATAATATACGCTGATAAAAACAAAGATACCTTGTTTATTTAATAATTTTATATTATAAAGCACCGGTACTTTGTTGTAAAGGCTCAGTTAGCAGTGTACTGCCCTGGTTGTCATAAGCTGATCAGAAAGACAAAAGATTGTTTTTGCAGACTTAGCCGTCAATCATCCTCCCCTTCTTGTTTCTCTCTTTCGATCTTTTTTTCCAGATAATAAATATCTATATCCTTCAGCTCTATAGCCGTAGCAGACCAGGTATTATAATGTATATTCTGAGCGGATTTCAGCTTAAGATCCTGAAAAAAAATACCTTCTATATACCTTTCATTGTCCAGGAACGGGAACAGGATCAGAAATACTCTGTCAAAACTGACCTCTGATTTATCCCTTCCTATTACAGTAACATCTCCATTATATGCGAAATTCCCCCATAAAACCTCCGTTTTATCTTCCGACATACATGGCATTGTAATGAGCTTCTTCTTCTCGGCATCATACCATAAACCGCCGCCATAATAGACCCCGCGTATTGTTTCGATATTCCGCTTATCATTCATTTCGGGAACCAGTACAAGAGTGTTTTCATCATAATTTATCTTCTTCAAAACTGTTTCAATAAGATTTCCGTAGTCATATCCCTGCCGGTTAACCTGTATGACCGGAGAGATAAGAATGTCTTTACTGCTATCACTGTCCAGATATACAATTTTCCCGTCCCCGGAATTGTATACATCCCGGTTAAAAAGAGTCGCAGGGTCTATTATAGTGTAATGCTCAATATTGAATAAAACGCAGAGAATTATAAGAAGTCTGTTCCGTAGTGTTCTCTTTTTTATGAACAGGCAAACTCCGGTCAGCGAAACTATCAGCACCAGTATACTACCCGCCACAACATTCCTGTAAATATCGTCGGTACGGCAGACACAATTTGTAATGCCCGCAATTATTATCGCAGATATAATCGGGCTCAGTTCTGTCAGATTTTTCAAATTTTTCAGATTTCTGACACTATAGAAAATCAGCATCAGAGAAAAAGGAATCCATAGAAAATGAAAAACAAACATTTCAATCAGCTTTGAGATCACATAAGGATATCTTGAATGAACTCCATTCTTGGATTGGATCGATTCATGAATAGAATCTATTTCTCCTATTATTTGTTCCGGACCTTTTACTACTTTCTCTTTATCCATACCCTCTGAACTATCGTCCTGTTCCGAATCCTGTATACCTAAAGATCCCCAGATTTTTTGGGGGTTGTAAGAACCGTCCGCACTTCCTTTGACCGCAAAGATACTGAATATTATCAGCCACATTATTAAAGGCATTGAAAAAAGAAGAACTTTTGGCGTACAACTTCTTTTGCTTTCGCCCCTCCTTATGATCTTCTCCTTCAGAAGCATTCCTGCCAGGAACCCTCCATATAGCAATGCCAGCGGTTCCTTTGTAAAGCAAAGAAGG
The DNA here is from genome assembly GCA_024684065.1 of Lachnospiraceae bacterium. The sequence goes on from JAIKXO010000220.1 coordinate 21,153, forward strand.
ATAGCAGAGATCATAAACATATAATGATATCCATAATAGTAAAAAAACACCATCGCTATCAGCAGGATCATACCAATATAATCGAGATTCGGAGACTGGATTCCGATAACCGGAGCAAAAGAAAGAAATACAACAGATAATATTGTTATTTCAATATTCGATAAAGAAGGAAGAAGTTTTTTAAATATAAAATATATCAGTACCGAATCTATAAGCAGATAAAACAGCAGAATTATTCTTATGCCAAAATACGGGTTAGTCCGGCTCATATGGACTCCCGGGAAAAGCAGTATATTAACAGCATAGGATAAATGACCGTCTAACAGATCGATATCCGGCAGTATAAAATCAAAATCACGCGCATCAACTAACGCATTTGTATAAACCAGATCGTCCCATATAGGGATCCATTTTAAAGTACCAAGGCTCATTGCCAAAGTATATGCAATACAGACTATAATACCCCAATTATACCTGATCCTCTTAACCGTTATTCGATTTAAGTCTTTCAGGATATCTTTCCGTATTAACTGCCTGTACCAGAAAAAAGCCATAATAAACAATGTAGCCGCTTCCAGTATGATAATTAATACGTGTTTCTTTTCCGTAAAAGGACTTATAAGCGCGATCCCAAACCAGAATACAAAACCTGTTATAACTATTACCGCCTGTAATATATGTCCTTTCCCATAAGAGACATTATAAATAATATCCGTTACATACCGTACCGATATCAAAAGAAGCGACATGCCAAACAGTACAGAGGACGTCGTTTTCAGATCCGCCCTTCCTACAGCCATTGAGAGAAATATAAGCAAATAGCCGGCAATGCTTAACATACGCCCCAAATCTTTTCTTGTATTAGACATGTTTTACTCCGTTACCACCTGTTCGAATCCCTTCCCGTAATTACTGTCTAAGAAATCATACATCAGATTCTTCCTGCTCCATTTTTTTCTCAAGATAAAACAGATCTATATCCTCAAGCTCTATCGCTTTCGCTGCCCAGGTTCCGTATTCCACATCTCTTGAAGATTTCATCTTAAGATCCAGGTTATACACCGCCTGTATATAATCATCATTATCCAAAAAGGGAAACGCTAAAAGAAAAACCCGGTCAAAACTGGCCTGAGATTTATCTTCTCCAAGTATTTCAACACCTCCGGATAAATCAAGCCTTCCCCAATGTATTTTTGTTTTTCCTTCAGACATACTCGATAATGTAACAAGCTTATTATTTTGTTTATCGTATGAAAAGCCCTCCACAAAAGTTCCACGCATGGAAACAGTATTCGGATGAAATTTCATCTCAGGTATCAGCAGAAGAGTACTTTCATCATAATCTATAGTCGCCAGAATCTTTTCAATGAAATTACCGTATTCATATCCCTGTCTGTTAGTCTGTATTGCCGGCGATATATACAGATCTTCTATATTATTATTATCAAGATATACAAATTTCCCATTTCCGGAACTGTAAACATCCCTGCGGTACATGGTCGCAGGATCTATAACAGTAAACTGCTCCACAACAAATAAAACGCCCAAAGCAATAAAGAATCCATTCAATACTGTCTTATTTCTGATACGCACGCTTAATCCCGTCAACGACAGAAGCAATACTAAAACGCTGCCTGTCATAACATATCTGTATTCATCATATGTATGAAAAATACAGTTAATGGCAGCATAAGAAACGATTGCTAAGAAAACAGGTATCAAGCTCTTTAAACGCCTGAAGAGCCTGATGTCACAAATAACCAGCAATAATAGCAAAGGAATCCATAAGAAGTGGAAACTCAGCATTTCATTCAGCTTAGAAACTACATATGATTGACTGAAAAAGAATCCATTAGTGACATCCCCTGAACGCACCTGCAAATTTCCTATGGAAAGGTTTTTATTATCTTCTCCCTCCTCATCATATATTTCTTCTTTACCTGACAGTTCTGTGTCATCACTATTATCCTTGGTATCTGTATCCGTCTCTTTGGCATATGTATTATTACCGGTATTATCAGCATACGCCTCTGGAACCGGCTGAGGGTCAGTGTTTACCGGTTCTGACATGTCCGGGCTTTCCGGCGGATCATTCTGTGCCTCCGCTATATGTCCATCTGTATTTATCTCCTCTGTAACAGCGGTGTCATCCGTAATATTGATCTGTTCTTTTACAGAATCCTGTTCTTCCAAACTGCCCGGATCCGGAACATCAGTGTTTTCCATGATATATTCCTGTACATCAACATCGTATTGTTCTTCCTCGTTATTATACATTTCATTATCCCCTATTTTCATCCCCCAAATGCTTGAAGATTGATAATTCCCCGTAACTATGCCCATAACTGTAGGGATGCTGAATATGACCAACCAAATGACAAACGGTAATGAAAAGAAGATGGTGCTGAGTATATAACCTTTCAGGTTATTATATCTTTTTCCAATGAGATTCGTTATAAATATACCCAGTAAAAATCCTGCGTATAATACCGCGAGCGGTTCTTTTGTAAAGCAAAAGATAAGCGATGACAGAATGAATAAATACCAATACTCATAATAGTAAAAAAATAACATGCCAATAAGTACAACTATTCCTATATAATCAAGGTTTGGCGACTGCATTCCGATAATCGGGACAAAGGAGAGAAAAACGACTGAAATGATAGTTACGTCGAGATTTGATATTGAGGGAATCAGCTTCCTGAACAAGAAAAAAGACAACGCCGCATCTGCCAATAAATATAATAATATCCATAATCTTATACATAAGTACGGATCTGTAACATTAAATTGAATCGCAGGAAAAAGAATAGCATTTACACCATAGGATAAATGGCCACATAAAAGGTTAATGTTAGATACTGTAAAGTCAAAATATCTGGCATCCAGCAGGCTGTCTGTATAATATCCCTCATCCCATAGCGGTATCCATTTTAATGTTCCCAAACTCATCAATAAGGTATACAAAACACAAACGACTACGCCCCAATTCTTTTTTATACCCTCTACTGCCCACTGACTGATATTTTCGCCTACACAATGATGTACAAACTGTCTGCACCAGAAAAAAGACATCAGCAGCAACATAACGGCTTCTAATACAATAACAGCAAAATTATTTTTTTCAGTATATGGACTAATCAGTGCGATCACAAACCATATCACAATTCCCACACTTACTATGACCGCCTGACAAATATGTGACCTGCCATATGTTGTACAGAATACGATATCGGCAATATATCTGGCAGACATTAAAACTAGTGATATGACCAGCATCCAGCGTGATGCATCTGCCATATTCACTCTTTGGGAAACTATGGAACAGAACAAAATCATATAGGCAATGTACCCTAACGATTGCCCCGATTTTTTTAATATTTTCATAACCAAATATTCCTGCTTTTTATTAAGTCTGTCATATGACCTGCATCTGCCATATCTACGGCTCTGATCATCCGATCATTATACTCTGTAGGCATCTCCATAAAAAACGGCAACACCAACAAGTCTATTACACTTTACCCCATTACTAAACAGAATTTCGCCATTATCGGACTATTCTGTCATTTTTCAAAATAACGAATACTTCATCCCGGTACAGTACTGAATGTCCCGTGTCAATATTCAGATTCAGGATATCATTAACATTTTCTTCTTCTGAATTTATCAATACATATCCTGCTTCAGTATTTGCCTCCCCACTGATCATAAAATTCGTTCCCGTACCATCCGGTAACGCCAGTTGCCAGTATGGGCCGAGGAATCCATAAGTCGCTACCGTATTGTTCCATCTGTCATTGTCCTCTGATATATCCATTATTTCGGTAAGCATCTCTTTTTCCTGCAATATCGCCTCGGTATAGGCAGAAACCTCAACGCGTTCATAGATCAGACCGCTATGGTATTTCTTTATTCCTACAATAGCAATAACAAACAGCAAAACACCAAGTTTACGAAGATCTGTGAAACTTCCTCCTTTCGGCTTTAAGACCGACATCAGCAAGAAGGTACAAATCAAACCTGTATTGCTACCCCTGCACAGGGTCCAGCCGCTGCCTGTATAGAGAATACAATATCCGAAAAGAAACCCGGCGAGAATATATACAAAAATGTAATCCCTTTCACTTCTTGTGAGTATAAGGTTATAGACAGACACGAACATAATGATCAAATATACTATAAAGTACCAGAAAAGGGTATGGTCATTAGCCTGAAGAACGGAAGGAAGATCCACTGTTTCAAGGTTTTCGAATGTGTTATCTACAACATATACTACCATTGAATACAAACCGTTTTCCTTAAGCTCATTTACATAGCTTGCTATTGTAGACTCCGTATATGGAGAAGAAACTAACGAAACGATCTTATTTTCAATAAAAGCGATCAGCAATGTACTCACTAAAGATATAATAATTCTGATATGAAAAGGCTTTCTTTTCAATAAGGCATTACAAAACAAAGGGATAAATAATGCCAGAATAACATATACATTTATTGCAAATATAGTAAACAGGAAAAAGCATAATATCATAAATAAATGCTTCTTCCCGTAATTTTCCTGTTCTTCTACTTTTCTATATAAATAAACAGTAATACCTGTTAATACTATAGCCAATGAATAGCGTAATCCTTCACACATAGATGTCATAGAATATCCGATAGTGATGAACGATATACAATACATAATGATCATCCAGATCATTTCCCGTCTGTCCGGTTGAGTCAGTATACAAAACAAAAAAAGTGATATCGCTAAAAAAGACAGATTTGCCAACGCCATAGAGTATAAATGCCAACCGAATAATGTACCAAACACTGCATATGGTAAAAGCGGAGAGATCCCCCATGGACCAAATGTTCCAAATTGAGCATGTGTCCCGTTATAGCCATAATATCCCAGGGGTCTGCCATATGTTATAACAGCCTGCACCTGATTATGCCACCCTACTTCATCGTTCCACACCGGAATAAGAATCTTCAGATCAAATCTCTGTCCATTTATTAAAAGCAATAAGAAAGCCACGGAAAAAGGCACCAGCAGAATAAGTAAATACCATAAATTAAATCCATGTAATAATCTGCTTTTTCTGTCTTTAATATTTGTATATAAATTCAATAACGAGTTCATAATCAGAACATTACCTTTTAAAACATTTAATTCTATATGCTCCAAGGGATTTCAACACCTTGAGCCACATTAACAAAATATACTATTCCACTTATCAGATGCCAGAAAAGTACAAAAATACCTATCAGATAGTAAACGTCTTTAGATGCGGATTTAGATTCGTTTCTCTTATAGGTATATTGAAGCATATTTTGAAAAAAATAAGGAACTGCATATATGAATACTATATAAAGCCCCGCTGGAATACCCCATCCAAAATTCCCGTGATATTCTCTTGAACCAGTTTCTTTAAAAACACTATAAATTACAACTGAAACAAAAAACAACCAAAGAGAATATCCCAGATTCGGATCAACAGGCCTATTATCCCTTTTGGATACAATCAAATCAGCTATCCAAACATACAAAGGGAAAAAAAAACTTCTGGCAAACTTGAGGAGCATATGACCTATGCTTCCCTCCCATAACAAGTTCGAAAAAAAAACTATTGCTATCCCTGATTCTTCGCTCCCTCCGCCACTCTTATATATCAATATATATTGAACTGCAAGTACGATCATTGATAGAACAACTGTCAGCCCCATAATAAAAGTACTTTTCAAACATACCATATTTCTATGCTTCAATAATCCTGCCAATAATACTGTTGCCAGTGAAATGCATACCGTCAGGAGAAAGTTTGGCTTAAACATGGTGGCAACAGCAAGTGACAGCGCCATTGTCCACCAGCTTTTTGTTTTTATCCCGTCTAAATACGTTGGATACGTTCCATAAAAAAAATAGAGATAGACAACTGCAAACAGTCTCATCCCAAAATATGTTGAATTATGCCAAGGTTGGGATCCTAAGGAAAAAGCATAGAAATATGGATAAATAACAGGTATATATAGGGCCGTCACGAAGATCAGACCAGTCGAAATAAAAAGAGCGATCCATTTTGTCAGAGTAAAATATCGTTCTATCAGCTTTAATGATATCAACCATGTAAGCATTACCAGAAATGATTCCGCAACTGCAAAAATCAGTTGCAGCAAGGGAAATGATGTCAAAAGACCTAAAAAAAATATAAATATAGTTTCTAATCCATACCCATCCAACAATATGCCGGCATCAATATGCAAAGGAGTATCACTTACATATAATCCATCCGGATGAATTGCCATACCAAAAAAGACAGCTGTCATTAAAGCTGTAATGATTATCGCTATGACCAGTCTGACTTTTTCATAATAAGCAATGCTTTTTAACAGTTCTTTTTTCATTTTCTCAAAAAACCTGTGATAAAAGGATACCGGAACAAACAAATCAATAGCATTCTGATCGATCCCGGAACATGGAGCTATTTATTGTCCGATAGAACTGTATCGCCATACTCTTCCCGAATAACATATTGCGGAGCATTGTTCAGACTAATATATATACGTCCTATATATTCTCCGACCAATCCAATCATAATCAGTAAAAATCCATCCAGCAACAAGGTCAGCGCAATAACAGAGCTCCAACCTTCAAGATATTGAAATCCGCAAATTCTTTTTATTATTATGACAATTGCATACAGCATTCCTATCAGTGCTATAACAACACCCGATAACGAAGCTATTTCCAAGGGTTTGACAGAAAAAGCCGTAAACCCGTTCATCCACAGCCTGATCAGTTTTCTTAAAGTATAATTTGATCTGCCGGCGAGCCTCTCCCTGTGTTCGATCTCAACATCGCATAAATTCGATGTGGTTCGAAACGCCAGACCTCCGACATATGGATACGGTTTATCATATCTGATCATTTCATCAATGACGAACCTTCTGTAAGCTGCAAAACTCATAGGGTGAAGATCCTTCGGCATGTCTATCAGTGAAATGCACATTCTGCGATTTATTTCACTTCCGACAGAACGCCATTTGGCTTTTTTTTCAACGGGATATCTGGCATAAACAGTGTCATATCCTTCATCTATCTTTCCAAGCAGCGTAAAAATTCCCTTTGGATCGGCCTGTCCGTCATCATCCATCTGGATTATGACATCGCCCTTAGAAGCTCTGTATCCGGCCATCAAAGCAGAATGCTGCCCGAAATTCCTTGAAAATCTTATACCTTTTACTTTTCCGGGGTACTTATCGGCCAGCCTTTTTATAGCATCCCACAACTCAGAGGTTGATCCGTCATTCACCAATATTATCTCATATAAAAGTCTGTCCTCGATCGTTGAGACTATCTCGTCCACAACCGGTTCTATAGTCTTATCTGAATTGAAGCAAGGTATCACAACAGAAATATTCCACATGTTCGTTTCCTTTTTTTTTAACTAAACTATCATTATTCAGATTCATTCAAATTCGATCCGGGCAAGTTCATCGAATCTGTTCAGTATATCCATCATCTTCCCATAGGAATCAAATTTCATTATCAGGATCCCTGCTTTGTATTTTAACGGATCATCCACGACCGTTCCCTTATTATCACGCATGTACTCGTATATTATAAACGGTTTCAATTCATCATCTATAAAGATATCCTTAATTATGCCCTTTCGGGAGGTCATGATGCACTCCCGTGCAACATAATTATGTTCCACCGCATAACTGTCATCCGGCTTCTCCCCGCACTCCGACCTGACGATCTGCGCAGGATAATCGACCCCTGTCGTATATTTCGCAAGCAGCACATAAAGATCCCCCGGCATCCTTCTGCACGGGTCTATCATGACCGGATAGCCGCTTTCATCCAGAATAAACTGGGTATGAAAAAGACCGTCAGCCAGTTTACAGTGCCCTGCTATCTTTTCTATGTCATTAATGAGCGAAAATTCGGCATGCTGAGGGATATCCGAAGGGGAACACGCCCCACGAACAAGATATTTGTTTATTCCGTACTGCTCATTATCGATCATATACCAGACAATCTTATCATTCTTTAAAAGCGCTGTAATGCCATGATACGATCCGGTAATGAACTGTTCTAAAATAACATATTCCTCTCTTGTCATTTTCATGGCCTGACGGAATGCTTCTATCGCTTCGTTTTGTTCATGACAGACCCTGACGCCCTTGCCGCCGGTCAGGTCAACCGGCTTCACAAGCAGGGGAACCCCGACTTCATCAAATGCTTTTTTCACACCGGCCTCATCCCGGCATTTTCTTATCAGTGGGGTTTTTATACCGATTCTTTCAGTCATTTCCCGGAATCTGTCCTTTATATGGATCAGTTTTGCCGTTTCATATGAATCGTGGCCGGGAAGCCCAAGCCTTTCACAGGCGTAGGCTGTTGAAATATAGGCAAAATCATTGGCACCGGAAACAATGCCCTCTACGCCTTCCGTTTCTGCAAGGCTTAAGACCCATTCCCTGTCTGAAAAGTCACCTTTTACATATTTATCTGCCGTCAAATGGCCTATGGAGCCCTCATCATTCCCTGTTGAAACAACATACCAGCCAAGAGCCTTAGCAGCCTGAATAACCGGATATTCTGAATGGCTGCCACCTGTTATCAGTAATTTTTTCATGTGTCCTAAATCCTATAATTCCACTGCTTCTCCTAATTCGGATGATTTGTACGCGGCATATATTATTTTTATGCTGTCATATGCAAGATCAAATCCCGATTTCGGTTCCCTGTCATAGTATATGGAATCCATAAAATCCCTCATCTCATCAGTATATCCTCTGATTATCTCATCCTCCAGAAAGGGATTGTTCCATCCGGTTTTTGACGGAAGCATCTCTGATAAATATATATCATTCATATTATCCTCATCCAGGAAATATGTACTCATGAGATTTGACATGGTAAGATTACAGTTGATCACCGCATCGTTACAGTACAGCTCAATATAGTTTTTACTGCCACCCAGAAGTACATCCGTTGCAATGACCGTTGCTTTGCTGCCATCCGTAAAGGTTACGATAACCGTGCCGTTGTCTTCGACATCATGCGGTCTTGCGGCGATATGCCTGTGATCATACTCGTTTAACGACGGAGTTATCCTGCCCATATCCGCGAATATCGATCTTACCTTAATGGTTTCCCCACGTGCTTTTGCTTCTATTCTTTTAAGCCAGAGCAGGGCACATAGAGGATGGGCTCCGGTCCTTATAAACGTTCCTCCTCCCGTCCTGCACCACTCCCCTGCTACCGGAGAACTTGACCCCTTCAGGCTCTCCTCTCCCTTTGCATAAAGGATCTTGCTCTTCTTTTTTGAAATGATCTCGGCTGCCTTACTTACCGCAGGCGCATAGACGAAATTCTCGGCATACATGAATTTCTTCCCGCTGCTCTTTACTATTTCTCCCAGCGCATCAATTTCCTTTAGAAGCTCTTCATACATGATGCTTTTTGATACTTTATCCCCTATGGGCTCCGGATCTCCCTCTTTTCCAAAATATCCGCTTAATGGCTTCTCACAGATCACATGCTTTCCTGCCTTCAGGGCCTTTATTATCATATCCTTATGAGCATAGGGAGGCGTACAGACATCTATCACATCGATCTCTTTATCCTTCAACAGATCCTCAAAATCCAGGGATGCATTTACAAAACCGTACCGCTCCTTCATCGCATTAACCTGCTCTGCACGACGGGCGATAATATGTTTAAAGCATACGGGAACCCCGGTATATCTGATAAGAGCATTCATATGAAGCTCTGTCGCCCTTCCCGCGCCTGCCATCCCCAGGCATATTTCACCTTTACCGTTCATGATCTGTCCCCCAAAAACAGTCTATCCGAAAAGCGAATAAACTATTATTCCCGTAATGATAAGTCCCAGTGCCATAAACTTCTTAGTTCCGATCTTTTCATGAAATATCTTTACGCCAAAATATGAAACATATATATAACTGGTCGTTTCAAGTACAGGCCCCATAGAAAGCGGAATGCCCCTGTAGGCGATCACTGAAATAAAGGTGGCAGCGGCAAAAACAGTATACGCCGATACCACCAGAGGATTAAGATATTCCTTTATCGGAGAATCATATTTCTTTTCCGAGGCTTTCTTCAGCATAACCTGCGATAACGAACTGATAAAGACGCCAAAGAGCAGGATCAGGGCATAAACGATCTTAAAATCTCTCATGCTTCACTCTCCCCGCCGTTTGCCTGCGAATACAGTACGACGCCGATCATTACGATAATAATCCCCACAATTTTCCCCACGCTTATGGCTTCATCAAAAAAAACAATTCCCCATATCATGCCCCACGCAACAGTCACTGCCTTGTTTGAAAACGCCGTAGTGAGCGGCAGTTTTTTTAGCACCTGCTGCCAGCCTATTGCATAAAAACCCAACAGTAAGAACAGCATTCCGTAATACATGAAAAACTCCCGGCTTAAGAACCCGGCCTGAGCCGCCTTCTTGCTGCAGATACCGCCTAAGGAATATATCATTAACAGCAGATGCAGGGCGATAAACACTTTCACTCTTTCACTTATAATTTTCATACATATCAAACAGCATCATAATTATCATTATTTACGCATGGATCGATCGTAAAATTCCCTTATGCATTCAGCTACCATATCGACAGCTTCATTACCCATGCCATAATACATCGGAAGCCTTATGAGTCTTTCACTTTCTTTTGTAGTATACTTATCTTCTCCGGCAAATCTTCCATACAGCCTTCCTGCAGGAGCGGAATGAAGGGGAATGTAATGAAACACCGCCCCTATCTCCCTCGTCTTAAGATAGTCAAGCAGCTTTGTCCTTTCCTCTAAATCCTTCACTTTAATATAGAACATATGAGCATTATGGATACATTCCTTCGGTATATAAGGAAGCGTTATCCTCCCCTCATCCATAAGAGGCTTTAAACGTTCATAGTACCTGTTAAAGCTGTTCATCCTGTCATTATAGATTTCCTGAGCCTTATTCATCTGCGCGTAAAGAAAAGCGGCATTAAGCTCGCTCGGAAGATAAGACGAACCCGCAGCCACCCAGGTATACTTGTCTATCTCACCCCGGAAAAACTTGCTCCGATTGGTACCTTTTTCGCGGATTATCTCTGCTCTCTCTATATCTGCCGGATCACGCATCAAAAGCGCGCCACCCTCTCCCATGGAGATATTTTTGGTCTCATGAAAACTATAACACCCGAAATCACCGATCGTTCCCAGTGCCCGTCCTTTATACGAACTCATGATACCCTGTGCGGCATCCTCGACCACCCTGAGCCTATATCTGTGAGCGATATCCATGATAGTATCCATCTCACAGGCTACACCGGCATAATGCACGGGTACGATAGCTTTTGTCCTTGATGTTACGGCATTCTCTATCAATGTTTCGTCAATATTCATGGTATCAGGTCTGATATCAACAAATACCGCCGTAGCACCTCGCAGGACAAAGGCATCGGCAGTTGAAACAAATGTATAGGAGGGCATGATAACCTCATCGCCTGGTTTGATATCGATAAGAAGCGCCGCCATTTCCGTAGCATGAGTGCAGGATGTGGTCAGCAGGGCCTTTGATATTCCTGTATATCTCTCTATCCATTCGCTGCAGAGCCTTGTATATTTACCGTCTCCGCTGATCTTATGCAATTTCAGCACATCCGCTATATTTTCAGCCTCTCCTCCGACAACCGGAGGGATATTAAATGGGATCATAATTGTTCTCCAGTCTTACAACGCACCGATCAATCTTCCGAATATCTATAACAAAATTATAATAGCAAACCGTCTCTTTATTTGCAATTGTTTTTATATTGTGCTAAACTGCTGATATTGTCATGTATTTTGATTATTCGGTCATCCGTTCGGCGAATAGTTATCATATTAAGACGATTTTCAAGGCAGATCACGCATTCAGGCATAAACGCTCAATTATACCGGTTTGGTCTGTTTTCAGACCGAACCAATTCACATGCGCTATTGCCAATATTTTTTCATCATTAGGGACTTGATTATTGTTTATGCTTAAAAGATTGATATCAGACTCTTTTTTTCTGATAATTCCCCTGATCGTTTTACTACTTGGATACCGGAATATTTTCAGGGACAGAAAACATGCTCTGATCTCCGCGGTTGTACTCGGCGTGGCCGATCCTGCTATTATATTTTTTATTAGACGGCTATCAAATGCCGCATTGACCAATTATGAATATCTGTGTATCGTTTCCGTTACAGCCTGTATCTATGGTTTTATATATCAGATGAAACAGAAAACCGGCAGTCTGTCCCGCAGAATATCTTTTTTTATCCTATGTATAGGCATTACTTTTGTCCTCTATTCCATACTCACATATGGACAAACGGTAATTCATTCTGATACAGCTACCGCTACTCTGCTGGCCCAGAGCCAGATTAATCACCGGTCTCTTTTTCCAAAAACCTGGTGCTATGTGAACGGTGATATCTGGACCTTGTCATCAAATCTCTTTACTATGCCCTTCACCTTTTTCCTGAATGATCAAAGTCTGGCCAGAATGCTTGGCTCTGCCGCTTATGTTATTTTTACATGTGTGTGCCTATATCTATTCAGTAAGAGACTGCTGAAAAACGAATCTTATATAGTTATTATCCCCTTGTACTTTCTCCTGACCTTTGTAGGTTTTTATTTTACCGGCTCCTATGACTCCGGCTTTTATGATATGACCTTATATCAGGCTGCTTATACCGGGGTCATATTTATGCACGTGCTGATCATATGGAGCGCATACGGGATGCTATCCTCCGCTAATCATAAGCAGATGATCCCTTACGCAGTTTCTTATGCCATGATTTCCATTATTCTCCATATGGGAGGAGTTCGTGCAGCAGCAGAATTTTCTCTGCCGTTATTGGCAACAATGTTGTTTTATTATCTGAAAAAATATAATGAAGAAAAACATATCGATAAACGGAGCTTCAGGACGGATCTTACAAAATTCTTTCTGTATATATTTCCGCCCGCTTTAGGATTGTCCATATATATCGGATTATGCCGTACTCATATAGTCGTTACACAGAATAACGATACATGGATGGCGGAAAATATAGAAACCTTATGGAACTATGCTGTCAAGGTATTTCTCAATACATTCGAGTGTTTCGGTTACAAAAGCTATGTTAAAATAGCCTCATTTGACGGGCTTCGAAACCTCTTTTCCATCCTTCTTTGCATCCTGTTTATTTTCGTTATTCCCGTGCTTCAGGCAAGATGTATTAAAACGGAGTCAGATGAGACAAAATTCTTATTTGTATATGGTATATTTCATAATATATGTCTTTTTTCCTCCTGTGTTCTTCTCGGAAAGACTACTAACCGGTATTTTCTGTCATCGGTTTTTATCTTTGATCTTATTTCCGTATCCTATATCATGAACCATTGGAAAGATCATAAAAATCTTTTTAAGGCCATAGCCGTCGCTTTGTACTCGTTTATCATCATAATATACTGCGTGCCTTTTCTGTCACAATCCGAAGACTGGGATATTGTTTTAAAAGAAAAAAAGGAATTCTGCCGGACCCTTGCAGACCACGGGCTCCACAAGGGATATGCGACTTTCTGGAATGCTTATTCCAACGAAATATATTCCGATCTGAAGCTTGAATTTGCGGCTATTAATTATGATCAGCAATATGATAAATATTACCCCATGTCCTTAGATGGACAATATTGGTGGCTGGTTGACAGCTCAAGGTTCTATCCGGATCATGAAGCAGATAATACTTTCATTCTGCTTACTGAAGAGCAGAATGAAAGCGCTGTGAAAGGTGATCTTCTGAAAGCTTTCGGACCGAGTATTGAAGATTTTCAGATTGATAATATGTATGTATATGTCTATGACTACGATATAGCAGAGAGGATGAAAAACGGACTCTGGGATAATGTCCTTAAACCAAACGAACTATCCTTCAGCGGGAATACGGAATTCGGATATGATAAGTATGTGATCCATGTAGGCGGTACGGTCTCCGGTCCCGGATATGTTTTTGATAAGGGCAATTATGAGATTTTGATAAAAGGTGAAAACCTTGATACGATCCAGTACGGGATCGATGCCGGTATTTTTTCCAGATTTATCAACTCTGCGGAAATAGACCGGGACAATGAGAATATACGGCTCAGGCTTAATATATCGCTGAAAGCCGAAGATGTTCAGTTCATATTACAAAACAATGAATATACCGATGCTGTCCTGTATGAAATCGAAGTTGATAAGATATAATTCGATCTGTACAGCCTTTATACCCTGCTCTTGTCGGTCATTCAGCAGAAAAATTCGAAAGCATCGGATTATAACCCGATATGAATCTGAGACCTGCCCCTGGAATCCTGCAGACCTCTCAAACCGATAATAATTATGCGTAAATCCTTACCTTATTTCATATTGCTCATAATATCAGTTTTTTTCCTTCTCTTCTTCTCCCTCTGGACCAGTCCGTTCTATGAGCACTGGTACGGCTGCGACTGCAGCTTTTTTTCCATGGTGGGGAGGGGGATTACCGAGGGAATGGTTCCCTACAGGGATTTCTTCGATCTTAAAGGGCCCTATTTCTTTTTTATAGAGGCTCTCGGACAGCTGATACACCGGGACAGGCTCGGGGTCTATCTTATCCAGATCCCTTTTATGTGGGTTTCCCTGATCCTTGTGATGAAGCTTTCCGGACTTTATCTTTCCAAGGCAAAAAGCATTGCTGTCATGCTTATCTTTCTGTTTTGCCATATCTCGACTATCTGGGGCGGCAATACCCTGGAGGAATATATGCTGCCGGTCAACCTGCTCGTTATATATTTAACTGTCAGGCATCTTAAGCTCCATCCGCTTAAATCAGACAGCCTTCCCTTCTACATCCCGCTTATAACAGGAATATGCTTCGGGATCATGCTTTTTGCGAAAGTTACCATAGCTGCCCCTATTATGGGAGTGTGTATGGGAATATTCATTTCATTGCTCGCATATAAGCGGTACAGGGAGCTGCTCTATTATATCATTTACTTTATCTTAGGCGTACTTTTGGCGACAGTGCCTGTTTTCATCTATTTTTCCCTGCACGATTCGCTCCTTACCATGCTTTACTGCGTTTTTGAATTCGCCTTCAAGCGTTCTGTCGATTTTTCCGACCCTTTTTCCATAAAATGGGAGCTTAAGCTGACCGCCTGCTTCCTCGGGTTCTTTACCGCAGTCCTTCATATACCGCTATCGGAAGTATTTCAGAGAAAGACGGGCACTGCTTCCCTGAATACCAAAACCGATTCCTTGGATACAGAGCCTGATTCCGGAGAGCAAAGCCCGCTTCCTTCTGAAAACCTTTATAATAAGCAGATACCTGGCCAGAATTTAAAAAATCAGAAAGACATTACATCAGAAGATCATAAAAACAGCGCGGCTAATGACAGAGAACCTGAATATTCGATAAAATATGCGCTCGGAAGAGCAGAAAGATGGATGAGGAAGAAAAACACGGAAAAAAAGACTCCCTCTCTTCCGATAGAACTCTGCCTGATACTCATTTTTATGTCTTTAATTACATATATCCTGCTTCACCTTGGAAATCCCTGGATATACTATTTCATTACGGCGGAACCTGTTTTGGTGCTTGCCTGCGTCATGCTCTTTTATATGTATGATCCTTTAATATTGTTCAGTTCGGTAAGGGAGGGGATATGCCTTATCACTCTGGGTGTTTACATATTTTATTTTGGCAGCTGCAGCATGGATACGATACAGACCTTTATATATGACCACGGCAATCAGTACTATGCAGAATACTATAATGATGCCCAGAACATCGCTCTGCTGATACCGGAAATGGAACGCGACAGCGTATTCTCCTTTGATATAGACATGACTTTTTTTGAGGCGGTTCAGATAATGCCCTGTTATAAATATCAGATCAATCTACAGTTTTTTATTGCGCTTGAGCCTTCCATACAGGATGAGATCATGGAGTATTTCGACAAAACCCCGCCAAAATGGATGATAATAAGCGAAACCCTGGATCAGTATCTTCCAGATATATATAACATGATGATGGAAAAATACCACTGCCTGTACTTTAATTCCGCCGGATGCCTGTATGTGCTGAATGAATGACCGGTTGTACCCAGAATAAACGGAAAAGAGTTTATAATTTCCGCCTTTTCTGATAAAACAATATATCTGCCATAAGCATCATAATTCCCATGATCGAAAAATAAATTCCTGGGAAGAACCCTTCTGGTATATATTTCATCTCTATATGATGTTCATTTCCGCTTTCTTCTATATCAGAAGAGGCTTCTGCTCCTGAAATATCTTCTGAAGTTTTATAGTCTCCCGACCTTCCTACAGGGATCGCAAGCAGGGTGTCAAGCACCTTTTCCGCTCCTACTCTTTCACCGTCAAGCTCTATCTGCCAGCCTTTGTCATATGGTATGGAAAGGATTATATAAGAGTGGTCCGGAACTTTTATATCAAAGCTGATCCTTGAACTTTTTGGCATTTTTATTTCAGCAGGCCTGTAATCCTTAAACACACTTTCGTACCACTCCCCGATCGCTTCCGAATTCTCATAATAAAAGCATTCTTCCGTTACGGAAAACTTCTCTCCCAGACGGCTTAAAACGACCGTAAGCTCTGTTCCCGGGTCATAGAGCCCCGCATTATATACATTCCAGTTTGTGTCGGTAAAATAGGGGCCTTTGTCCTCACCGTTTACGAATATCCGGATGCTGTCCGAGTCTTCGGTGTCAAAATAGTAATATAAAGGCAGGCGGTCGGAGATATGTATGGTATAACGAATCTCATCTTCGGTAACCGTCCTGTCGTAGAGAGCCGGAACATACAGGGTTTCTTCTTTTCCGCTTAATACAGAGGCGATATCGTTTTGCGTTTCAAAGATATCGTTTTCCTCAATATCAAGCTTCCTTATCCTTCTGCCGGATGAAAACGCAAAAGGCAGCGAAAAATGGTTGATGTAAATATAATAATCACCTGTTTTTTGAAGAGACATATAGGGCTTATAGCTTTCATCAAATCTGGAAACATAGTATTTTACCCCCAGCAGGCAGTCTGCAAAGGCCGTGCTTCCCTGGCCGTAAAAAGCATAGATCCCGGTATCCCGGAAACCCATCCTCTGCATAAAATGCTTGACCTCGTCCTTTTCGCATGAGCTGTAATGAGAAAGGCCGATATAATCAAGCAGCATCGGATCGTTAGGTGAACGGGAAAAATCTTTTTCAATGCGGTAAATTCCCTTATCATAGGCTTTTATACAGTCAACCGGCTCTTTGATCGTTTTGTATTCATCATAAAACTCCGACAGAAGAGGAAGGTTGTCAGGTCTTTTATCGGCATTATATGCAAGATAAGAGGTTACAGAGCTGTAAGCGAGCTCAAGGAATGTAACCGCAAAACACAGTATTCCGGCATAGCAGGTGTATTTCCTTTTTCTCCCAGGGAATGCCAAAAGCAGGATCAGAAGAAGGATAAATAGGTTTACCGACATTCTTTTAAAGCTCATGTAGGGATTATGCAAAAGGAACAGAAGGAACAAAGCCGTGATCACAAACCCCGCCGGCAGCAGAATACGCAGTCTGTTTCCTTCATCATTGTT
>JAIKXO010000223.1 GCA_024684065.1 Lachnospiraceae bacterium
AATCGGCATCACGCTTGATGAGCATGGCTGGGCGGATGTTTCTGAATTGATCGCAGGGGTGAGCAAGACACATCCGTCGAGTATGGAGGATCTTGAACGGATCGTGGCTGAAGATGATAAGCAGAGATATTCTTTTAATTATGAGATAAATGCTGCTCTTTTCAAATACGGACAGCCAATCTTAGGTGAGTAATCTTAGCGGAGTGGATTTGTCGCATGACAAACGACCACTCCTCTTTCATTTTTCGATAAACTTGAATCATCAAGAACAGCAAAGGAGGATGTAAGTATGTACGGAGCAATTTTAGGAGATATCATCGGCAGCAGATTCGAGTTTGACAGAGGCGGAAAGACGAAAGACTTCGAGCTTCTGACACTTGAGGATAAGTTTACAGACGACAGCGTTATGACAGTTGCTGTGGCAGATGCGCTTTTGGGAGTATCGGCAGAGGCTGATGAGGCTGAGGTAAGGACAGCACTGATCAAGTCTATGCAGAAATGGGGGAATAGGTATCCCTGGGCAGGTTACGGTCAGAAGTTTATTTTATGGCTTGGGGATAAAGATCCAAAGCCCTATGGGAGCTGGGGTAATGGTTCTGCTATGAGAGTTTCATCTGTTGGGTGGCTGTACAACACGCTGGATGAGACAAGGAGAATTGCCAGACTTTCGGCTGAAGTATCCCATAATCATCCTGAGGGTGTTAAGGGGGCAGAGTGTACGGCAGCGGTGATCTTTCTGTCACGTACCGGTGTTACCAAAGAAGATATAGCAGAGTACATTGACCGAGAGTTCGGATACGATTATTCAGAGTCTCTGGATGAGATGCGTGCAAGGCATCGTCATGTGGAATCCTGCCAGGATTCCCTTCCCAAGGCACTCAGGAGCTTCTTTGATGGCGAGTCTTATGAAGATGTGGTTCGTAATGCGGTTTCTCTCGGAGGGGATACAGATACGCTGGCTGCGATCGCGGGGGCTATGGGAGAAGCGTTTTACGGAATGCCGGATGAGCTTAAGGTTGAAGCGAAGAAAAGAGTCGGGGAAGATATGGCTGAGGTTATGAATCGATTTGATGAGGAGCTGGCAGCTACAAAGCCGTCTTTGCGGGCTGCCTTCAGATGAACCGGAGGGGGCAGTCCGAAATTGCCGTGCATCTCTGCATATGGATCATAAACACAAATAAAACACAATTAGGTGTTGACATAGTGCATTCAGGGTGGTATTTTATTACATAGATATTAGCACTCTATCAAGTTGAGTGCTAACAACCAGGCAGGGCATCATGGAATTAAGCGACAGAAAGAAAACAATCTTATTAGCAATAATAAAGACTTACCTTGAAACCGGAGAGCCTGTCGGTTCCAGAACGATTTCAAAGTATTCGGATCTGAATCTCAGTTCGGCCACGATCAGAAATGAGATGTCGGATCTTGAGGATATGGGATATATCATCCAGCCCCATACTTCTTCAGGCAGGATCCCGTCAGACAAAGGCTACAGGTTCTACGTTGACCAGCTTATGGCCGATAAGGAGCGCGAAGTCAACGACATGAAGGAGATCCTTATTGAAAAGGCGGATAAGATGGAGCGGATGTTAAAGCAGGTCGCAAGATCGCTTTCGGTGAACACCAATTACGCGGCCATGATATCTGCTCCCCAGTATCATAGAAATAAGCTTAAATTCCTTCAGCTCTCAAGGATGAACGACAGCCAGATAGTCGTGGTCATAGTTGTAGAGGGAAATATAATAAAGAACCATATCATAGATGTGGAAATGGAGCTTGATGACGAGACGCTTCTAAAGCTCAATATCCTTCTTAACACCAACTTAAACGGCCTCAGCATCGAGGAGATCAACCTGGGGATGATCGCAAGAATGAAGGAGCAGGCAGGCATTCACAGCCAGTTCATATCCGATGTGATAGATGCCGTGGCTGAGGCTATCAAGGCAGATGAGGATCTGGAGATCTATACCAGCGGAGCGAAGAATATCTTCAAGTATCCCGAGCTTGCCGATCATGAAAGAGCAAGCGAGATAATAACTGCCTTTGAGGAAAAGAAACAGCTTTCCGATATTGTATATGAGACGCTGTCAAACAGCGAGGAGCATAAAGGGATCCAGATATATATAGGAGAGGAATCCCCGGTAAAGAACATGAAAGACTGCAGCGTTGTTACCGCAACCTATGAGCTTGAGGAGGGTATGCAGGGAACTATCGGTATCATAGGACCCAAACGGATGGACTATGGAAAGGTAGTGGATACGCTGAATGCCTTAACGAATCAATTGGACATATTATATAAGAAGGAGTGAGCTTATGGCTAAGGTAGAGATAAAGGAAGAAGAACAGGAAAAAGAGACCGAAGTTCTTGAAAATGCGGAAGAAGAAAAGGAAAACATGATTCAGGATGATCCGGAGGATGTCGGGCCTGCCGGTGAAGAAGCCGGAGAAGAAGCAGACAGCGCTGACACTGAGGAGACAGAAGAGGAAGAAGATACAGAGCCCGAAGAGGAAGAGCCTGAAGAAGAACCTTCGGAAAATGCAGATGAGGCTGATAGCAAGGCTGCGGAAGGGGAAGGAGCCGGTGAAAAGAAAAAGGGCTTTAAATGGAAGAAGGAAAAGAAGGATAAGCGCGACGAAAAGATAGAAGAACTGACCGACAGAGTAAAGCGCCAGATGGCTGAGTTTGAGAACTTCAGAAAACGTACGGAAAAGGAAAAAGCTTCGATGTATGAGATGGGTGCGAAATCAGTCATAGAAAAGATGCTTCCTGTCATAGATAACTTTGAGAGGGGTTTAAGCACTGTTCCTGAAGAGGAAGAGGATTCGCCCTTTACAGAGGGGATGCGCAAGATATATAAGCAGCTTATGACAGAGCTTGAGAATATGGGAGTTAAGCCGATAGAATGCATCGGAAAGGAGTTTGATCCCAACTACCATAATGCAGTAATGCAGGTTGAGAGCGAGGAATACGAAAGCGGTATTGTCGCCCAGGAAATGCTTAAGGGCTATACATACAGAGATTCAGTGGTAAGACACAGCATGGTGGCGGTGGTAAGCTAGCAAAGCTTCCATCAGACCCCATTAACCTGACAGATGGGCAGGTAAGCTTAACAGAGCTTACTGATCCATATTATATAGATGAAAATATTTTGCAGACGGACTGCATCGGTTTCCGAAACAGATCTCTATGGATGCAGGACATGCAAAAATCCATACATTAAGGAGGAAAAAGACATGAGTAAAATAATAGGAATCGACCTTGGAACAACCAACAGCTGCGTGGCAGTCATGGAAGGCGGAAAGCCTACCGTTATAGCAAATACAGAAGGAGCAAGGACGACACCGTCAGTGGTGGCTTTTACAAAGACAGGTGAAAGGCTTGTAGGCGAGCCTGCAAAGCGTCAGGCAGTTACCAATGCCGAAAATACCATATCTTCCATTAAAAGGGAGATGGGCTCTGATTATAAGAGGCAGATCGGTGAAAAGAAGTACTCGCCTCAGGAAATATCAGCCATGATCCTTCAGAAGCTTAAGGCTGACGCAGAGAGCTATCTCGGTGAGAAGGTTACGGATGCGGTAATAACCGTGCCCGCATATTTCAATGATGCCCAGAGGCAGGCTACAAAGGATGCCGGAAAGATAGCCGGAATGGATGTCAAGAGAATAATCAACGAGCCTACGGCGGCTGCGCTTGCCTATGGTCTTGATAACGAGAAAGAGCAGAAGATCATGGTCTATGATCTGGGTGGCGGTACCTTCGATGTTTCGATCATCGAGATCGGCGAGGGAGTTATAGAGGTTCTTGCAACAAACGGAAACAACAGGCTCGGCGGTGATGATTTTGACCAGAAGATCACGGATTATATGCTTTCCGAGTTCAAAAAGACGGAAGGTGTTGACCTTTCCAATGATAAGATGGCTCTCCAGAGGCTTAAGGAAGCCGCAGAGAAGGCAAAGAAGGAGCTTTCGAGCGCCACTACCACGAATATCAACCTTCCCTTCATCACGGCTACTTCGGAAGGCCCCAAGCACTTTGACATGAACCTTACCAGAGCAAAGTTTGATGAGCTTACCCACGATCTGGTAGAAATGACCACAGTACCCGTTCAGAATGCGCTTCAGGATGCCGGGATCACAGCTTCCGAGCTGGGACAGGTGCTTTTAGTCGGCGGTTCGACAAGGATACCCGCAGTTCAGGAAAAGGTTAAACAGCTGACGGGCAAGGAGCCTTCAAAGAACTTAAATCCTGATGAATGCGTTGCTTTGGGAGCATGCATACAGGGCGGCAAGCTTGCAGGCGATGCCGGTGCAGGTGAGATACTTCTTCTCGATGTTACCCCGCTTTCACTTTCAATAGAGACAATGGGCGGCGTGGCCACAAGGCTTATCGAAAGAAACACGACCATTCCTACAAAGAAGAGCCAGATCTTCTCAACCGCAGCCGATAACCAGACCGCTGTTGATATCAATGTAGTACAGGGTGAGCGTCAGTTTGCAAGAGATAACAAATCACTCGGACAGTTCAGGCTTGACGGTATCCCTCCTGCAAGAAGAGGGGTTCCTCAGATCGAGGTTACCTTCGATATCGATGCAAACGGTATAGTCAACGTTTCCGCAAAGGATCTCGGGACGGGCAAGGAGCAGCATATAACGATCACTTCGGGATCGAACATGTCTGATGCCGATATCGAGAGAGCCGTTAAGGAGGCTGCTGAGTATGAGGCTCAGGATAAGAAGCGTAAGGAGGCGATCGATGCCAAGAACGATGCCGATTCCTTCGTATTCCAGACTGAGAAGGCTTTAGAGGAAGTAGGCGACAAGCTTGATCCTGCGGACAAGGCAAATGTCGAGGCAGAGCTTAATAGCCTTAAGGAGCTTGCAAATAAGGCTGATGCCGAGAACATGACCGAGGAACAGGTTGTAGAGCTTAAGGCGGCACAGGAAAAGGCTATGCAGAGCGCCCAGAAGCTGTTCGAGAAGATGTATGAGCAGGCTCAGGGTGCCGGTGCAGGGGCTGCCGGAGCAGGTCCTGACATGAGCAATATGAACATGGGCAACATGGGCGGGAACGCAGGAAGCACCCAGTCATCCGATTCGTTTGGCGATGATGTTGTAGACGGGGATTATAAGGAAGTATAAAACTTAGCCTACTGTATATTGCGTTTACTATAATTAAGGAAAGAGCGGTAAATCTGTTCTTGCGTAAATTGATCGGTTTGATATTAAAGAGGGAAAGCTGCGCGTGAAACGCGGCTTTCCCAAAGTAGTCTGAAAGAAAAACGGATTTGGAAAGGCAGAGACATGGCAGAGTCAAAAAGAGATTATTATGAGGTTCTTGGGGTAGATAAGAATGCAGATGATGCAGCCTTGAAAAAAGCATATAGAGCACTCGCCAAAAAGTATCACCCGGATATGAACCCGGATAATCCTGAAGCTGAAAAGAAGTTTAAGGAAGCGAGCGAGGCATACGCTGTTCTGAGCGATCCGGATAAGAGGAGGCAGTATGACCAGTTCGGCCATGCGGCCTTTGAGAACGGCGGCGCCGGCGGATTTGGCGGTTTTGACTTTAACTCCATGGACTTTACGGATATTTTCGGAGACATCTTCGGAGATCTGTTCGGAGGCGGACGAAGCAGGAGGAGCGGTTCCTATAGTGGTCCCATGAAAGGGGCCAATGTCAGGACTAGCGTCCGGATTACCTTTAATGAAGCGGTTTTCGGCTGTGACAAGGAGCTGGATCTGAACCTTAAGGAAACCTGTAAGAAATGTAACGGATCCGGTGCCAAGCCGGGAACAACCCCGGAGACCTGTTCAAAATGCGGAGGCAAGGGTCAGGTTGTCATGACACAGCAGACGCTTTTCGGTATGATGCAGAATGTACAGACCTGTCCGGACTGCAGAGGAACCGGAAAGGTTATCAGGGACAAGTGTCCGGACTGCCACGGAAACGGCTATATTTCCGAGAGGAAGAAGATTCAGGTAAGCATTCCGGCGGGTATTGACAATGGACAGAGCGTCCGTATCCGTGAGAAGGGCGAACCCGGGGTCAACGGGGGTCCGAGAGGAGACCTTTTGGTGGAAGTGGTCGTTCAAAGGCATGAGATATTCCAGAGGCAGGATATGAATATATTCTCATCCGCGCCGATCTCCTATGCGCAGGCGGCTCTCGGAGGAGAGGTCCTCATTGATACGATAGACGGAAAGGTCGCTTACGAGGTTAAGCCCGGGACGCAGACCGATACCAGGGTAAGGCTTAAGGGCAAGGGAGTTCCTTCCTTAAGAAACAAACAGGTCAGGGGAGACCACTATGTGACACTGGTAGTGCAGGTGCCTACAAAGCTCAACGGAGAGGCTAAGGATCTGTTAAAGAGGTTTGATGAGGTAACGGGGAACAGCCTGCATTCAACGGATGACTACAGAGATAAGAAAAGAAAGGGATTCTTCAGCAAGTAAGGATTATCAGAGGGTGATGCCTTTCTGTGCGGGGAAGCTGAATATCCAGTACTTTTTCAGAAAGAAGGTTATCGTCTCGTCATATTCGAGGCGGTACGGCGGAAGAAGAACAAGACCTACCGGGGTTTTTTTCACCCGGTAGTTCTTTTTTTCACACAGATACGAGGCAAACTTATCGGTTACGAGCCGGATATATATTTCGGTAACGTCGAAATCAGAGTTATTGCTCTGTGCGACTTCGACGGAGATGTTTAACCGTCTCTTTTTTTCCATATATCTGACAAGATCGTCGGTGTAGATGAATTCCATGCTTAGGGCTCTCTCCTTATTGTGTTGCAATTATAGCATAATTTCTCTATACTGTAAGCATAGGACGGTAAAAGTTACTGTTCAGTCAGGAACCACGCATATACTTCGTGGTTCGGGCAGGTAATGTAAATATAGCCAACAGCACATCGGAGGCGGTAAATGAACAGATTCAGCTGCAATGACAATTATTTAAAGGATTTTAAAATATATACCGAGGATATACTTGAGAAGACAGGGATCGCTTCCCAGTCTGCGGAGCGTGAGATCATGTGCATGGCGGATACGGGCAACCTTGTTGCGATAAAGCTGTACGCCGATATGATATTCTACAGGAAGCTTTTTAAAAAGAATCATTACAGGGAAGCTTTTTTA
>JAIKXO010000106.1 GCA_024684065.1 Lachnospiraceae bacterium
TTTGTATCCATGCGTATGTCCTGTTTTGAGTTTCAAAATAATCATCAAGGTAAATGAGGAGCCCGAGATACAGGATCTGAATGATGATCACGAGCAGGACAAGGTTGATATCCGCGATCTTATGGATAATATCGCCAAACACTATGACGGCTGCAAAGGATGCAAGTAGTATTCTCTGTGACAGGGCGCACCAGCGCTTCCTGTAATACAGCCACAATCTGTAGCCTAAGAAGCCGCCCACGGCAATGCAGGCAATAGATAGCAGCACTCGCTCCAACTCATCCCAATCATAGTCATCCCTTTGCATGAAATTGAAGAAAGAGTTTTTCTTCTTCCCGGCAAGTGGTGTGGTAACAGGTCTGTTCAGCCTTTCCTTACACCAGGCCTTGATGGTATCGAAGTTATAACACCCCTTATAGCCATGATCCCTGATACGGTTGATCTGATAATCAACA
This sequence comes from Lachnospiraceae bacterium, assembly GCA_024684065.1. The sequence goes on from JAIKXO010000106.1 coordinate 456, forward strand.
CTGTCCTTGCCGAACTCCGATACCAGATCGTCATATTCGGAATCAGTCAGTGTGTCCGCCTTACACACTCTATGCATATTAGATGTATTGTTATTGGATTTATTAGTATTAGATATATGAGTATTATATTGTGGCTGGTTTTCCGCACACGGTTTTTCGGTATCCGGATTTACCGTATCCGGGTTTTCGGGACACGGTGAATCATCCGATATCTGCTGGGTTTCATCTTCCCTGTCACCATTATCGGGATCATCATCCGTCGGAAGCATCGGGAAGTCATGTACCTCAAGATTTGTGGAGTCAAAATGTCCTTTGTCGCTTCTTCCCTGTTCTCTTACGAATGCGTATTTCATGGGGGTTTACTGAAATAGAAAATGTCAATGAGGACGGTTCTCACTGACACCCACTGCGGCGTGTGTCAATGAGAACCGTCCCCACTGACACCCGCTGACACTTTATGAAAAACCAAGCAGGTCTCCCGCCATCCATCCGTATATCGGATTGTCGATCTCGTACCAGTTTTTTCCCTCCCTCTCGTTATACCTGATATTGCCTGTCGTTCTCACCTCGGAATGGTTTGCAACTGGTCCGATTTCACCATACTCCATACCCGGACCGCTTCTGACAATTCCATTCACGTCCGCCCCTGTTTCAACGTTCCTTGTGAGGCCGCCGGAAATACCCTCCAGCTCAGCGTCCGTCAGCAGCATCCCTGCCTTCCTGATACCTTTCCTTTTACATTCCTTCGTATCGATACTTTCTACTTCCTTTTTTAATCTGCCTGGAAACGTCATATCTTTTCCTCCTTCGCGAAAAACATTTCTATATTATAGTATAGTAAACGTCAGATAAATCTGCTGTTTTCTATAAAGCCTCCGGCGGATGCGCACGAGCCAATTTGATGCTTGCAAAGCAAACATTAAATAAGTTTTGCGGGGAAAAATGCCGCCTTCAGCGGCCAAAATCCGGAGCAGTAAACGCCATTAGGCAAAACCTGATGCCTCTTACTATATTATACGATAGAATGGCGGATATGGCAGAAAATGAGCAGATTTCTGCAAAAAACTCTAAAGGATATTTGCCGGAATAAAACAGACTAATTTATTAAGGGTGATATGCACATCCTTTTATATATATCCTTTTTTTGCGCTGAGGGGGGGGATTTCCGGCAAAAAAGGGCGGGACACCGCCAACCGAATTTACGAAACCGACATACGGCGGAAAATTTTCCGGCGATATCGATTCGGCAGAAAGCATTTATTGCTAAACGAAACAAGCATTTTATGAACATTTTATTGAGAATATGCCAAAAGCCTTTGAAAACTAACGTTTCAAGTAATCTTCATCTGTGGCAGATTTATTAGCCTTTGGATTACCCTTGAAAAACATTCGTTCTATGGTAATCCAGATACTTCTTATTCTCCTCGATAACACTTATATGCATCTTTCCATTAACATTCATAAAGATTTGATCATTCGATACCAGTTTAGATGAAATCATTATATTTCCTAAATCATCAAAAGAAATAAAGCCTTTATCAAATAGTTTGTCATGGTTGGGGCACATCAGTAACCCATTGTTTACATCAAGTTTTTCAGACGGTTCACTAGCCGCCCAGGGCTTTATATGGCTTGCCGTAAGCAAAAGCGGAGATGAAACTCCGCAAAGACAACACTTATCGTATCTATTTAGTAGGCGATCACGAAATTCTCCTTGATTCACACGGATAATAGTAATGGCCTCCTTATCCTCCCCTACCAAATCCATCCGTTCAATTTCTGCTGTAATCTCGTTAGCCCTCTCCTCAATTCTGTTATCTACAAAGTCTTTCCCATTAATTGTCTTGTATGATTAAATCCATTAAAAATTGAAATCCATGCTGTTCATCATCTCTTCCACCTGTCTGTTCATTTCTTCCATCATTTCATCCGTCTGCTGGTTTAACTCATTTGAAAATTCGCTAGTATCTATACCCGTTCCCTCAGTAACTGATGCCATTCCTGTGTCCATATAAGCATTATATATCTTCATTCCTTCCTCTTCATAAACCGTATACAATTTCATAGACCAATTCATGTAATCGTTATATCTTCCGATGCCGTACTTAGCCGTGTAGTCCGCCATCTCGTTTACCCCCTGTGCGTACAGATCCGCAATAGCATCGGTACCTTCAGCGTACAATTCTGCGAGCCTATCGACACTAGCACCTGATGCTGCTTCATTGTTTATCTTGTCCACATATTCGGGAACCTTTGCTTTAATTTGTTACGAATACTCATTGTAAATAACTTCACAGTTCCTGGCAGGGTTTATCGAGTCAAGGACATCGTCAGCAGCTCCCTCCAAAGCATTCTTTATTTCATCAGGAACTTTTGTTGTTAAGCTACCGAAGAGCTTTGTCACATCATCTTTGAAGTTTGATTTTTCTTCTTCTGTGAGCGGTTCATTGTTTACTTCAGGTATTTCTGAAGACTCTTCCGCAAACTCGGCTGTCTGCTCTTCTATGGGCTCCTCCTCTGGTTCAGGCTCTTGTATATTTCTACTATTCAATTCATTTTTTTATATGATTTTAGATGTTAGGCTAAACTGTAATAAAAATCGATTGAAATAGATATGAATCCATACATAGTATACTATATTGATGGGGAAGGGGAATTCACGTCTAAGTCATAACCACCACTTCAAGTGGTGGTTTGGTCAGGCCCTCAAAAGGGCCAATTACTGCAAGCCTAAAAAGGCAGTGTTGCGAGCGCTGTTACTGGCAGCCGCTTATAAGCGGCTACTATTGTCTTCTCTTCTCGAC
>JAIKXO010000277.1 GCA_024684065.1 Lachnospiraceae bacterium
TTTTTATACATAAGTTCTGTAAGGGTTCCTGTTCCGCAGGCAAGATCGAGCACAAGATTTTTTTCTGACATGAGCGGATCATCGGTTCTTTCCCCCGGTCTTGAAACTCCGTGCTTTAATATTTCATCATAAAGCATATCCAACCATTTTTCATACGGTACATCATCCATCAGCTCGTCATAGACAAGCGCAAAGTCTTCATACATAATTAAACCAGAAAAAAAGAGCAAGTCTTTTTTATTAAAGAACAATTTTTATGGTTGCAAACTTACAGGCATTATCGGTTTCATCCATGATCCGATTTATGAAACCAGCCAGGGAAACGCTGAAATTACGTTTCCCTGACAGCCGGCAGTCCTATCTTATAAAGATCCCGGTAAAAAAGATTATACCAGTTGCAGTTCTCAGAAAAAGTTCCCGGATAATCAAAAGATCGCCCCGATAGCGCCGAAAACTCCCATGCTTGCAACCCCCATTATTATCCCGGCAAGCACTACACCAAGAAGGACCGCTATCACGCTTGATTTAAAATCCATATCGAGGAGGCTTGCCGCAAGGGTTCCCGTCCATGCGCCGGTTCCCGGGAGCGGTATACCTACAAATAACAAGAGTGCAACGAACAACCCTCTTCCGGCCTTCTCTTTAAGCTTCTCGCCTCCCTTATGTCCCTTCTCTAGGCAGAAGGTAAAAAAGCCTCCGATCACAGGCTTATCAGCTCCCCACTCAAGTACCTTCCTGGCAAAGAAGAAAATTATCGGCACCGGGATCATATTCCCTATTATAGCTATTACGTAGCAAAGCCATAGTTTTAAGGGCACTCCGGCATTAATAAAACCTACGGCATAGGGAATCGCTCCCCTCAGCTCTATCAGAGGTACCATTGAAATGAAAAAAATAATTGCATAATGTTTGAAAGATGACATAATACTCTCCCTCTTATCATAAGTGAATAATACTGCCTCAGCCGCTGACCGATGATTTTTTATTAATGATCTTTCTCAGTTCCGACATAAGCCGGTCCATCTCCCCGTCAGTCCCGACCGTGATCCTTAAATAATTATCTATCCTCTGTTTATCAAAGAAACGCACGAAAATGCCGTTATCTCTCAGTCGCCTGAATATTTCGGAAGCCTTAACATCCGGATGGCTGCAGAACAGAAAGTTGGTCTTTGAATCGGTGCAGTAAAACGAAAGGTCCTTCAGCTCTTTTTTGATACGCTCTCTTGTTGCTATAACCTTACCCACCATTTCATTATAATAGTCCTCATCCGCAAGAACTGCTCTCCCAAACTCGACAGAGGCTCTGTTCATGGTATAGGAATTTATCGAAAATCGAACGTCATTCATATATTTAATAAGCTTTCTGCTTCCTATGGCGAAACCGATACGCATTCCGGCAAAAGCTCTCGATTTTGAAAACGTTCTCACGATCAGCACATTTTCATATTTATTGATAAGCGGCAGTGCGGAAACCCCGCCGAAATCAACATATGCTTCATCAAATATTACTACTGAATCCGGATTATTCTTTACTATATCTTCGAAAAAAGAAATATCCCGTGCTTCACTGATTCCTGTGGGCGCATTGGGATTTGCAATAACTATGCCGCCGTTTCCCCCTTTATTACAAGAGCTCTCCTGCTCTGAGATGTCTGACTTATCCCCTGTGGAACCGATATTTCCATAATAATCCTCTTTTTTTATATGGAAATCTTCATCAAGAGGCACCGTCCTGTAGGGGATCCTGTATACATCCGCCCACACATCATAAAACGAATATGTAATGTCAGGAAACAGCACGGGCTTTTCCGAGTTAAAACAGGTCAGAAACGCGATCGAAAGTACATCATCAGATCCCACCCCCACAAAAACCTGACTGTTGTCCACTCCGTATCTTGCAGCAAGTTCAGAGGTCAGAGGCTCCGCCGTTGTATCCGGATACAGTCTTAGACTTTCTATATTCAGATCATCTGCCACTGCCCTTACTTTAGGGCTGGGCGGATATGGAAACTCATTTGTGTTAAGCTTTATGATCCTGCTCTCTGACCGCGGCTGTTCTCCCGGAACATACGGTTCAACTCTTCGTATATTATTTTCCCAGCTCATATCAGTTACCTTCCGGATTTTCTGTTTACTGTAGTTCTGATCTATAATCCAAGTTCTTTTGCAAGCTCCTTAAATTTAGGCAGTGAATTTACTATCGTATCATAGGCTACGCAATATGCTATCCTTACATAACCCGCACAGCCAAATGTCTTTCCGGGTACCACCAGTATATTGTATTTCTTTGCCATATTGCAGAACTGCACATCATCCTCTGTCGGCGTCTTCATAAAGAGATAAAACGCGCCTTCAGGCTTCTGGCAGACAAAGCCCATCTCCGTAAGACCTTCATATAATGTATTTCTGTTTCTTTCATAAAATGAAATATCCGCTTTCTCGTTAAGACACCTTGCAACCGCAAGCTGCTGAAGTGACGGGGCGTTGACATAGCCTAAGATCCTGGTAGCGACACCCGCCGCGGCATACACACTCTCATAATCATCTATCACTGACGGAATGACCAGATAGCCTATCCTCTCGCCCGGAAGCGACAGAGATTTTGAAAATGAATATCCCACTATAGTGTTTCTGTAGTATTCAGTAACGAAAGGAACCTCTATACCGCCGTATACGAGCTCCCTATACGGTTCATCGGTCACAAGATATATGGAAGTCCCAAATTCCTTCTGCTTTGCTTCAAGAATATCAGAAAGTCTTTTTATGGTTTCCTCTGAATAAACGACCCCTGTAGGATTGTTAGGGGAATTGATGAGCACTGCCTTTGTCTTTTGGGTGATCTTTTCATTAAGCTTTACAAGATCCGGCTGAAAATTCTCAGTATTCGGCGAAACCTCGATCAGCTTTCCATCATAATTACTGACATAATTCTTATATTCCCCGAAATACGGTGCAAATGTAACGACCTCGTCTCCCGGATCAAGCAGGGTCTTGAATATAACGTTAAGTCCTGAAGCCGCTCCGACGGTCATGACGATATTTTCAGCCGAAAACTCAGTACCGAAGCGCTCATTCAGCGAATCCGCCACTGCC
>JAIKXO010000298.1 GCA_024684065.1 Lachnospiraceae bacterium
GGCCCCCCGGAATCTTCAATCCTGCTGAAGCCTAGCCTATATTAAGCTCCTTAAGCTTCCCCATGTCCTTTTTGACAGTTTCCTCGATAGAGCAGATCTTATCTGCGATACATACGATCAGGGCTTCCCTGCTCCTCGGAATATGGGTAAGAGTAAGCGGCCACATATGGCTTTTAATGATATTCTGCTCTTTTTTTGTAAGTCCGAAGTCCCTCTTGGCATTTTCCAGGGCTATATGCGGATGGTGGTATCCATGGAGCTTGTCCCCATGGTCGTGCCAGTCATACAGAAAATAGTCATGCAGAATTGCGCCCTTCAGTAACTCCTTCTCATTGATCTTAAGCCTTAAGCCTCTGGCCAGATCAAGGCTTCTCCTCGCAACCCTCAGACAATGTGTGTAAGTCGATATGTTCCCATGCTGGGTGAATGATTTCAGCCTCTTAAAATCTTCGTTTTCCTTGATATTTCCTGTCATTTCGGAAAAATCGCGGTTGTTTCGTTCATGGTGTTTCTTCAATTTTCCATACATCCTTGTATTAGTGTAAGCAGGAACAAATGCTGTCCTCATGACTTAAATCCGGCGGAGGGTACTGTACTCTTCAGTATGGCGGATATTGCCTCCTGCCCCGAAATCCTGAATAATTATATCAAAAAATATGACAGAGAACTACATATTTTTATGATTAAATTGCACCGATTTGCGCAGCAAATCGTGTGCTTAGGCATAAACTTCAGTTTATGCCGACCGATTCTGCTTTACCCGGAAAGCCCGGAAAGAGCTACGGCTGTCTTAGCTGCCAGAGCGGCATTGTTGTAAACAAGCTGAATATTACTGTCAAGACTGTCGCCGCCGGTAATGTCCTTAATCCTTGCAAGTAAAAACGGAGTTGTTTCCTTCCCGTGAATACCCTTTTCATCCGCTTCCCTGACTGCCTGGTCAATAGCCTTTCCTATAACTTCCGGATCCATTGAATACTCTTCGGGAATAGGATTAGAAACAAGGATCCCGCCCTGAAGGCCGAGTTCACGCTTTACATGGATAGCCTCTGCAAGCTCTTTAGGAGAATCAATCTTATAATCAACCTTCAGCCCGCTGTGCCTCGAATAAAAAGCGGCAAGCTCATCCGTCCGGTATCCGAGTACCGGCACACCCTTTGTCTCAAGATATTCAAGAGTAAGAGGCAGATCAAGTATCGCCTTGGCACCGGCACATACCACAGTCACGGAAGTCATTGCAAGCTCCTCAAGGTCCGCGGAGATATCGAAGGTCTTCTGTGCCCCTCTGTGTACCCCGCCGATACCACCGGTTGCAAAGATCGGGATCCCAGCCATGGCCGCTATGATCATCGTAGTGGCAACCGTTGTCGCTCCGTCCATCCCTTTTGATACGATGATCGGCAGATCCCTTCTGGAGACCTTGGTAACAGCCTGGCCGGTCTTTCCGAGATATTCTATCTCTTCCCTGCAAAGACCCGCCTTTAAGCGGCCCCCGATTATGGCAATAGTGGCCGGAACAGCTCCGTTATCACGGATCACCTGCTCAACATTAAGGGCTGTCTCCACATTCTGAGGATAAGGCATTCCGTGAGAGATTATAGTGGATTCAAGCGCTACAACAGCCCTCCCGTTTTTAACGGCCTCTTTAACTTCAGGCGCAATATCCAGATATTTCTCATAACTCATACTTTTCACACTCCTTCATGTTTACTCGTATTATAAACCTTATCGAAATCTCCCTTTAAGGTTCCGGTAAAAACGTATTTTCACCGCATCATGAACATCCGAAACAAATTTTACTTCCGGTAATTACCTGTCCTGTTCCAGACGGATACCTGCTCTCTTTATTGCTGATCCAAGACAGAGCGCCGGATTATTCGTCTTATCTGTTTCCAGGGTAATGCCTGCAACAGCCATACCGAGCATCATGGAATCCTCGAAAGACATATCTAAAGCATATCCCGTTATCAATCCGGAGAGCAGGGCATCACCGGCTCCGTTTCCGTTTACCATCTGAGCAGGGATCGGCAGGAGCTTCTTAGCGGCATCTTTATCCGCAAAAAAGGCTCCTCTTGCTGAAAGAGTAATAACGACCCTTTCGGCCCCTTCTTTAAGAAGTCTGTCAGCGGCTGTCTTCAAACTGTCCATATCGTCCGGATCGATCTTTATTCCGGATAGCACTTCTGCCTCCAGATAGTTCCCGGTGATCGTGTGGATGAATGGAAGAACACTTTTAAACTTAACCGCCTTTGAACAGGAGACACTTTCCGCGATCACCGGGCAGCGGCTCAGTTTGCATACAGCCTCGATCGTATCCTCCGGGAGATTCGCGTCAACGACCACCAGACGGCTGTCAGCCAATACTTCGCTTTTTTCCCTCACAAATGAAGGAGTAAGCTTTTTGTATATATCCATGTCATTGACCGCCAACTCCATATTACCGTCCTCTTCGGTAATAAAAAGATAGACAGAGGTGGAATCCTGTGCACAGAAACAGCTTTCGGAAGTGTCTATTCCCGCTCTTTTGCAGCTATCCAGCAAAAGTACCGCATATGCATCATCTCCGAAAGCACTGATAAATTTGACCTGATTTCCCAAAAGGCTCAGATTGTGCGCTATGTTCCGCCCGACCCCGCCTGGAGCGCTCCGGACCTGTCCGGGATTCGAATCTCTTGCAACCAGCTTCTTATAAGGCTTACCGCCTATGTCGATATTTGCGGCGCCAAAGACCGTGATATATCCGTACCTTCCGGTATGACGATCGTTGTATTTTTCGCAGGGTTCTCTTTTCAGATCAGTACTCATCTCTATCCGGCGACAGTATGGTTTCTTTTTACAGCCGCCTCTTTTTCCATATTATATGTACAGCAAACGACAAAAGCATCAATGCTTTTGCCGTCTGCCATAAACCGGTTTATGCCTGACTGCACCGATCTGCAAAGCAAATCGTGTGCTCAGGCACGAACCTTAATTCGCATCGAATTAATTCGGCATTTGCTTTAGCAAATGTCGAATAAGTCTGGTCTGTTTTACAGACCGGATCACTTCTACATAAGCTTCTTAAACATCTCCCTGAACTGTGAAAGGTCAGCGTGTCTCGGATTGCCCGGTGCGCATGCGTCTGCCGCGGCGGATTCGCAAAGGAAATCAAGATCCTCTTCCTTAAGCTTCTCAAGCTTCGTGGGAATGCCTACATCCACCGAGAGCTGGCGGACTGCATCTATCGCCGCCTTTCTGTATGCCTCCTGATCCATGCCCGTGGTATCGATATCAAAAGCCTCTGCGATAGCCTTGAACTTCTCTCCTGTTTCCCCGGCATTGAATTCCATGACGATAGGAAGCATCATTGCGCATGCCACCCCGTGAGGAGTGTCATATACAGCTCCAAGGGTATGGGCCATTGAATGGGCGATCCCAAGTCCGACATTGGAATAAGCCATGGCTGTGACGTACTGCGCAAGGGCCATCCCCTCCCTTCCGTCAGGGTCGTTCTCAACCGCTTTCCTTAAGTTCTTTGCGATCAGCCTTATCGCCTCTAAATTCAGGCAATCGGAAAGCTCCCAGGCAGCCGCTGTGGTATAGCCCTCGATAGCATGAGTCAGCGCATCCATTCCGGTCGAAGCCGTAAGCCCCTTAGGCATGGAAGCCATCATATCGGGGTCAACGACTGCGATATCCGGGATATCGTTAGGGTCTACACATACAAACTTACGTTTCTTTTCCACATCGGTAATTACATAATTAATTGTCGATTCCGCGCCTGTTCCTCCGGTTGTGGGAACCGCGATCGTGAACACAGTGCGGTGCTTCGTAGGTGCCACGCCTTCCAGAGAACGAACATCCTCAAACTCCGGATTGTTTACTATGATCCCTATGCCTTTTCCGGTATCCATGGAGGAACCGCCGCCGATAGTGATCATGAAATCCGCGCCCGAAGCCTTGTAAGCGGCTACGCCGTTCTTTACGTTTTCGATGGTCGGATTCGGCTTTATATCGGAATAAAGCTCAAAATCGATCCCGTTCTCCTTAAGAAGATCCGTCACCTTCGCGGTAACACCGAACTTAACCAGATCCGGATCCGATGCCACAAAGGCCTTCTTAAAGCCCCTGGCCTTTACTATGCCCGGAATCTCATTGATGGCACCGTGGCCATGATAGGAAATGCCGTTTAAAACAAATCGATTAACTCCCATTTGAAACCCTCCTGTTAATTTTCTAAGTGAGATCAGAATATACTGCCTCTTTGATCCCTGAAGCAGACCGGATCATTTCCTTAATTATATCTGAAACGCTTCGAAATATCTACTGACATTTTCAGGCCTGAATGAACAGTTACATACTCACGGCTCACTCTCCACCTTATCACCAGACGCTTATCCTGTCCTCAGGCGCAAGATACATCCCATCGCCTTCTTTTATATCATAGGTATCAAGGAACTCATCAAACTGCTGCAGTGCTACATTGCATCTCAGATAATTCAGGGGATGCGGATCATAAATAATCTGGCTCTCCATAGTCTGAACCGTCTCCGAAAGCCCCCATAAACGCGCATGGGCACGGAAGAAGCTGTCATAGTCAAAACCGTTCACCTTCTCCGCCATTTTCAGCACACACTTTAAGCCTGCCATATCAGCGATGGCTTCCGTATGTACGACCTGTCCCCTGTAGGGTGTGCCGTCGTCAAAGACAACGACCTGATCATAATAGTCCACAACCTTTCCGGCTCTCTTCATGAAAGCATCGTAATCCTCATCCGTCCACCAGTTTCTCACATTTCCTTCCGCGTCATACTGGGCTCCCTCTGTGTCAAATGCATGAGAGATCTCATGGCCTATGACGCTCCCTAAAGCACCGTACTTTTCCTCTATGCTCATATCACTGTCATAGGACACTTCACAGAAGAATCCGGGAATGATATTGATCGAGTTATTTTCCGGAGCATAAAAAGCATTCGTATCAAGGATGTTGATTCCCCATATCTCCCTGTCAACCGTGCCGTTTATTTTAGACAGATTCTTTTGGTAATAATCATTGTTCAGATCAATATTTGCCTGAAGGTAGTTTCCACCATCCTCTTTAGACGTGACGGAAATCATGGAATCATCCTCCCATTTATCCGGATAAACAGCATGTATCGTCATATTTGCAAGCTTGTTTTTAGCCTGCTCCCTCGTTTCTTCCGACAGCCAGTCGATGCTGTCAAGCATTTCCATATATGTGTCCATGACATCCTGGCAGAATTTCGTTATCTCCTGCTTCACTCCGTCATCAATGTAACGTTCGATATAGAGCCTGGACATATTGTCCGGGAATGTAGCCATAGTTAACGAATACGCAAACTCTTCATCCGAAGAGCTCTCTGTTATACCCATAAAGGTATTCATCAGTTCCTCGTATTTCCTGAAAGCCTCCTCATCTATCCCGTTTATATAACTAACGGCGCTATGTGTCAGAACATAAGCCTTAATCCCCGGAAGGTTCTCTTCCGTATAGAGACCGTCAAGTCCCTTAAGCCACTTTGGCTCAGGCAGATTTATGAGCCTTGATTCCGCATAACCCCGCTTTTCCATATACTCTGCCAGCGGATAATGAGGCGACATTTCTTTCAGCTCTTCCATAGTGACCTGATTGATACGCTGCTTCAGAGCATCGGGGGCACTCGATTCAAGCACCGTCATTTTATATTCCGCTACCTTTGCCTCAAAATCAAACAGATCCTTAAGAATGCCCGGTATCTCATCCCCGCCATAGCCTAAACGCTCCAGCATATAGGAATATAATTCTTCATAAAGCTCCTTCGTTCTTTTTCCGTCTTCCGTAATCTCCTTATATTCCGCCGGATCGCCAAGGGTCAGTCCCGTTGATCTGATCACTACTTCATACAGCGAGGAATCATCAGCATTATACCCGATGCCCACTCCCGAAAGCATCGCCCCATATTCAAAATTCAGGTCGGAAAGAAGAAATTCTGTCATCCCGTCAAGGGTCTCTACCTTATCAAGCTCTTTAAAAAAGGGCATCAGCGGTTTTACACCGACCTCGTTCCTTGTATCCCAGTCAAGAATAAGTTCATAGTAATTCTGTACGATCTGCGCGTCTCTCCCGGTCAGGGTCTTATCATGCAGTATTTCAAGGCATCTTTCCTTAACGGTGTCCACCGCCTGAAGCAAAGGAGCATCGACGGAATATCCGGGGCTGAACTTTACGTCCCTCAGATAATCATGATTTATGTTCAGGTAGAAATCGTCTTTCAGATCAGCATTTACTTCGTCAGTAACCATGCCATATATATTGGAGTTGATCCACGGCTTCATGACGGACGGATCCATCGGAAAATCTGAAGCCCCGTTTTCAGCGTCTCCCGGCTGCGTTTCAGAAGCCCCGGTGCCTGTAAGCGTCCCAAGCTGATCCGAAATAACCTGAATCTCTTCGGTGAATGCATTAATCTCCGAAGGTGAACAGCCGGACAGCATTGCCAGAAGCATTGCCGCCGCAAGCATGATTGATAAAACTCGTTTTGATTGTCTCATAGTACTTCTCCTCTCTGCAAAGTTTTCTAAAGTCTTCTTTCAAAAACCGGAGTAATTGATCTTTCTCAGTAATTTATCACCTTATCGGCAGGCAGGTATTTTTTCACCGTCTGCTCTAAAAGAGAAGAGTCGATAGGCTTGGTAAGGTAATCGGCAAAACCGGCTTCAAGATAAAGATCCCTGCTTCCGGCTAAGGCATTGGCCGTCAGTACTATCACAGCAGTGTCCTTATTCTTTGACCCCTCGGTTTCCCTTATCAGCTTAAGTGTCTCTATCCCGTCGAGCTCAGGCATCATATGATCAAGAAGGATCAGATCGTAATGCTTCTGCCTGCACATTTCAACAGCCTTATATCCTCCGTCGCACAGATCCGGAACGATCCCGACGCGTTTTAAGAAATAAGTGACTATCCTTAGATTCATCTCAGTATCGTCTACCGCCAGCACGCTGGCATCCTTAGCCAGATAGTTTTCTTCATCATCAAAGGAGGCCGCAGCCTCAGTCTGTTCCATAAAGTCTTCGCTCAAAAGCTCGCGGTCAGCTACGCCTACCGGGATCTCAACTGTGAATTCCGACCCTTTACCATAGTTACTTTCTACGCTTACAGTGCCTCCCATGGAATCCACTATACTCTTGACTATGGCAAGACCTAAGCCCGTTCCTTCTATGCTTCTGTTCTTCTTTATATCTGCGCGGGAAAAAGCCTCAAAAAGATGCTTCTGCTCCTCTTCCCTGATTCCCCGTCCGGTATCGCGGACACTGAGCTTTAATAAAAAATCTTCCGCATCCTCCGATCCTTTAGACCCCTCTGCCCGGGAATACTCACCGTTTACCAGGATCGTAACGGAGCCTTCATCTGTATATTTGATCGCATTATTGGTAAGGTTTATGAGCATCTGCCTTATACGGAATTCATCGGATATCTGTCTGTCAGGCACCTCCGGGAAAACAACGACCTTAAGATCCAGGGACTTTTCATCCGCCCGCTCCTTAAGCATCGGCATGATATCGCGAAGAACCGACGAGAGCCTGTACTCGGCATGGGCGATCTCAATTTTTCCCGCTTCGATCTTTGAAAAATCAAGGACATCATTGACCAGCATAAGAAGCATCTTTCCTGAACTCTTCACACTCTTTGCATAGTCCCCGATCACCGGGTCCCTGTTCTCTCTGAGAATCATTTCATTCATTCCGAGAACCGCATTTATCGGTGTACGGATCTCATGGGACATGCTTGCCAGAAAACGGGTCTTTGCCTGCGACAGATCTATTGCCTTCTGTCTTTCATCGCTTATCCTCTTAAGATCATCGATCTGCTGTATCACGGCAAGTGTAAGCAGAAATGCCAGGCCCACCAGCATTGCAACCTCATCGTTTACTATCGGAAGAATATTGATGATCATAATCTCGAACAGGCCGCATATCAGAAAACCGGCAAATCCGATGGCGGTATATCTGTATTCCCTTATTTTCCCGTTAACCGTCTCGCGGATAAGCACCCCAATGGCGCAAAGGACCTGGATCCCAAGGATCATATCTATGTACAATAAAGCATTGCTAAAGGTATAAATCCCCGTAAAGTGAAGAACAGGCCAGAGAATAATATTAATAAGAGCCAGGCACAAAATCCCCACTACGATCTTCCGGTGCCGTCCATGCTGAAGAGCGTCCACATAAATAACAAGGTTAAGGGGCATAATGAGACAAAACAGATAATTCATTACGCCATCTATATAATAGTGTCCGTAAATAAAGGGATACAGGAAAGAATTTGTAATGCTCCAAAGGGAAATGATAAGGATACCCATCGCTCCGTACAGCATTTCGATCCGGTGTCCGTAAAGAAAACTCATGACGATACTGATGATCACTATGACCAGGGAAAAGATCATGAGAACCTCCGCAAGCATCAGTGAGAATCCATAATGCTTTATAAGGAAGGAAAACAGTTCCGCATCGGTGGCAACAAACGTCTCCTGATATATATGGCCGCGCCTGTTGTTTACGATCCTGATCATCGTGACCTCTGCCCCGGAATCAGAACTTGAGACCGGGACCAGCATGTAAAACCTCTTCACGTTCCCTCCCGGTATCATAATATCCCTTGACGCGATAAAATCCTTCCTGAGCTCCCCGCCTACATAAACCTCAACATCACCCCCGGTGATAAAACAGAAGTTGGAATCGTCCTTTATGCCTTCCGGCAGCCTCGAAGTCACCGTATAGGTCCCATACAAAGAGTCGTTATTCCTGTAAGACCTCCCTGCCATAAATACATTGCCTTCAGGATCCGTAACTGTCCATTCCTCTATAAACAGCGGTTCACTGCTCTTAAGCGGACGGGAGTTATCATGAATATTGAAGATGATCAGTCCTGTAAGCATAGCTCCGAGGATCACGAAGGAGATGATCTTTATTGATAATACGAATTTATCCGAAAGATTTGTCTGCATGTTGATTCTTCTTCTCACGCGTCATTATCGTTTTTCGATACGGCGTTTTTATCGTTGGTATGGATATTTATATATTCCGCCTTAAGTTTATGATACAAAATCTTCTGGCTGGAATAAAGCCCTTTATAGCCGGAAAAGGCATAACTCATGGCGCAGGCCACCGCAAAGTAAAGCATCCCCTCTGCCCCAAAAAGCTCGACTGCAAGAAAAACCGAAGCAAGCGGCACATTTGCGACGCCGCAGAATACGGAAGCCAGGCCTACAGCCGCAGCAAATCCCGCAGGGATTCCGAGAAAAGGACCTATAAAACAGCCAAACACCGCCCCGGTAAAGAAGGAAGGCACCACTTCCCCTCCCTTAAAGCCAAAGGACAGGGTGACAGCCGTAAATAAGATTTTCATAAGAAAATCCCAGGGATGCGAATGGCCCGTAAGCGCTTCCTCGATCACGGCCATTCCGGCTCCGTTATACCGCTGTGAACCGTACAAAAGGGTAAACAGGATAATGATCACACCGCCTGAGGCCGCCCGGAGCCATTTGTTTTTAAAATATCTGACCGCCAGATGCTCGGTCTCATGCATCACCGCGCAGAAAAGTATGGAAACTCCGGCACAAAGGATCCCGAGTACAGCCGTTTTTAAAAGCATTACGGCCGATAAGGCCGGCGCTTCAACAGCAAAATGGGTCGGCTCAACTCCTAAAAGGGTTGAGATACCGTACGCGGTAAGCGCGCCGGTAAGGCAGGGTATCAGGGCAGCATGGTAAACTATACCGACACTGATAACTCCCAGGGAAAATACGGTAGCCGCCATCGGTGTTCCGAACAGCGCTGAAAAGAAAGCTGACATCCCGCACATGGTCGCGATCCTGATATCCTTATCATGAAGGGAAAACTTACGTCCGACATGAAAGCCGATGGTCCCTCCCATCTGCAGGGCGGCACCCTCCCTCCCTGCGGAACCTCCCCCTAAATGAGTTAAGATCGTTGAAAAGAAGATAGCCGGCAGAAGAAGGAAACTAAGCTGGCGTCCCGAATGAACAGCCTCCAAAATATGGTTGGTATTATGTCCCTCCACGGTGAGCAGTTTATATATACCGGTGATGATAAGGCCAAAAACCGGAAGAAGAAAAAGGAGCCATGAGTGTTTTCCCCGAAATTCCGTCATATACTCGACTCCCACATGGAACAGGGTTCCGATCAGGCCGCAGATCGTACCGACGATAACTCCGATAAGTATCCATTTCCCGATGGATCTCATATAGGTTTCTGTGACCTTAAGCCATTTCTTCAGTCTGTCCATGTATCCTCCGTTATAATGAGTACAACATCGCACTTAAATACCCGAATTTCATAAGCCCGGGCCTTTACTGAGCAGCAGTCAGATAGCTTGATACGCAATAGAGTGTCATACCGTTATATTCAACCCTTGACCACCCGTAATCCGCATTGATCCCGGTTCTCTGAAGAATGGTTCCGTTTGGCACAGTCGCCACGATCGCCGATTCCTCATTGGTAACGCTCGGAAGTGTCCTTAAGTTTATCTCGATCTTCGGAGTGACAAGATCATCAGCCGGAGCAAATACGGTCTTAAGACCGTCACCGCCATCCTGTGTCTCATTCAGAACAGGCTCCTCTGTCTTTGCGCTAAGATCTGTAGTAAGAAAGCTTGATACTGCATAGCACGTCTGCCCGTTATAGCTTATCCTCGACCAGCCGCTGTCGCTTATACCCGTTCTTTCAGCCGTCTCACCGTTTTTCAGTGTATACAGGATCCTGCTTTCCTCTCCCTGAGCCGGGATATCCCTGAGATTCGTAGAATCCTTGGCCGTCACCTGCTCGGAAACATCCTTAAAATTCATAAGAGCCTCGGCAGAGGCTGACGCCGTCTCTAAAACTTCATCGCTCTGAGCCTTTGCCTCTTCATCATAGCCGAAATAAGCAACATCCAGATCCACGCCTTTTGGCACTCCCGGAACAGTCCCGCTTCCCGTATACTGCCACATCGCGATCTGTCCGCCATAACCCGGGGACGGGGTCTGCGGATAGGGGGGCGACGGATAATAGGCCACCCACATCTTATACTCGTCTTCAAGCACACCCGTTTCCCATTCAATTTCATTTTCAAGCTCGTTTTTCGCCGCATAGAACATAGGCGTGTAACCCTGTAAAAAAATACGGTCCAAAAAGGCTCGCGCTATCCTCGTCCTCTTTTCCTTTGTAAGAGAGTACTGCCTGCTGTCAGGATTGTTAAAACCTTCACAATTATAAGCAACGGGATAGGTAATCGGATACGGCGCTATCATATCAAGCACAAACTGTGCTTCCTCCATGGCCTCCATCTCGGTAACGGCGGTGGAGAAAAAATATACCCCGATCTTAATATTATTGGCCTTCGCCTGCTGAAGGTTGTATCTGGCGTTCACATCCTCGACGATGGTTCCGGATTCCATCGTCCTGTAGCCGACCCTGATCATCGCGAACTGGACGCCTGCCTGGGAAACCTTTTGCCAGTCGATGGTACCCTGATACTTCGCGACATCGATCCCTAGCGTCAGGCTGTCATTTTCAGAAGATGAAGCATTCTTTACCGCGCTGAAATCGGATTCTTCACCTGTCTGTGAAACAGCTTCCTGAGGATCTGCCTCTTCCGCCTGTATCTGTTCATTCTCTGTCTCCGCATCAGGGTCTGTCCTCTCCGCCTTATCATCATCAAGGCTTATAACAGACCCGGTACCTTCATTTATTTCAATCGTCCCGGGATCCTCCGTCTCTTCGATCACCACCTCCGGAACCGTCTGGTCTTCCGCTTCATCCGCGGAAGACATAAATAATAGCGCGACAACAGTTCCGCAGGTGAAAATAAGCGCCACCACGATTATGGTAATCGTTATGAGTTTTTTCCTGAAACGGGAATGTACTTCCCGCGGATTTTCCTCCCTTTCCCTGTACTTCATCCCGCCATATGCCCTTCTGTCCCAATCCGGCATGCTGCTACCCCTCCGCCCTGCACCGATTTGCGAAGCAAATCATATATATTTATCATTCTGTGATGTCTTTCCCACCAGATAATATGAAACCCCGAAAAGGACAACGACAAAAACAATAAATAACGCGCTGCCCAAATCCTCCTGTGAGGCAATGTAGTCATAGGCACCATGAAGAAGGACTGGGACGATCACGGCAGCGACCCGGAATATCTGCGAATTCCCTGTATCATTTGCACGCTCATATTTTTTCGCGATCCCGTAGAACACGCCCATAAAAACTCCAAAGCAGGCATGCCCGGGAATTGCTGTAACCGCCCGTACCACCGCCGTGGCAAAGCCATAGCTTAATACGTAGCTGATATTCTCCCACAGGGCAAATCCCAATGACACGAAGGTAGCATATACTACGCCGTCATACTGGCAGTTAAACTCCGGATTTCCCTTCCAGGTCTCTCTCTTTAAAAAGAAATACTTGGCTCCCTCCTCCGAACACGCCACAACGATAAAATACAGAATAACATCATAGATCCCTGAATCCACGGGAACGATCAGATCCAAAATAAAGGACAGTATCCTTTCCGAGACCAGAGCGACAAGGGAGGAGAAAATCCCGACTTTCATAAGATCCCACAAAAGATACGGAGATTCCTTTTCAAGCCTGTCCGACTGGTATACCTTTATCATCAGAAATACCGCCGGGATCACTGCCGCCACGATCAGTATCACATGCCAGGTTAAAACCGGCATTACCAGAAAATAAAACATACTCTTCTCCTGTCTGCGCCGATTTACGAAGCAGCTCGTGCGCTTGGGCATAAATTTTAGTTTATGTCGAATATTTTCGGTCTATTCAGAAACCGGATCATCCATTCTTTGATTATTAATGCGCGGAGGAACGATCATTCCTCCGCGCGTCATTGTTTATAACAAACGAGAGCTGTTTAATTACGGCCCATTCGTTCTAAATAATAATACTCATTAACGAAATGGCCTGCCTTTTCGTTAATAACGCCTTCAGCTTACTCCGCCTCAGGATACTTTGCGTCAAATTCCTCAACCGCCGCAAGCGTTTCAAGGATCGCAAGCTCCGCATTAGCTACAAGATATGACGCAAGGTCAAAGCAGTCATAAATATAATCAATCTGGTCTTCGATATATGCCTCAAAATGCTTCTGATCCCTGGCAGCCTTCTTCTCCGCGATCTTTGCTTCAATGGTCATCTGCGCCTTGATAAGGGAGCTGCTGAGCTTACTTCTGTTTTCTTCCTTCGCTCTCTCAACCTTATCCTGGAATGCTGCAACATTGCCCTTAGCTGTACTGATCTTATCCTTGATAGCCTCTTCTTTTAACTCTTTGGCAGCCTTTGCCTCCTCAGAAGCAGCCGAGGCCTTCTTGCTCAGTTCTTCAAGCTTTACGCTTGCATCCGCTAATTTTTCATCCCATTTTTTTGCCATTGTTTTCTTCCTTTCTTACTTGATTTTGATATTTTATCTTTACATGCCGGGCATGCCTCCCTCCGTCTTTGGCTGGATGTCAGCGGTAGCAAGGATACAGGATCCAAAGAACATCATGCTTGAAAAAACAGCATAGATGATTCTTCCCAAGCTCCAGCGCGTCCTTTCCGGTCGAGATCAGGGCCTGTCCGAGATCAAAGCTTTCCTTTGCTCTTATCATCAGCTTCTGTGAGATGATCTCAAAGAGATTGAGCTCCGGGCAGAGCTCCTCGATGACGCCTTCGATGGTTGCTATGGAACGGACTAACATGGTATACTTGCCCGGCAGTGAAATATAATGCTTTGCAGCCAGATTCATTATCTCGTCAAACAATACGGACATCTCAAGATCGGCAATGCTGTAACATTCATATACTTGCTCATGAAAACATCCAGATCCTCCATAAGCTTGTTCCGGTTCGTTTTCGGAGAAGCGGCACCCATGGACATTACGGAGTTTACCAGAGATTCCAGATCCATTTCCAGTAATGCCAGGACAAAGGACTGTACGAGACTGATATCTCCCTGGGTAATACGTCCGATCATCCCGATGTCGATCCAATAGGGCTAGCCATTGCTCACCATGATATTGCCCTGATGGGGATCCGCATGGAAGGTTCCGACATCTAAAATCTGATGGACATAATTTTCTATGAGGACACACCCTATCTCTATCGGATCATAGCCGTCAGCCAGAAGCTTTTCCTTTTTCGATACGGAATAACCGTCCACAAATGTCATTGTGAACATCCGTTCCGTCGTAAGTTCATCTATGACCGCAGGACACGAGATCTGTTCCTCATCATCGATGCAGTTATTCTTAAAGAATCTGGTATTATCAGCTTCGACCCTGAAATCCAGTTCTTCGTTCGTAACCTTCTCAAGCTCCTCTATGACCGAAAGGAGATCTACCACATCCTCTTTATTTTCTTCTCCTTCTGAGATGACATTAAGACCTTTGGCAAGAGATTTTAAGAGAATGAAATCCTTCTGTATAAGCTCCGCTATGAAAGGCCTCTGCACCTTCGTCACTACCTTCGTGCCATCCTTCTTCGTTACAAGGTTTTCGAATCTGTTAAATATTGTCCTGAATAGTATACCATATCATCTCTGACCAAACAATTATAAGACAGCGAAATCCGGCAGACATTCTGCCGCAGCATATGCAACATGTATTAAGTCCTATTATACCACTATTTATTATTATTATAACAGCCTGTTATACC
The DNA here is from genome assembly GCA_024684065.1 of Lachnospiraceae bacterium. Next base: position 14,689 of record JAIKXO010000298.1, read on the forward strand.
GAAAGATTTATTGACCCTCCTGCCCTGTTCTGCTACCTTAACCGTATAGCCGGTAAACATCAGTGTTCATTTTCCCGTAAGACCGTTTAAATGATCATACTTTTTCATTAATTTCAGGAGGTTCTAATGAAAAAGAAAGCAGAATACAAGGGACTCGCTGTCAAGATCTTCACACCTATCGTTATAGTTATAGCATTTACCATAGCGACTTCAATATACTCTACTCTGGCATCAAGGCAGGTAAATGCGGAGCTTGCCTCTCTTCAATCCGTGACCATTGAGAAATTGGAGGATATAGAAGAGGTTCGGTACACAATCCTCCATACGGCCGAGATCCTGACCGATGCCTCTGCAACTCATGAGGAGGAGGGCTTTGAAGAAGCTGCGGAATTTGCTTCCGAGGTTCATGCACTGATCGAGCATATCAAGTCCTTAGATCCTTCATCCGCGGCGAAATGGGATGACATCGCAGCCAGATACGACAGCTATTACGAAAGATGCACGGCTATGGCGCGAGCCTACATTGACGAAGGCATCGACGCGGGAAATGAAATTATGGAGGAAGTGGACGGGCTTACAGACGAACTTAGCGGGATCGTTGACAGTTCAACCGAGGATATCGAGCTGGAGCTTGAGGCTTCCGTTGCAAAGATCAACAAAATCACGGGAACCATCGGTAAAATCCAGATAGCCACATCTATCCTGTATATCATATTTATCATTTACATCGCATTCTTAGTGATGCGTCAGATGGTAAACCCCGTCACCCATATAAGCACCTCTATACAGGCGCTTGCGGAGCGTGACCTCACCGTCCCCGAGATCTCCATCAGGCAGAATGACGAGATCGGAGGACTCGCTTACTCCTTTAACCTTCTGCGTTCTTCACTTCGTGAGATCATGCTGAATATGGATTCCTCAACCGGCAGTCTTGAGGATATGTCCGGGAGCATGGCAAGGAAATCGGAATCCATCCTGAACAATGTTTCCGATATCACAAAGGCGGTAAACAACGTGGCTGAACTGGCGTACAGCCAGGTAACCGATATAGAAAGTTCCATGAGGGAAGTGGAGGCACTTCAGAAGATCGCCGGGCAGAATGCACAGGCATCTGATAACCTCTCTGAGGCCAGTAAACAGATATCACTTGCAAGCCAGGAGGGGAACAGGGTGCTTGACGGTCTCTATGCGGTATCCAGGGAAAGTGAAGCGGCGTTTGGCGGGATCTTTGCAAGCATTGAAAAGATCCGTGAAAGTGCAGCCAAGATAGGGGAAGCCTCCAACATGATAGACAGCATAGCCGGTCAGACCAATCTCCTCTCTCTCAACGCATCCATTGAAGCCGCAAGAGCCGGGGATGCCGGAAGGGGCTTTGCGGTGGTCGCGGATGAGATCCGCCATCTTTCTGATGAATCTACCGAAAGCGTTAAGGAGATCAATAAAATCATCCAGGAGCTTCAGCTCAATGTGGAAAATGCCAATCAGCAGAGCGCAAATGTAAAGGAATCAGTCCAAAAACAGATGGACGGCGTAGAAGAGACCAGAAACAGTTATATGTCAATCTCCGAGAATCTTGAGATCATCAACTCGGAGATCGGCCAGCTGGGACAGATCAGCCGTTTAATGACCGAAAGCTGCGAAAATGTCGGAGCCCTCATGGAGAGCCTGTCAGAGGCAGCCGAACAGAATGCCTCCAACACAGAGGAAACCACCGCATCCATTGAAGAGGTGCTTTCCATGACACAGCAGATCACGAGCGGTACTGAGGATGTATTGGAGAAGTCCAACAGTCTAAGCGAAGTGGTAAAGACATACAGGATCTGATACAACCTGGGAAAATTAAAAACCTGAAAGCCTAAAACATGTGCAGAAGAAGCTCTTCGGAGCAGGCGGCAGCAGATCCTCAGGATCTGCTGCCGCCTTTTTGAAAGTCCCTTTTTACAAGAGTGTTTCTATATGTACAAACCTGAATTTATTGTTCGCAAGCTACATTGTCTTCTATCTCGTAACATCCTGCAGCACCGATTTTGCACGATCTGAATGAAGCATGTCTTTCGCAAATTGACTGACTTCTGTAGCATTCACCGTTTCTCCGTATTGGCGTATATGTGAAATAACCTGATAATCTTCGGCACATACAAACTTCGATTTGAATTATTCTATCATGAGCAGCACAAATGCAAAAAAGGAGTTTTGAAAACACAAAACTGTCCGAACCTGCGGAGTGCTCAATGGTCATACCGCATCACCTCAAGTCCTGCCTCCTTGATCCTTTCAACGTCCTGCGCGGATATTTCGGCAAAAAACTTTTTTTTCGCAGGCTCCGACAGGCTTTTTCCAAGTGCCTCTTCAAAGGGCTGGCTCTCATCCCGCATAAGCCTTAGCGCGCTGAATATCCCCTGCTTGCTCGTCATGGGGTTAAATGTCTTTGTCTTAAGTGAAGTGAGCAGTGAATCAAATCTTGTATAAGCTTCATCGAAGAGCCTTTCCTCATCTTCCGGTTTTGCGCTCTTCTTTTTTTCATTAACTACTGGATTTTTCCTCCCCGGCTTTCCGGAATCAGTTTTTCCGGTTTCATCCGTTCTTTCACCGGCAGTCCCCGGCACTATCATGTCTAATGAAAGCTGCTCCGGAACGGGTTCTGCCTTTTTTGCAGCGGGTGCTTTCCGTCCCGATGGTTTCTTTGGCTTTTTTGATCCGCCAAGCATCGCTTTTATCTTTCCAAAGACCTGACTGTCACATGAGATCTCGATAACGGCATTAGCCTTTTTTTCTGTCTCTCCGTACAGTTTCCCCATTTCAAAAGCAACCGTCACATCATCAGTGTATTCCCTGAATTCCACCATTCCCCTGGTCTCAGAGAACAGGCAGATCATATCGATCGGAACCTGCTTCTCGTCCGGTTTATAATAAAGGATCAGGAAATCCTCTTTTTTCAGTTTTTTTAGCAGATCCCTTACTTTTGTATCTGAGATCGTTGCTATGTATGTTGTCATAAGGTATGTTCTCCCTGTGTTTTCATTATATTCCCATCATCCTGTAACGGATCCGGCCGGCAGAAAACGCGATACAGTGTTGATACCGTCGGAACTGTCCCGTTTAATGTGTTTATCATATCGTCCCGGCTCAGCATCGTATGAAGGAAAGTTTCTATAAACTCAATTGTACCATCAAACGAGGCGGACGACAAAAAATTTTTAAATATCACGATTTTGTTTTCTCACAGAATGAATTTATCTTATCATCATTTGAGCTGATCTCTTTAGTCTTCGGATCAATAAGAATCAGTTCTGCCACAAAATTATCTATTCCAATTTGCTCTTTCAATTTTGCAAATGCCTTCTCAGCTCCGTTTCCACTCTGACAAGCAAAGACTGCCAGTTTCTTTCCCTTAAGGCTTCCCTTAAACTCCTCAACAAATGTCCTGATAGGCGGCGCAGGCCGACTCGCCCAGACAGGAAATCCGAGGATTATCAAATCGTACTTATCCGGATCAAACTCATAAGGTTTCAGCCGGGGCATTTCGCCCATCACAGCACTCTTTCCTCCCCAGAGAAATTTCCTGGCACCCTTATCTGGATATGCTTTATCAGGCTCGATTCTGATAATATCCGCCCCCAGCCTCTCAGCTATCTTCCCGGCTACAAGTTCTGAGTTTCCCAGCATTGAATAATATAATATAGCTGCTTTCATATAATTATACCCTCCCTGTTCTAACAGTTCTTCAGCAGTTTCTTTGATTTCGTGCACCATTTAAGATACGCTTCATATGTATCAATCCCAAATGTAACTGTAAGGTAATAATACAAATGATCTTCTTCATCCAATACGTTCTCGAGATTGGATTTATAAATTTTCAAAATCTCAAGATTATGTCTGATATTCTCCTCAAATAATTCTATATTTCTTATTGTCACGCTTCTATCTTCCACACCACCGAAATATAGCTTGAGTAATGTTTCATATTTCAATTCATTACTGACTCTTTCCTCTTTCAGCCAGGCCTTCAGAGCATCCTCACCTTTTTTTGTCAGATGATAAGCTATCTTCTCTCTGCCGCCTGAATTATCGGATTTCATACGTTTTATTAACCCCTGCTGCTCCATATCACTAAGTGCGGGATAAATACTTCCAAAGCTTCCTTTCCAGAAGAAGCTTATGCTCCCATCTATATTTTTTTTGATATCATACCCGGTAAGATCCTCATGCGCCAGAAGTCCGAGTATAACCAGATCAATTTTCCTGTCTTTCGCCATCACGATTCTCCAAATTTATCTGCATCTCCACTTGTAGCTTAATACTTTCTTCGGACATTCATCCACACAGGCACCGCACTGAATGCATTCTGTACATTTTGCAATTGTCCCATCCGAAACCATCTTTTTTACATCCAGTCCCATTGAACAGGCTCTGTTACATTTTCCACATGAAATACATTTATCGTTCCCGGCTTCAATATGAAGCCGTGGAAAATGAAGCCATCTGCCAATTGAAACACCTATGACCATGAACGGTGCCATCCAGCAGATGTAATGGCACGCCGCCCTGCGTCCATGAATCAGTGCCGGGAAAACTAACAGCATTATTATTCCATAGTATATTACATAATTATATATGCTCGATACAGAAATGCCGTGGTCGGTCATATAAAACGGGTTGATCGTCACATCGTTTCTTCCAAAGATAAATGTCACAATCACCGCTATAATCCAGACTACCCATATCACATATTTTATTCTGTCTCTTTTCCCAAGTTTTGCAGGATTATCATTGACCCTCATGACACACTCCTGAAGTCCTCCTGCGGGACATAAATATCCGCACCATACTCTTCCGAAAAACAGGGAAAGCACAAACATCAGACAAAAAACAATGAAGCTTCCGTTTATGATATGCTCAATCGCTGCCTGTATTATAAGATAAGGCGAGAAGTACCATATCGTGATCGGAAACAACAAAAAAGAAAAAAGCAGACATATTTTTCGAACTCTTTGTCTCATGTCCAAGTACTCCTTTATATCGACAAATTCAAATTGCCAATAAATTGTTTTGATATATCGTTTTGATATATCGTTTTGATACATTATGCCGTGTTATGCAAATTTAGTCAAGATACTTTTTCAAATCCACTTCCTGTATTAGTAAATATAGTCCTTCCCTTAGATTTCGAGCTTTGGAGAAGAGAAAAAGGACCTCTGTTACGAGATCCTCCTACATTGAATAGATCGATCAGCCCCTCTTCTTGATTAACTACCAGTTTATACAAATATCAAGGTTCATCGCATCGTCTCTATTCAAGCCCATTCTCTGTCAATGTGTAGACCTTCGTACAAACCTCATCTATGTATTTCCTGTCGTGCGAGATGCTGATAACAGCTCCTGGGAAAAGAGATATCATCTTCCTGATTACCGGCCCTGACAGGGGTGAGAAGTTTCGCGTTGGTTCATCCAAAATAAGAACATTCGCATCAGATAAGCTCATTTTAAGTAGAAGCACCTTTGCTTTCTGCCCGCCCGACAACTCTCTTATAGGGTGGTCCATCTCATCCGCTGTATACTTGAGTGATCCAAGATAA
>JAIKXO010000306.1 GCA_024684065.1 Lachnospiraceae bacterium
CGAAGCCATAATGACCGGTATCTGCTCTTCCTTTCCGAGAAGAAACAGCTTCTTAAGCATCGCTTTCATATTGTCGCAGGTTCTGTATATTTTCTCCCCGTTATCATATAAAACGCTGCTTTCGCAAAACGGCGTTATTTCTATAAAGTCATAGAAAGAAGCCCTGTCACTAAGCTCTTTATCCCCTCTTTTCAGGCGGATTGCCTCCGACAGTTCCCCACCGTCGCATACAGCGCCCACAAGCAATCCCTCACGGTATTTTGCCAGTAATGATCTGTCGATCTCAAGCGATCCGTTCTTTGGGTCTCTCCTTCCATAGGAAACTAGCCTGTAAAGGTTTCTTATCCCCGCTTCATTTGCGGCGTAGAGCAAAACAGGATGGCATTTCCGGCTGTCCCCCGTAAGAGCCTGATCCGGGTTTTCTATAAAATAAGCTTCCATTCCGTAAATTATCTTAAGGAAATCATCACTCCCCGAGCCTTCGTCTGCCATTCTGTTTGTTTCCTCAAATTCCCTGTGATGTTTCTTCCAGATGTGATAGACCTCAGGAAACGCCTGAACGCTTCCGAGATCCGTAACGGCTATGATATCATACTTATGCTCCAGGGCATATTCCACCAGCTCCTTCGGAGATATAAGCCCTCTCATCTCGGACATCTTTGTATGAATATGAAGTTCTGTTTTTTTATTAGGCATACCCTTTCCTTTAACCTTTCATTATTTTGCAGTATATTTGGACCATTCCCATCAGAACTGCCCCGCGATCCCCATGCCGGACTGCGGGCGCCCTGCCGGGACAGTCAGTTATCAGTTACCTGATCTTTGATCATATTTACATTATATCACATAGCTCCCGTATATACGTCAGACGTTAGTCATATAAACAAAAAAACCGGGCAGAGGAAACCTCATGCCCGATCGTCCCGTTAATATAACCGTAATCTTCCGATTTACGCACATGACATACGCAAAAAAACGGATAAATTCGTTTCCTGTCATTTCCCTGCAGCCATATCAGCTGTCAAATACGGATAAGACCTTGTCAAGATCTCCCTTCAGCCCCTTAAAGTCCTTTAAAAACAGCGGTGTTTCCCGCCAAAGAGTCTCCTTATCGCCGTTTCTTCCGGCCTCCTCAAGGACCTTCGCCCTTTCGGAAAGGGAAGTGGCGCCTATTGAAGCGGAAGTACTCTCTTTATTGAATGAACCGTCAGGGAATAAGTATCAAGATCGCCTGAATCAAGGCTCCTCTCTATTGTTTCTGCCCTTTCCGTTATGGAATCCCTGTATGTCTGAAGGGCGAAAATATAGTCATCCTCGTCCCCGCAGTATTCCATGCCCTTCTTCGGATCGAGCAGGGCAAGGCCTGCTATGGCCTGCAGAAAACCGTCCTCCCCGCTTTCTTCTGCCTTTGTTCTGTCTTCCTCATCCGGCGACTTTGGCAGATCGTCTGTCTTAATATATTTCCTTAACATCTTTTCCATATCCGCTATGTTAACGGGCTTGGGCAGATAATCGGTATGCCCTGCGGCGAGGAGCTTTTCCCTGTCTCCCGAAACCGCGCTCGCCGTAAGGGAGATGACCGGGGTCTTTTCGAACTTTTCGGGATAAAGTACCTTAAGCTTCTTGACAGTCTCGATACCGTCAATCTCCGGCATGCGGTAATCCAGAAAGACCATATCATAATCCTTCTCTCCGAATTTATCTATGCATTCCTTCCCTCCCGAAGCGGTCTCTATCTCCATCTCGGTACGCTTTAAAAGCCCCGCTATGACCTGCAGGTTCATGGGAGTATCATCAACTATCAGGATCCGTCTGCCGGGCGCTTTAAACGGTTTCTCCACATCCTGTTTATTCGCAGGCGCATAGGCATCGGTTTTGGGATCAAAACTGCCGATCGTATCCGGATCGGAGATCCCCTGCCAGAGTTCAAAAGAGAACCTGGAGCCTTCATTATATGTGCTTTCCACGGAAAGATCCGACTGCATCATCTGAAGGAGCTGGCGGGTGATCGACAGTCCGAGTCCCGAGCCCTCTATGCTTCTTGTGCGCTGGGTATCAAGTCTTTCGAAGGCGCTGAACAGCCTGTCCATCTCCTCCTTACGGATACCGATACCCGTATCCGTCACGGCAACATAGATCTTTACTCTGTCCCCGTCTTTCTCTTTTGCTGTCATTTCCAGCAGAACGCCACCCTTCTCCGTATATTTGACGGCATTGGTCAGAATGTTGACTATGATCTGCTTTACCCTGAGCTCATCACCGATAAGCCCCTTTGGGAGTTTCGGATCGATCGAAAAATTAAGCTCAAGGCCTTTTGCCTCCGCGCGGAACCGTATCAGATTATAGAGATCACCTATTATCCCCTTAAGGGAATAGGGGCCCTTTGACAGTTCCATCCGCCCTGCCTCTATTTTGGAGAAATCCAGGATGTCGCTTATTATCCCCAAAAGGCTCTCGCCGGCCTTTCTTATATTCTCCGCGTAGGAAAGGATGGTTTCATCATCGCATTCCCTCTTTATCATTTCATTCATGCCAAGGATCGCGGTGATCGGAGTCCTTATCTCATGGGACATATTTGACACAAAACCGCTTTTTGCCATGTTCGCTGTTTCCGCTGCCCTTAAGGCATCGGCAAGCTCTTCATGCATGGCGATCTGCTCCTCTAACTCCTGCTGCTTCATCCGGTTTTCCGCTTCGGAGATCTCCTTTTCGAGCTCTGCCTTTGACGTCCGCCTGATCTGGATGATCATCAGGGTAAACATCGCCGCAAGGACCAGAGCTGTCAGGATAGACTGGATCAGACTTCTCGTGATGATCGAATCGGATATGCTGTTTATCTGGTCACTGATGACGCTTTCCCTGATCAGGTAGGTAAGCATCCAGTCCGAACCGTGGATCGGTACATAATACAGGGTCTCAAAGATACCGTTGTAGGTAAAGGAAACAACCCCCTCCCTTCCGCTCTCAAAGTCATCCACAACCTTTTCCACGGAATAACCGTCCTCATATTCCGCATGTCCCATTGCCTCAAGAAGGTTATCCTCGCTTGCAAGTCCGCCAAGCACGAGGTTTGTAAGCGCCACACCGGTTTCAGTGTAGATATTGCAGAAGGTCGTGCTGTTATTGGACTGGAGGGAAACGTTCTGGATCATCTTGTCCATATCTATCTCCATAAAACAGACGACCAGTGTATGTCCCTCAAAGGGCAGATTGTCGACAGGCATCGCTATAACGACCTTTTTATCGCTGCTTTCAAGGTTTTTAACGGATATATCCGTTTGCGGAAAGATTCAGATAGTCAAACTTATAATGGTCTATATCGGACCTCGTCCCGCGGGAAGTATATATAAGCCCGTTTTCGTCCACAAAGGCGAATTTTTCAAGGGTGTAGAGCTGCTTCATCCTGGCCTGACACGCCTGCAGGCTTTCAGTACTTTCAAGGTCTTCTTTTTCGATCATGCCGATAGCGGTATCCATATCGTTTATATAATTCTCAAGAACCGTGGAAACAACCTGCTCCCTTCGCTCGGCAAGCTCGGCCAGATAAAAGAGGCTTACGTTTCTTACTGCCTCCTGGGTGTCGCTGTTGGCAAGCCTTCCCTGGAAGTAGGTACCAAATGTCAGGATGATAACGACAATGAGACCTCCGATCACCGCAATGCGGAAAAAATCCTTTTGCTTTTCTTTCCGGGCAGATGAAGTATCCATTAGTATCCCTCCGTATCATATTATATACCAAGCAGCCTCAGAAATCCCTCGAAAATAAAACCCGATGCAGCGGAAACGGGGGAGACCCCGACCCGGTTCAATATGAAAATGACCGCAAAAAGCGCAATGGCCGAATATTTTTCATATTTTAAAAACACTGCGTAGAGCCTGTCCGGCAAAAGTGCCGTAACAAGCCTTGATCCGTCCAAAGGCGGGACCGGTATCAGGTTAAATACCGCAAGGCTTATGTTGAGGTAGGCGCAGTAAATAAGGCCTGATACGACGATATTTAACATATTAAAGCCTGCCCCGCCTGCGATCACGGCTTTAAGGATCAGAAGGCTTACAAAAGCCATCAGGAGGTTTGAAAGAGGCCCCGCTATTGCCGTCAGGGCAAAATCCCTCTTGGGGCTTTTAAAATTCCTTATGTCCACGGGTACAGGCTTTGCATAGCCAATCCCTAAGAGCAAAAAGCATATTGTTCCCCACATATCCATATGAACCCGGGGGTTTAAGGATATCCTTCCCATATCCCTTCCCGTCGGATCGCCCAGTTTTTCAGCCATCCACGCATGCGCGCTCTCATGTATCGGAAAACATGTGAGGATAGCAAGCACACGCACTGTAAGCTGTATGATATTGTCATACTGCATTCTCCCTGATCCCCCCGTACTGCACCGATTTGCAAAGCAAATCGTGTGCTTAGGTGCAAACCCCGGTTTGCACCGATTCGGTCTGTTTTACAGACCGAATCATTACCGTACTGCACCGATTTGCAAAGCAAATCGTGTGCTTAGGTACGAACTTTATTAAAGCATCTCTCCCAGATAATAGAATCCCCTGCATTCCGTAAGCTTAACCCTTGCAATGCTCCCGATAAGCTCCCTGCCGCCCTTAAAATGCACGACAAGATTAGAGGAAAGCCTTCCGGAAATGTATGAAGGATCATGATCGCTCACTTCCTCCGCAAGCACCTCATAAACCTCTCCGGTCCTCTGTGCCGCTCTTTCCTTTGAACTATCCTGCACAGCCTTTAATACTCTGTCAAACTGCCTTCGGCTCTCCTCCTTTGAAACCTGTCCCTCCATCTCCGCCGCCGGGGTATTCGCCCTTTTGGAATAGATAAAGGTAAAGGCTCCGTCATATCCGACTTTTTTAATAACATCAAGGGTATCGTCAACGTCCTCTTCCGTCTCCCCCGGAAAACCGACTATTATATCGGTTGTTATCGCTATATCAGGTATTTCCCGCCTTATCTTTTCCGCCAGCTCAAGATAACTTTCCTTAGTATATTTCCGGTTCATAAGCTTTAATATCCTGCTGCTTCCGGACTGAAGAGGCAGGTGGATATGCCTGCATATTTTTTCTGAATCCCGGATGGTTTCTATAAGCTCGTCCGAAAGATCCTTAGGGTGGGAGGTCATGAACCTTATCCTTTTTATCCCTTCGATCTTTTCAACCTCCTTTAAAAGCGCGGCAAAGCTTATGGGATTTTCAAGTCCCCTGCCATAGGAGTTGACGTTCTGCCCCAAAAGCATTACCTCAACGACTCCGTCATCCGAAAGCTTCTCTATCTCCCTTATGATGTCCTTCGGTTCCCTGCTTCTCTCCCTTCCCCTTACATAAGGAACGATGCAGTAGGAGCAGAAATTGTCACAGCCGAACATGATATTGACCCCGGATTTAAAGGGATATTTCCTGACACTCGGTATATCTTCGACTATCTCGTCGGTGCCCTCGAGTATATCGACAACCATGGAATCCGACTGTTCATGTATGCAGAAGAGTTCTGCAAGCTTATAAATATTATGCGTTCCGAAGATAATGTCCACATAGGGATAGCTTTTCCTGATCTTTTCAACGGCGCTCTTTTCCTGCATCATACAGCCGCAGAGGGCTATTATCCTGTTGGGGTTTTCATACCTCTCCCCCTTCAGATGCCCGAGCCTTCCATAGAGCCTCTGATCGGCGTTATCCCTGACCGTACAGGTGTTAAAGATGACAAAATCAGCCTCCTCCTCGCTCTCTTCACAGAGAAAGCCGATGCTTTCAAGGATACCCGAAAGCTTCTCGGAATCCCTCGCATTCATCTGACAGCCGAAGGTCGTGACATGGTAAGTGACCCTTCCGCCCTTTTTATCTTCAAGCTCCTTTAAAAAGCCCTTTGCAAGCTCGATAAAATAGAACTGCCTGAAGGGCTCCTTTTCGGGGATCTGCGCTTTTATTTCTTTATCGGTGATCACCATGTCAAGCCTCTCATCATTTTCATCTGCGGGGATACTTTTGTAGAGCTGTTCACTGTAGGCAAGCCCGATGGTGTATCCCTGAAATGAACGTAAAAATCCGTCATAGAATCCCTTTCCGTATCCCATGCGGTTTAAGTTTTCATCAAAAGCAACACCGGGTACAATCAGAAGCCCGATCTCATTACTGTCCGCAAGTTCCTCGCAACGTTCTTCATCAGGCTCGAAAATACCCTTATATCCGCTTATAGTATCGGAAAGAGAATTAATCCTGTAAAATTTTAATGTCCGCTCCCCGGATACCTTTGGAAGATATACCTTCTTCCCCAGTTTCAGCGAAGCCGAAATAAGCGATGTCGTATCGACCTCGCTCTGACAGGAATAATAGGCACCTATGCAAGCGGCTCTCTTAAACTGTTCATTCTCCAAAAGGCGATTAAGAATAACTGAATCCTTGCGCTTCCTGTCTTCTGTATCCAGACTGTTCCTTACGGCCAGGGCTTTTTTCCTGAAATCGTGTTTATTTATTTCCGTATTTCTCTCCGAGGTTAACAACACTGCCATCCTTCTCCACTATATCGATACCGTCAAGCTGGGCCTTCAGATTGCCCCGTACGTTTGCGATATATTCCTGCCTCAGCCTTTTCTGTTCTTCCCTTTCCTCATCGGAAAGCCCTTCATTCTGAGACTTATGATAAAGCTCATTTATTCTTTTTATCTTTTCATCAAGGTTCATATTCTTGCTCCGGATACGGCAGGCCTAAGCACACGATTTGCTCCGCAAATCGGTGCAGTGCTAATTAGTCTCTATATAATCGGCTATATCAAATTCCGGGTTGCGCTTTGAAAGAAACAGGGTACCGTAATTGCGCCCCTCCATGATCTTATGGATAACGCTCACATCCCTGCCGTTTGCTATCACCATATCACAGCCCGCATTCACGGCAATGGTCGCGGCATGCAGCTTTGCGCTCATTCCGCCGGTACCGAGTGTGCTTCCCGTCGACTCCTTACCCATGGACATCACATCGGAAAGCTTCTCGACAACGCCGATAAACTCAGCGTCCTTATTGCTCCTTGGATCGTCAGTATAAAGACCGTCTATGTCGGACAGTAGTATAAGGGCATCGGCCCCCACAAGATAAGCCACGACTGCGGAAAGGAAATCATTGTCCCCTATGGTATCCTCAACCTCATGCACAGCGACGGTATCATTCTCGTTAACAACGGGGATCACTCCCATCCTTAAAAGCTCGGTAAATGTATTATGGGCATTTCTCCTGTTTATATCATCAACGATCGTATGCTTGGTCATAAGTATCTGCGCCGTCACATGATTATATTCCCCGAAAAGCTTCTGGTAGATCATCATAAGCCTTGCCTGCCCGATGGCCGCCAGAGCCTGCTTTACGGGAACCTCCCCGTCAGAGGGAGATACGTTCATGGCCTTTCTTCCAACGGCTATCGCCCCTGAAGAAACAAGGATAACATCCCTTCCCTGGTTCTTAAGCTCACAGAGCTCCCGCACAAGCCTCTCCATCTTGGTGAGGTTGAGCTCCCCTGTTTTTATGTGATGAAGCGAGCTTGACCCGATTTTTACCACTATTCTCTGTTTCTTTTTAAGCCCCGCCCTGAGCGAGGCTTCATACTTTTCCCTTTCCACTGTTTATTCCCCTGTCTGCGTGTACTCCGAGTTTACCTCTGTTAAACCGGGAGAGCCCGGAAAGTTCAGCTATTTTTGAACTTTTCGGCAATACCTGATCCACGCATAAATCCTGTTATTAAAAATCGTTATACTGTCTCAAAATATGCTCCGCCGTCTTTATCCCGTCAACAGCCGCGCTCATTATGCCTCCTGCGTACCCTGCGCCCTCTCCGCAGGGATACAGCCCGTAAACGCTTCCCATAAAGCTTTCCTCATCCCTTAAGATCCTCACGGGGCTTGAAGTTCTTGATTCCACCCCCGCAAAAACCGCTTCCTCTCCGGCAAATCCCTTTATCTGCCTGTCAAAGGCCTCCATGGCTTCAACGATCGCGCGGTTCACCTTATCATCAAATATCGTACTCAGATCCGCCCCGGCATAGGCTCCCTTTATCTGAAGCTTTCTTATCGGTTTATGATCCGCCAGAGCTGCGCCTCCATTCCTTTCGGGTACGTCTTCGGCTTTACGGATATTTTCCCGCCCGTTTATACTGTCCTTAAAATCCACAAAACGCTCTGTCGGGATCTTGCCTTTGCAAAGCGCGTATGCCTTCTCCTCGATCCTCCGCTGAAGATACATTCCCGAAAGGGGATCTTCGGAGCCGAAATCCTCCTTTTTAAAGGCCGCTACTATTGCCGAGTTGGCTTCCTTCGATGATCTGTCCGCATAGCTCATCCCGTTTACACAAAGCCTCCCCTCCTCTGAAGAAGCATTGACTACATAACCTCCGGGACACATGCAGAAGGAATAGACCCTCGTTCCGTCCCCGGTAGTCACAGCGAGCTTATAATCCGCCGGAAAAAGCTCCCTGCCATACCTGGCGAAATCTATCAGCTTCTGGGGATGCATGACCCTGAAGCCCATGGCGAAATCCTTCCGCTCCATCCGTATCTGCCTGTCATAAAGCATTTCAAGGGTATCCCTTGAGGAATGTCCTATGGCAAGCACGACAGTATCGGAAAGAAGCTTTTCCGGACCGTTTTTCTCAGGCTTTTCATGGTCATCGCGGGAACCTTTTTCCGGCTCATAAATAACGCCTGATATTTTCCCGTCTTCAAGGATCAGATCACTGACCTTCGAATTAAAGCGGAATTCACAGCCCCTCTCTTCCAGGAAAAGCCGCATATTCCTTATGATCCTTCTAAGCTCATCGGTTCCTATATGGGGCTTTGAATCATAAAGGATCTCCTCTTTGGCTCCGAATTTTACAAAGGTCTCAAGCACAAAGGCTATCCGTCCCGCTCTGTCCTTTATTCCCGAATTAAGCTTGCCGTCTGAAAAGGTGCCTGCACCGCCCTCCCCGAACTGTACATTGGAGCCCGGGTCAAGCTGTCCGTTTTCCCAGAAATTCTTTACTGTCTCAGTCCTTTGGTCAACGTCTCCGCCCCGTTCCAGAACAACCGGGCAGGCTCCCGCAAGCGTAAGTATATATGCACAGAAGAGACCGGCAGGCCCGTCCCCCACTATCACCGGGCGTTTGCTTCCCGGCTCTTTGTTAAACACCGGAGGACTGTACACGGTTTCCTCAGCAAAGATAAGAGAGCCCGCTCTCCTGCTCTTTTTTACCAAAGCCTCTGTTTTTTTGTCAAAAAACACTCCGATCGAATAAATATAATAAAGCTCTGGCTTCTTGCGGCAGTCAAGTGATTTCTTAAGTATCCGGAAACATGCCTGTCCGTTTTTATTCCTTACTTTTCTCCCGACGCGTTTTTCTATTGCCACTTCAAGCTCCTCCTCAGTATGGTCGAGAGGAAGCTTCAGCTGTTCGATCTTTATCATAATGAAATCTCAGTCTTTCAGGCACCGGACCGCTTTTCTCTGACTGTTACGTACCGGGCTTTTTTACCGGCACCTCCGGCCCGGGATCTCTTCTCCCTGAGCCCTTCCTGCAAGCAGCCCTGTCGCAAAGGCCCAGGTCAGGTTATAGCCCCCGCAGTCTCCGTACACGTCAATTATCTCCCCCGCAAAATAAAGGCCTTTTAAAAGCTTCGATTCAAGGGTTTCACTGATCTCTGCAGTATCAACGCCGCCCGAACAGACCTGCGCTTTATCAAAGCCCTGGGTGCCTGTGATATTAAAACCGAGCCCTTTTATCTTCCCTGCCAGCGCTTCCGTGTCGGAATCCGAAAGCTGCGATACCGGCATACTGTTTTTTATATTACAGAGTCTGTTTACGAGTAGCGCAAGGCTCTTCGGCAGAAGCCCGATAAGGAATTCCGCGGCCTGTTTTGTATCATCCGCCTCTTTTCTGAAGGAAAGATACGAAAAAAGCTCCTTTTCGCTCATAAACGGAATAAGGTCAAGCTCTGTCCTCACCCGGGCGCCCTGATCCAAAGCCCTCGCAACAGGACCGCTAAGCTGGAAAACGGGGATTCCCGAGAGACCGTAATCAGTAAACTGGATCTCGCCCTCTTCCGAAAGAGCAAACCGACCGTCAATACAGACCGACGCTTTGGCGTTAAACCTTACGCCCTTAAGCTCCTTGCAGTATGCCGCGTCCGATCTGAGAGGCACGAGCGCCGGAAGAGGCTTTACTATCCTGTGTCCGAGCGCCTCTGCCAGAAGATACCCGCTTCCGTCAGAACCGGTTGAAGGCGCGGCCTTTGAACCTGCCGCTATTATCACCCTGTCAAAGTATCTTTCCGGGATCTGCCCGTTTTTAGCGGATCTTAAAGGATCATCCGCGGAGCCCTTTCCCCGGATATCGTTATCCCGGCTTTCGGAGTTTTCAGTATTTACGATAAACCCGGACTCCGGCCCATCACCTGATGTGATTATTTCCTTAACATGCCCGCCAAGTACAAACTCAACATTGTTTTTTCTTGCCGCAAACCTGAGTACATCAAGCACCGCCGATGCCTGTTCGCTGTAGGGATACAGATATCCGTTCCTGTTTTTTGTAAATATCCCGATCCCCGTCAGAAATGAAATGACATCCTCGTATGAGACCCTTTCAAAAATACCTCTGATAAACTCCCGGTCCCCGTGATAATGGGAGAGATCCTGATCCGTATTTGAAAGATTGCATTTCCCGTTTCCCGTGGAAAGAAGCTTCTTTCCGACCCTCGGTCCATGTTCGATCACGGTAACCCTGTTTCCCTTTTCAGAAGCGGCAATGGCGGCTGCAAGCCCAGAGACTCCCCCGCCGACAACACAGATCCTCATATCAGATGTAAAAACCTCGCGATCGTGGCAAACACATTTCCTCCGGGGAAGGCCCTTATCTCAGATTCCCTTACACCCTTCATGAGAAGCAGCGAAACAAAGTACACGACTGCCCCGACGATGACTGAGATCAGGGCAGACACAAAATGGCTTACCGACTTGCTCAGAATGAAATTTAACAGGCCTATCACTACCCCCATGACTATCGAGGCAAGAAGCGGCACGATAAAGGTGCGGAAGATCTCCTGCTTATAACCGGTGTGCCTGCTGATATCGAACCAGTTCAGCACGCAGACAAGGAGCGAGAAGACTATTATTGAAATAACCACCCCGTAAAGCTTAAGATCAAGAACTCCTATCGTGAAATACAGAACCGCAAGATGGGCAACCAGCGCAATGGCTGAGTTCCTGACCGGAACATTCATCCTGTCGATCCCCTGGAGCACACCGTTTGAAAGAGTGGACATAGAGTAGAAAACTACAGAAGCGGAACCCATTCTTAAGAGCATAGCCGCCGTTTCTATCTCCCCCGTAAACATCATTGAAAGAATCGGCTCGCCTAAAACCGCAAGGCCCATAGCACTGGGGATCGCCACTATCATAACGAAACGCATTCCTATCCTGATCTTTCGTCTCGCGTCCCTGGTATTGCCCTGCGCGACGCTTGCCGTAAGCGCCGGCATCATCGAGGAACACAGGGCATTCGCAAGCGCGACCGGAACATTGATTATAACCTTGTACTTAGTGCTGAATATTCCCCAGTTTTCGGCTATAAAGGTCTCGCTCATGCCTCTTTTCTGCATTATATTTCCAAAAATGCTCTGATCGAGGACATCCGAAATATTATATATGGTGGAGCTTAAAATAACGGGCATGACCGTTATTAAGATCAGCCTGAAAACCTTTCCGAAACTGTCTCTTTTTCCGGTCCTGTCTGATGCTACCTCCCTCTTTAAATCCTTACCCTGCATCAGAAAAATAATGCCCAAAAAAAGGAACCCGCTTAACGCGCCCGCCAGGGTTCCAACTGTGCCTCCCGCCGCTCCGTAAGCCGCGGCATAATTTATATCCCTTAAAACGGCCGCAACCTTCCCGCCGTAATTAAACAGCGCGACAGCCGCCACGACCGAGATCACGGCGTTCACTATCTGCTCAAGGAGCTGTGAGGAAGCAGTCGGCATCATGGTTCCGGTACCCTGGAAGTACCCCCTCATGACACCCATCAGGGCAACGACCAAAAGTGTCGGCGCAAGCACCCTTAAGGCGATCGACCCTCCCGACATCTTCATAACGTTTTCAGCCAGCGAATCAGCGGATATAAACAGGATGAGCATGGCAGACCCGCCGGTGATGAGGGCAAAAAGCATCGCTCCCTGAAAGAGCTTCTTCGCGTTTTTATACTGTCCCCTTGCAAGCCTTCCGGCCATAAGCTTCGAGACCGCCACGGGCAGGGAATAGGATGAGATGATGAGCATGATGGAATAGATCTGAAATGCGGCAGCATAATAGCCCATTCCGGCGTCGCCAATGGTCTTCTGAAGCGGGATCCGGTATAAAAGCCCGATTATACGGGAAATGATCCCCGCAATCGCCAAAATGCCGCCCTGGACTATGAAATTTGAGCTCCTGCTGTCTCTCTTTCTCATCTATGTCAGTGAATGAAACTCATCTGTTTAAAGGGATTTTTACGCCGAAATATCCGATAAACCCTCTTAAGGGCCGAAGTCTCATCTATCTCGGTATGTTAAGGACTGCCATCAGCTTCTCCTGACGGTCCTCCATAAGCTTCCTTTCTTCCTCCTTAATATGGTCATATCCCAGAAGATGGAGCAAACTGTGTACTATAAGGAATGCATACTCTCTCTTTATGCTGTGTCCGTAGCTTTCGGCCTGTTCAAAGATCTTATCGTATGAAAGAACTATGTCTCCGAGCAACAGTTCTCCGCTGTCCGGATCGAAATTATCTCCATCCTCTTCAAGAGGCTCAAAAAAAGCAGGTTTTTCGAAATTAAGCATCGGAAACGAAAGCACGTCCGTCTCCGAATCGATCCCCCTGCTCTCCCTGTTTAACGTTCTTATGGCTTTGTTATCAACAATAAAAAGAGAAACTGTTACGTCATATGGACAGTTTTCTTCCGAAAGAACGGTCTCTGTTATAGTGTTAAACAAGGCCTCATGGTCAAAATCAAAGCCTTTCCCTGTCTCATTTTCGATGGCGGCTGTCATAATCCTCGTATGCCTTTACTATCTTCTGAACTAAAGGATGCCTTACCACATCCACGCTCGTCAGCCTTGAAACCCCTATCTCCGGTATGTTCCTAAGCACCTTAAGAGCCGTATCGAGCCCCGATACCGTGCCCGGAGCCAGGTCCTTCTGGGTAGGATCGCCCGTGATGACAGCCTTGGAGCCGAAGCCTATACGGGTAAGAAACATCTTCATCTGGGCAGACGTCGTATTCTGGGCCTCATCAAGGATGATAAAGGCATTATCAAGCGTCCTTCCCCTCATATACGCAAGCGGCGCCACTTCGATAAGCCCTTTTTCCGTGTTTTTCTGAAAGGAATCGGCGCCCATTATCTCATAAAGAGCATCATACAGCGGTCTTAAGTACGGATCCACCTTACTCTGAAGATCCCCCGGGAGGAACCCGAGCTTCTCTCCCGCCTCTATCGCGGGCCTGGTCAGGATGATCCTCGATACCTCCTCCTGCTTGAAGGCTGTAATGGCCATGGCCATAGCCAGATAGGTCTTTCCGGTCCCCGCGGGCCCTATCGAAAAGACTATCATCCTGTCCCTTATAAGATCCACGTATTCCTTCTGGGCTATGGTCTTCGGTTTTATGGGCTTTCCGGAGGTGGTGTGGCAGATTATCCCTTCATCCATGGCACTTAAGGGACTTTCATATTTTTCCTTCGTCATCTCAATGACATATTCCACCTTCTGTTCATCCACCAAAGCACCGCGCCTCGAAAGCGTGACAAGTTCGTTTATAACGGCGAGAGCCCCTCTCACGCCTTCTTCCCTTCCGGAAAGCTTCAGCCTGTCATCTCTCGCGGTAACGTTCACCTTAAAGACTTTTTCTATTCTCTTTATAAAGCTGTCATACTGGCCGAATACATTTCTCTCATGCTCCGGCTCTATTACCAGCTCTGTTTCATAAATATCCTGCATAACAAAGATTTCGGAAAATTCTGATATAAAAAGGCCGTAAAAACACAGCAGCCGGGTACACCCTGCCGCTTTATTTATGATAGGGTTCGTTCGCGCTTATCTTAAAGCATCTGTATATCTGCTCGAGAAGGATCACCCTCATAAGCTGATGGGGAAAGGTCAGCCTCGAAAAGCTTAAGTGGAGCCCTGCTTTTTTTGTTATCAGTTCCGGAAGCCCTAAGGATCCGCCTATGATAAACTGGACATGGCTTATCCCTTTTATTCCGAGACGGTA
This sequence comes from Lachnospiraceae bacterium, assembly GCA_024684065.1. The sequence continues at coordinate 14,266 of JAIKXO010000306.1, forward strand.
CAGATAATCCGAAAGCTCCTCGGAGCTTTTCTGCTCGCCTTCGATCTCAAGGGTTATTAAAAACGCATCGTCCCTGACATGCTTTAAAAGCCTTTCGGCTTCGGTTTCCTTTATCCTTTGAAGCTGTGCTTCCCCTGCCCCTTCAACGGTCTTTTCGTCGGCAACCTCAAGGATGCTTAATCTGCAGTATTTTGAGAGCCTTTTCTCATATTCCGACTGGGCATCCCTTAAATACTTTTCCTTTAATTTCCCGACACATATTATGTCAACCTTTAGCACGGCTCATCTGCCGCTTTCGCTTAAGTATCTGTCTATCCCCTCGGCAGCCGACTTTCCGGCTCCCATCGCGAGAATGACCGTGGCTGCTCCGGTGACCGCATCGCCTCCGGCAAACACCCCGGCTTTGGAGGTCTGTCCGAAATCCTCCTCCGCAACAATACAGCCCCGTCTGTTAGTCTCAAGACCTTCCGTAGTGGAAGCGATCAGCGGATTGGGAGAGGTTCCCAGAGACATGATCACAGTATCCGCCTCTATCTCAAACTCGGAGCCCTCTATCTCTATCGGGGATCTCCTTCCCGATTCGTCAGGCTCCCCCAGCTCCATCCTTATGCAGGTCATCCCCCGCACCATTCCGTTCTCGTCAACCAGTATTTCCGTGGGGTTTGTAAGAAGATTAAATTTGATGCCCTCTTCCTTTGCGTGGTGCACCTCCTCGACCCTCGCGGGAAGCTCGGCCTCGGAACGCCTGTAGACCACGGTGACGTCCGCTCCGAGCCTGAGCGCCGTCCTTGCGGCATCCATGGCGACATTTCCTCCGCCTACCACTATAACCTTCTTTCCCGGATTGATAGGCGTGTCATATTCTTCATCAAAGGCCTTCATAAGATTGCTTCTTGTAAGGTACTCATTGGCGGAATAAACACCGTTCGCGTTTTCGCCCGGGATCCCCATGAATTTGGGCAGTCCCGCTCCCGACCCGATAAACACCGCGTCGAATTCCTCAAGAAGCTCATCGACCCTTACAGACTTTCCGATAATGGTATTGGTCTCTATCTTTACACCCAGAGCCCTGACATTCTCGATCTCCTCTGCTACAACCGCTTTCTTTGGAAGACGGAACTCCGGGATCCCGTATACAAGAACCCCGCCCGGCTCATGAAGGGCTTCGAATATCGTAACCTCATACCCCTTCTTTGCAAGCTCTCCGGCACAGGTAAGTCCGGCAGGACCCGAACCGATGACCGCGACCTTCTTTCCGTTCTTCTTTACATCTATGGTATTCTTTATCCCATGTTCCCTTGCATAGTCGGCAACAAAGCGCTCTAACTTCCCTATGGATATCGGCTCGCCCTTTATCCCTCTTATGCAGCGTCCCTCGCACTGGCTCTCCTGCGGGCATACCCGTCCGCATACCGCCGGAAGCGAGGAAGCCTCCGCGATTATCCTGCTGGCCTTTTCTATATCCCCTTCCTTTACCTCATGTATAAAGGCCGGAATATTTATCCCTACCGGACATCCCTCGATGCATTTCGCGTTTTTACAGTTTATGCATCGCTCTGCTTCCGCCCTGGCTTCTTCCTCATTATAGCCGAAGCACACCTCCTCAAAATTTGTTGCGCGAACCTTCGGCTCCTGTTCCCTAACGGGTACCTTTTTTAAAACATCCATCAGTATCCTCCTGAAGTCTGAATATGAAAACTCTGTCTGTGTTAAATTCCCGGTTTATTACTTGTCACAGTTTCCTTTATGTGTATCGCCTTCTTTTGCCCTCAGATAAGCCCTTCCCTCTTCGGTCTTATACAGCTGCTGCCTCTTCATGGCCTGGTCAAAATCCACCAGATGGCCGTCAAACTCGGGGCCGTCCACGCAGGCGAACTTTGTCTTTCCGCCGACGCTTACCCTGCAGGCTCCGCACATTCCGGTGCCGTCGACCATTATGGGATTTAAGCTCACTATAGTCTTAAGGTCATAGTTCTTAGTCATGAGGCAGACAAACTTCATCATTATCATAGGCCCTATGGCTATGCAGACATCATATTTCTTTCCTTCATTCTCGATAAGGTCCTTAATGACCTCCGTTACCATACCCTTTCTCTCATAGCTTCCGTCATCCGTTGTCACATAGAGATTGCCGGCGACCTGTCTCATCTCATCCTCTAAGATAAGGATATCCTTCGTCTTCGCCCCGACGATCACATCTACCTCTATCCCTCTCTCATGAAGCCACTTGACCTGCGGATAGACGGGAGCTGCCCCGACACCGCCTGCCACAAACAAAAGCTTTTTGTTTTTAAGCTCCTCTGTACTCTCCTGTGTAAAATCACTGGGCCTGCCCAAAGGCCCGGCAAAGTCCCTGAAAAAGTCCCCTTCCGTAAGTCCTGACATCCTCAGGGTAGACGCCCCGACCACCTGGAAAACAATGGTAACAAGGCCTTTTTCTCTGTCATAGTCACAGATCGTAAGCGGGATCCTCTCACCCTTCTCATCGATCTTTGCGATAACAAACTGTCCCGGCAGACAGGACTTCGCTATCCTCTCAGCCTCTACGTCCATAAGGAAAATCCCCTCTGTCAGCTTCTGCGCCTTTACGATCTTAAACATCAAACAACCTCCTGAATCACTCTGATATACTACCTGTGTTTATTTAATCCGTTTATCAGTAAAAGGTAATTATCCGGCCTGCAGAACAGACCGGACTTATCCGATATCTGCTGAAGCAAATATCTGATCAAACCGGCCCCATCTATATAATGATGTAAGGGCAAAAAATTGATATCAAGCGTCATAAAACCTTTCACCCACCGGCAGGCAAGTTTGCCGTGGGTTCAGGTTTTTAACCCTGATATCATATAATATATATGATTAACAGACATTTTACAACTTCATCATATCGCGGCAAGCAGATAATCCTGCTTTTCCGAGCTCCAGGTCGCCTCAAACAGAGACCCGGTCTTTGTATCGACCGCAAATTTCCTGCCTGTTTTCGATCCTGAGTATGTATATTCATCTATCAGATAAAAGCTGTTATCCTGATACCCGATACCTGCGCTGCATTTATATTCATTGAGGAGTGAATTCTCCCCCTTGCTCATAAGCTGGATCTTTACGGCATTTAACGCCGTGTCCATGTCAATATAGCAGGTCATCTTCAGCTCGTACTTCCCCGTAACGACCTCAGACATCCTTCCCTTGTCATCAACCGATACAAACCTGAACTCGGAGGCTCCGAGCGGCATCTCGATGGGCCTTTTATATTCGGTGGAATTCTCGTTTGGATCCTTTCCGCCCTTTTCGTAATAAACCTTGTAATGGTCGGGATAATCTACCCTTATCATCCTCGGGATCTCATAGCTTCCGCTGCTGACAAGGAGCTTCGGAGGCTTGGCAGTGGGATAGCTTATCGAATAAGTTCTGGAAACAGGATCCGAGCTTACGCCAAATTCATTCACAAATATGGCCGAAACCGTCGTTTCACCTTCCTCTATCTCAATGGGAGTTTTATATACCAGGGAATTGGTGCCCGGCACCGACCCGTCCGTAGTATAATAGATGACCCCCGGAGCCTTTGCGGAAAGGGTCAGCCTGACATCCTTATCGTATTCGCCGCCCGGCACCCCGAATTCCGGATCCGTTGCAAAATACATGGAATATCTTTCTAAAAGCTCCTCATCCTCTGTCTCCGACAAAAGCGATATCACGGAATCATAATCCTTTACCGCCAGGTAATTGTCTATGATCCTGTCATATATGCTTACATCGCCTCCGTCATCAAGCATCGAAAAGAGCACCGCATTACTCTCGTCGTATTTTTTGAGCTCACTGTAGTCATCCGCAATAAGCAGCCTCGTCTTTTTCTCGGAGGAATTGAGCGAAAGAGCATGCTTTGCAATGTTTAAGCTTTCCTCGTATTTTCCCTCGTCATGGAGAGACAGGGCCTCGGCATACTGAATGTCATAATCGAAATACCGGTTGAATCTGAAGATCGCAACCAAAAAAACGGCGACAAAAACAGTTCCCGCCACAAGAATAAAAGCTATTCGAAATCTTGCAATGCCCCTTTTCCCGCCCTGTTTTTTCTTTCTGCGCTCCGCCTCCTGCTCAATAAAAGCACTGTACTCATCCTCTGAAGGCTTAAAAGCGGGTTCCTCTTCAATAAGAGGCATATCCTCTTCGAAAAACTCAAGGGCCTCCAAAGATCCGGGTTCGGCTTCAGACCCGGCCGGGTTTTCGGGCACACTGTCCGCCTCGCGGGATCCCTCCTGCGCTTCGTAACCTTCTGCAATGGAAGATATGCTCTCTGAAAGCTCCAAGAATATCTCCGGCTCATAATCGGGAACTATCCTTATCTCCTCCCCGCATTCCGAGCAATACAGAAATCCCTCTTTAATTGCGGCACCACATTTAGGACATTTCATAGATTATATCTTAGGTTAAACACTGCTTACGCAGTTTTTCATAAGCATGGCTATGGTCATGGGCCCTACTCCGCCCGGAACAGGGGTAATAGCCTCACAGTGAGGACTTACATCAGAAAAATCCACATCCCCGCAAAGCTTACCGTCCTCCATCCGGTGTATCCCGACGTCAATGACCACCGCTCCGTCTTTCACATATTCGCTGTTTATAAATTTGGGCTTTCCTATGGCAACCACAAGGATATCAGCCCTCCTGCATACCTTCTTTAAATCCACGGTCTTCGAATGGCAGACCGTTACAGTACCGTTTTCCTTAAGAAGCAGCATAGCCATGGGCTTTCCGACTATATTGCTTCTGCCGACGACCACACATTCCTTTCCGGCTATCTCTATGTCAGATCTTTTAAGAAGCTCTATGATCCCTGCGGGAGTGCAGGATACAAATCCCTTTTCCCCGATCGAAAGCGCTCCCACGTTCATCGGATGGAATCCGTCAACATCCTTCTTCGGGGATATCCTTTTAATTACAACATCATCCTTTATATGGGAAGGCAGGGGAAGCTGCACAAGGATCCCGGTCACGCCATCATCGTCATTCAGCTCATCAATAAGCTTCAGAAGCTCCTCCTCGGTCGTCTCCTCGGGAAGCTCATATGATTCAGAGCCGATACCGATATATTCGCAGGCCTTCTTTTTATTGTTCACATATACCTTTGACGCCGGGTCCTCACCAACCTGGATCACTGCCAGACAGAGCTTATCGGAAAGCGCATTTTTTCTGACATATTCCTTCAGTTCATCCTTGATATTTCCTGAGATCTCTTTTCCGTTTATTGTCCTTGCCATCTTAAAATAACCCCGTTATATTTCCTTCTTCGTCAACATCAATATCAAATGCCGCGGGATGTTTAGGAAGCCCCGGCATCGTGAGCACGGCTCCCGTAAGTACCACGACAAAGCCGGCTCCCGCAGACACATACATATCCCTTACCGTGATCTCAAAGCCCTCCGGCCTTCCAAGGAGCCCCGGATCATCCGACAGTGAATACTGGGTCTTTGCCACGCACACGGGGAGTCCGTCAAATCCGTTGTCCTTAAGGCGTTTGAGTGAAGCCTTCGCTTCCTTCGTATATACCACCCTGTCAGCCCCGTAGATCTTTTCCGCGATGGCAGAGATCTTTTCCTCCAGGGGAAGTTCGAGCTCATACAACGGCCTGAAATCGGTCTTTCCTTCTTCTATGACCTTTATGACCTTCCGGGCAAGCTCCGTTCCTCCTTCGCCGCCCTTTGCCCAGACCTCGGACAGCGCGAATTCGGCTCCTTCTCCTTCTGTAAATGTCTTTACGAAATCAATCTCCGCGTCGGTGTCTGACAGGAATCTGTTCAACGCGACGACAACCCTGACCCCGAACTGTCTCACGTTCTCCATGTGCTTCTTTAAGTTCGCGATCCCCTTTGAAAGCGCGTCAAGGTTTTCATTCGACAGCTCCTGCTTTGAGAGGCCTCCGTTATACTTAAGCGCCCTTACTGTCGCGACAATGACCGCGGCCGCAGGCTTTAATCCGCTCATCCGGCATTTAATGTCAAAAAATTTCTCGGCACCGAGATCGGCACCGAACCCGGCCTCGGTGACCGCGTAGTCCGCAAGCTTTAAAGCCGTTCTTGTAGCTATCACGGAATTACATCCGTGGGCGATATTCGCAAACGGCCCGCCGTGGACGAGCGCCGGAACATGCTCTACGGTCTGCACAAGATTAGGCTTCACGGCATCCTTAAGAAGCGCCGTCATCGCCCCTACGGCCTTTATATCCTCTGCTGTCACCGGCTTTCCGTCAACGTCATAGGCAACGATGATCTTCGCAAGCCTTTGCTTAAGATCCCTTAAGCCGGAAGCAAGGCACAGCACAGCCATGATCTCCGAAGCTACGGATATAACGAAATGATCTTCCCTTGCAACTCCGTCTCCGGCATTTCCAAGACCGACCACTATGTTCCTTAAAACCCTGTCGTTCATATCAAGGCAGCGCTTCCAGACTATAGATTTCATATCTATCCTGCATTCGTTGCCCTGCTTTATGTGATTGTCAAGAAGAGCCGCGCACAGATTGTTTGCTGAGGTTACCGCATGGAAATCCCCGGTAAAATGGAGGTTTAATTCCTCCATGGGAAGCACCTGCGAATAGCCTCCTCCGGCCGCTCCTCCCTTTATCCCGAAGCACGGACCAAGGGACGGCTCCCTGAGGGCAACGATCACCTTTTTCCCGAGCCTGTTAAGTCCCTGGGCAAGCCCGATGCTTACCGTGGTCTTCCCCTCCCCTGCGGGGGTAGGGTTTATCGCGGTGACAAGAATAAGAGCTCCCTCTTTTCTGTCATCCAGGCTCTTTAACAGACTGTCCGAAAGCTTCGCTTTATATTTTCCGTAAAGCTCCAGGTCGTCCTCGTCTATCCCTATACCTGCCGCTACCTCCTTTATGGGCAGAAGCTTTGTTTTTCTTGCGATCTCCAGATCCGTCATTACAGGCACTCCTCTACATACTGATCAAACTGTTCTTCACTCATAAGTATCTTTCTGGGCTTGGTGCCCTCCTCTTCTCCGACGACACCCGCCTCGGCAAGCTGGTCCATTATCCTTGCGGCCCTGTTAAAGCCTATCTTAAAGGCTCTCTGAAGCATGCCTATCGAGGCCTTGTCCTTATCTATGATAAATCTCGCGGCCTTCTCGAAGAGTTCATCCTTTCCGTTATTGTCGTTCCCTGAGGCAAGTCCCGGAAGTCCGGCCCCCCCGCTGTCCGAGGCCGCCGCATTCACTCTCGAGATCACCCCGTCATCATAAGATTCCCCTTCGGTCTGTGCCTTTAAGGCATCTACTATCCTCGTGACCTCATCATCCGAAACGAAAGCTCCCTGAAGCCTCGCGGGTTTGGAATAGCCCTGGGGATAAAACAGCATATCGCCCTTTCCTAAAAGCTTTTCAGCCCCGACCATATCGAGTATGGTCCTGGAATCCGTCCCCGAGGAGACGCTGAAAGCGATACGGCTCGGCATGTTCGCCTTTATAAGTCCGGTGATAACGTCCACTGAAGGCCTCTGTGTAGCCACAACAAGGTGGATCCCGGCCGCCCTTGCCTTCTGGGCTATACGGCAGATCGACTCCTCAACCTCCTTTGAGGCCACCATCATAAGGTCGGCAAGCTCATCGACTATGATCACTATCTGCGGCATTTTTGCCGGTCTCTCATTTTCCGGTATATCCCGGAAATCCGGAGAGGTCACGAGCTTGTTATAGCCCTTCATATCCCTGACTTTATATTCCGCAAATTTATTATAGCGGTCGTCCATCTCCGCTACGCCCCATTGAAGCGCCGCGGACGCTTTTTTAGGATCCGTCACGACAGGTATCATGAGGTGGGGGATCCCGTTGTATACGGAAAGTTCAACCACCTTGGGATCGATCATGATAAGCTTTACATCCTGGGGATCTGCCTTAAAGAGAATGCTCATGATAAGCGTATTTATACAGACGGATTTTCCCGAGCCCGTAGCTCCTGCTATGAGCAGATGGGGCATCTTGGCTATATCCGAGACTATTACCCTTCCCTCTATATCCTTCCCGACCGCAAAGGTAACGTTCGAGGAAGCGTTCTTAAAGGCATCGTCCGCCACGAGCTCCCTGAAGCTCACCGGGATCGGCTCTTTGTTGGGGATCTCGATACCTATGGCCGCCTTCCCCGGGATAGGGGCTTCGATCCTTACATCGGTGGCTGCCATATTGAGCTTTATGTCATCTGAAAGGCTTAAGATCTTGCTTACCTTGACACCGCTCTCGGGCTGCATCTCAAAACGCGTAACGGTAGGACCCTGGCTTATTTCCGTCATTGTGACATTTACACCGAAGGTCGCAAGGGTCTCCTTAAGCTTTGAAGCGGTCCTTCTGAGCTCATCCATTGAGTCCCCTCTTCTGTCACTCTTAGGCATATCCAACAGCTCTACGGAAGGTTTGACATAAGGGATCTTTTCCGGAGCCTTCGCTGTCTGCTCTCCCGCTCCTCTGTCCTCTTTCTTAAGCTCCGCCCGGATATTTTCCTTATTTGGCTCCACTATATCCTGAAACGCCGTTTCTTTTATCGCTGATGTCTCTTCTTTTGTCTCAAATGCCGTGCCTTTTATTTCCGGTTCTTCTTCGAGCCCGGCTTCATTTATGTCAATTTCTTCCGGATCTTTCGAAACAAAATGTCCTGCTTCATCCCCGAAAAGCCCTGGACCGGCTTCTCTTTCAATCTCCGTAAACGGTCTTTCCTCAGGCTTCTCTTCACCTTCGGCGCTCATATCATCAAGCAGTTTAAAGATATCGATATCGCTTTCAGGCCTGTTTCCGGTACTTTCTGATACGGTTCCGAAAGGATCGGACGTTCCCCGGGCTTCTTCTCTGTCAAAAACGGGGGTTGCGTCTGAAATGCCCCTGAACTCCGTATGATCGAAATCTTCCTTAAACGGCTCCCTGCGTATGGGAACTATCTTATCCTCCTGCATTCTTGCCGGAGTCTCTCCCATAACGACGGCTGCGGTCCTGAAATCATGCCCCAGGTTTATATGATGGGAATTTTTAAAGTTAACGGCGTCTAACTCCTCCGCCTTTCCTGAAAAGCTCCTCTTTGCCTCCGCTCTCTTTATATCCCTTATATCCTCTATGTTTCTAAGCTCCTCAACGCTCAGCTCATGGAAATCCTCCGAAAAGGCGGCGCCTCCCTCCGTGATGGCCCTGACCGCTTCTTCGGGAACTTCCTCCGAAAGCGCTGCAGCTGTTTCGGATTGTGCATAGGCTAAAAGCTCCCTGTCAGTCTCCGCTTCCAGAGACCGGCTTTCATCCACAAGCTTCGTGTTCAGCATCACCCCGCTGACCTTCATCTCGCTGCGGCGCTTCTTCCTCTCTTCTAACGCCTCTTCCCTCTCTCTCAGGGCTTCACGTCTCTCTTCCCGTTTTTCCTCTCGTCTTACCGCCCTTTCTCTGTCTCTGAGTTCTTTCTCGCTTCTGTATTCCTTATGTCTTACCGTTCTTACCTCGTGATGCCTCTGCGCGCTTTCCCTGGACTTCTTATAGATGCTCTTTGAACCTGAACGGATACCGTTTAAGACGGAGCGCTCGGTGATTATGACTATGCAGATCACAGCCAGCATGACAAGGAGTATATATGTACCCGCTTTACCTATGGTACCTGTAAGGGCATTGGCTATAGCCGCTCCTATCACGCCGCCTCCGGCTCTGTCCTCGGAGCATATCGAGTAAAACTCGCCCGTCGGATTTGTGCTGTAATCTCCCATAGCTATCATGTGCATAAAAGAACAGATAACAAGGAGCAGCACGGTATAAGCTGCCGTCCTCGGCCAGATTATTCCCATGCCTTTATTTGATATCAGAAAGGCTCCGGCAAAAAAGATCACGAACGGAACAATAAAGGCAGCCACCCCGAACAGGCCGAACATAACGCCGCTTACCGCCTTTCCTATGCTCCCTAAAAGCTTTAGATCGCTTAAAAATAAAAGTACCGAAACAGCAAGAACCGCAAGCAGGGCCGCCTCATCCATAACTCCTTCGTTACCGCCCTGTCTGCTCTTTACCTGTCTGGTACCGGTTTTTTTAGAATTCCCCCTGTTCGCGCTCCGTCTCTTTGTACCAGAAGAAGCGCTGCGTCTTGACCCCTTAGCAGCCATTCTTTATTACTCCCTCCATAAGCACTTATGCCTAAGCACACGATCTGCTTCGCAAATCGGTGCAGTGCGGTAATGATTCGGTCTGTAAAACAGACCGAATCGGTGCAAACCAGGGTTTGCACCTAAGCACACGATTTGCTTCGCAAATCGGTGCAGTGCAGTCCGGCACCCTCTTACCGGACCTTATCTGTTTTGTAACGCTCAGGCGCTCCGGCAGTTCCCCGCCTTTTACGCTTACAGCGCTGCGATAAATACTACCAGAGAAATTGCCCCGACGGCAAAGCAGTAGTAAGAAAAGAACTTAAAATATTTGCTCATCACGAGCCTTACAGTCAGCACCAGCGCAACATACCCTACAACCAGGGCGAATATCATCCCCACGATATAAGCCCCGATCTCGGCTCCCGAAAGACCGCTCTCTATATCCTTAAGCTCTAAGATAAGCGCCCCAAGGATCGCCGGCATCGACATGATAAACGAATACTTGACCGCAAACTTCCTGTCAAAGCCGCAGAGAAGCCCCGCGACTATGGTGCATCCCGAACGCGACAGCCCCGGAAGGGTCGCTATTCCCTGGGCCGTTCCTACCGCTGCGGCATCGGCATAGGAGGCATCCTTCGGCTTTTTATGCCTTTCCTCCACAAAATCCGAAAGCAGGAGTATTCCCCCGGTTCCCAGAAGACAGATCCCCGTAACAAGGAGATTCCCGCTGACGCCCTCGACCACATTCTTCAGAAGGACCCCGATAACGGCAGTAGGTATGGTAGATATTATTATCATTATCACAAACCGCCGGTAGGATGTGCTCCCGAGCTTTTTGTACGGCTTCTTATCATCTTTCGCAAACAGGTTTGAAAAGAATCTTCCTGTATTCGAAAAGCTGTCCGCCGCGATCTTAACGAATTCGGAAAGGAGCTTTATAATATCCTTATAGAATACTAAAAAGACAGCTATAAGAGTCGCCACATGAAGCAGGACATCGAAAAGAATGCCCGTATCCGTATCGACATTCAGTATGTTTTTTAAAATAGCTAGATGCCCTGAGCTGCTGACCGGAAGGAACTCTGTAAGTCCCTGTACGATCCCCATGGCTATTGCCTGGCCAAACGACATATCTGCTCCTCAGCCCTGAGTTTGGCCTGCCAGACTCAAAGGGCCCGAAAAGATCTGTTTTTTGATATTTTCGCAATAAAAAATATCAACTAATAAATTATAACACAAATACCTGACAAATCAAATGCCAAAGCTTACATACACCTGAACACGGAAAGACTTAAGGGTGCCATCTTTATCTTTATGGAATCCTTTCTTCCGTCCGAGGGCTCCTTCTTTGAAGCCTTTACCCTGGGATTGGTATTGCCCCCTCCCCCGTACTTTACTGCGTCGGAATTGAATATCTCCTTGTATTTACCGCCTGAAGGAACCCCTATTTTAAAATCGGAATACAGCGTATTTGCAAAATTCAATATGACAAGAAGCTTCTCCTCCCCGGATTTTCTTAAGAATACCAGGACATTCTCATTGGCGGAGCTCTTATTTATCCACTCAAAGCCCTTCTCGTCATCATCATATGTATAAAGCGCCGGATGTTCCCTGTAGAAACGGAGAAGTTCCTTCAGATACAGGGAAAAACTGCTGCCCGCCTCATTGTTCTTATCCTTATCCGCATCCCCTGATTCAGACCCGGCCTTAAGTTCATCCGCCGAAAAACAGTTTAAAAACTTTCCCGGATGTACGACAAGCATTCCGAAAGCCGCCCTCAGATTCGCGATCTTGCTCTCATATCCGCCGGGCATTCCCGCAAGGAACCCCGAAACCCCGCCTTCCTTTCCAACGTCCTTTGAGGAAAACGGCAGTATAAAGCTCTCAGACGCAAAATAGCTGAAGCTGTATATAAGCTCACCATAGTGATGGGTCCTGAAAAACGGATCAAAGCTTAAATAATCCGTAAGATCGTCGGTAAAGCCCTTATCCCATTTATAATCAAAGCCAAGCCCGTCTTCCTTTACGGATGCGGTCACCCTGCCCCAGGTCTTTAAACCCTCCGCGATAAACACCGATCCGTCTTTTCTTTCCTCATGCCGTTCATTAAGCCGTTTTAAAAACTCCACAGCGTCGATGTTCTCTTTACCGCCGTACTGATTCGGGATCCATTCCCCGTTCTTCTTCCCATAATCAAGATAGATCATCTCGTCAAGGGCGTCAAACCTCAGTCCGTCAACGTGATACTCATCGATCCAGAAAAAGGCATTGCCTGCAAGGTACTCCGAAACCTCGGGCCTTGCATAGTTATAATTAAGCGCATCCCTCTTAACATTATATCTTTTTTTCATATCGAGGTGCCCGTACAGGCAGGTACCGTCAAATTCTGACAGCCCCCCGGCATCATCGGGAAAGCACGACACAACCCAGTCAAGGATCACCCCTGTTTTCTCGGAATGAAGATAGTCGACAAGAAATTTCAGATCATCAGGGCTTCCGAAAAACGAATCGGGAGCATATAAACATGAGACATCATAAGGATCCCCGGCATTATCCGCATGTTCCATGACAGGCTTAAGCTCAACATGGGTATAACCCATATCCTTAACATATGCGGAAAGCTCCTTTGCTATCGACCTGTAATCAGGCCTTCCCTTATCATCGGAGGCCTTAAAGGAATCAAGCGAAACCTCACAGATAGAAAGAGGCGCTTTATTTCCCCTTTGTTTTCTTTCATCAAGCCATCCTTCATCGGAAAACTCAAAGGTGCTGTCATAGACGACCGAAGCCTCTTTTTCCTCATTACGGTTCTCAAACGCGTAAGGATCCCTTTTTAACACCGTTCTCTGGCCTTTGAGCCTGAGCTCGAATTTATATCCGGCGCCGGCTTTTACTCCGGGTATGAATATTTCAAAGACGCCGCCCTTAAGCTTCCTCATCTGGTGGATGCGGCCGTCCCAGTTATTGAAATCGCCCACTACGCTTGCACTGACGGCATTAGGCGCCCACACGGCAAAGGCGGTGCCTTTTACCCCGTCGATCTCCTTAACATGAGAGCCTAAGAACTTATAGGCCGCAGGATGCGTGCCTTTGACAAATGCGGCTATATCCGCCTCCGAAACAGCGGGAGCAAAGCTGTAAGGGTCATATACCTGTGAGATCTTCCCGTCCTCACCCTCTACGTTGTAGTAATAATGGTATTTCTGCTTTTTATCGGTCCTTACGAGAAGCGCAAAGAACCCTGCCTCGTCCATGAGTTCCATGTCGTATTCCTTAAAGGATCTGGATATCTGGACAACGACCTTCACTTTCTTTGCACCCGGAAAGAAAGCCTGTATAAGGATCCCGTCTTTGACATAGTGCCCCCCCAAAAGATCGTGAGGGTTATCCTCGTCGACATACGCAATGCCCTCGATCCTTGACCAGTCCATCATTCTGTATAGCTTTCTGTCCATAATCACTCCTTGGTAAAGATTTTTATCATTCAAAAGATGAGTATAAAACTCTCATATTATACCACCAAAAGCCCTGTTTTTCCACAGCTTTAGCCACAGGCATAAGAGCGGTCCCGTTTTTTTACGGATCTGCCAAATCGTCCCCGTAGCGGAAATGATTCGACCTGAAGGTCGAATCGGCACGAACTGAAGTTCGTGCCTAAGCACACGATTTGCTTCGCAAATCGGTGCAATAATGTTCAGATCCTGTGTATGAAAAGCCCGCTACGAAGCTTTGGCTCGAACCATGTCGACTTCGGAGGCATGAGCATCCCCGCGTCCGCAACCTTAAAAAGCTCCGAAATCGAAGTAGGATACATGACAAAGGCTATTTTTGCATCCTCTGTGCATCTCTTTTCGAGCTCGGAAAGCCCTCTTATCCCCCCGACAAAATCTATCCTGTTATCGGTCTTTGGATCCTCTATGCCAAAGAGAGGAAGAAGGAATTCGTCCTGCAGCCTCGAAACATCCAAAAGCTTTACGGGATCGTCGGTTTTAAAGCTGTTGTCAAAATAAAAGCTGTACCAGGAGCCGTCTAACAGGATCCCAACGTTTCCCTTGCTCACCGGCTTATAGGGACCCTTTGCGCTTACCGGAAGAAGCGTTCCCCTTTTTCCGAAATAATCTAAGATCTCCCCGGTGCTGTGTCCGTTTAAGTCCTTTATGACCCTGTTATAATCCATTATCATAAGCTCGCTGTCCGCAAAAAGAACTGACAGGAAATAATTATACTCCTCTTCGCCCGTATGGTCGGGATTTTCTTCCCTCCTTTTAAGGCCTGCCTTAACCGCGGAAGCGCAACGGTGATGCCCGTCGGCGATATAGATCGAATCCATTTCCGAGAAGACACCCGCAAGCTCCTCAATGTCCTCATTATCATCTATGGCAAAGCCCCTGTGTCTTATCCCGTCATCCGAAACAAAATCAAAAAGAGGCTCCCCTTCTTTTGCCTTTTCGGTTATCTCCTCGATAACGAAGTTATACCGATATGCAAGAAAAATAGGGCCCGTCTGCGCATTTAAAGCCTCAACATGCCTTATCCTGTCCTCTTCCTTTTCAGCCCTTGTGTTCTCGTGCTTTTTTATTACGCCGTTTAAATAGTCATCGATCGATGAGACGGCAACGATCCCGGTCTGTCTTCTTGAGTTCATTGTAAGCTCATAGACATAATACCTGTCGGATCCGTCTTCTGTAAACTCGCCCTTTTTAAGCATGTCTTCAAAAAGCTCTCCGGCTTTTTTATAGACTATATCATCATAAGTGCCGACGGATTCGTCAAACTGGGTCTCCGCCCTGTCGATCCTTAAGAAGGACAGCTCATCTCCCTGCACCTTTAACGTCGCTTCTTTTCTGTTATATACATCATAAGGAAGAGCCGCGATCTTTGATTCAAGCCCTTTCTTCGGCCTTACCGCCTTAAACGGTCTTATATCCGCCAATTCAACACCTCCGAACACATCATTTGTTTTGCCTGTTGACAAAATATGCCATCTTTAAAAAACGCGCACTGCCTAAGACAGTATATCATTGCGAGCCGTGCTAGACAAGCCCTGCCTCGGGTGCTATACTTTCGTTGAAAAATATGGGGCGATGCTCTATGAAACATAAGAAAACAACGCCCGAAAACGTTTCTTTCCGAAGGGAGCCCCCGACTCTGACGAGAGTATGTCAGATATTTCAGTGGCAAAAACCCCTTTCAATAGAGGAGAATTTACGGATCATGACAGATTCAGACAGGACTTTTTTAGACAGGATAAATAAATATGCCGAAAAGGCGCTTACGGATATCGATCCCCAGAAAACCCCGGTCTCCTTCCAGCTTGAAAAACTGAAGCCCGTGATGGAGGAGCTCTCAAATGAGCTTGGGATGCCGGTTGATGACGTTTTCATAAAATATATGGATCTTGCCAGCGAAGCGGGCGTCGAAGCAAACGAAAAGCTGAAAAACGATCTGGGCCCGGATGTCGATATCGAGATAAGATAACGAAACAGACCTTCGACCGGCCAGACAGAAATGATCCGGTCTGTAAAGCAGACCGAAATGGAGCTTTTTTACTATGATCCAAAAAAACTTCAGCTTAAAAGATATCGACGGACTTTTGGAAGCCGCCGCTACGATCAGAAAAGAGGATATCTTAAAAACCGCTTCCGATAAGGTGCTCCTTGCATGGGCACAGATTTGGGATCAGGAGGAATTTGCCTCTTTCAGGGAAAGGATCCGAAGCCTCTTCCCGGATTTTACGACCATAGGCACAAATCATTTCAGCAGGGAAGATATACAAAGCGGAAAGATCGACGGGTCAGGTGAGGAAAAAGGGATCCTGCTCTCCTTCCTCTTCTTTGAGTCTTCGGAGGCATCCCTGTTCGGCCTTGAAACAAGGATAACAGGGGAAGCCGAAACCGGAGTCAGACTGAATGGACTCATTAAGGATATCCCTGACATTAAGGGGATCTATCTTGTAGTTCCCGGGTATTTCGTCTCCGCGGAAGAAGTGTTCAGGGAAGGATTAAGAGGTCTTGAGAAAACCCCCGTATTCGGGATCAAAACCTCACTTCTCTTTGAATATCAGACCTTTGGCTATTCAAAAGGCGGACAGCTTTTGGAAAAGCTTCTTTTTGCGCTGGTATTCCACGGAAAAAACCTTTCCTTACGGCTTCATTACAACCTTGGATGGACTCCCGTCGGAAGGATCATGACAGTCACGGATGAGGACAATCCTTTTTTCGTAAACAAAATAGACGATAACCCTGCAACCTTTGTTTATAACAAGTACCTCGGATTAAGAAACGATCAGATCATCCCGGAGAACTTAAGCGAATTTCCTCTCATCATTTACAGAAACGGCATAAAGATCTCCCGGATAGGCATTTCCGGTGAAAAAGAGGGGCAGCTGGTCTTTGGCGCCCCCGTGTACCAAAATGACAGGATAAGCTTAAGCTACGGCAACCCCGACGACCTGTTCTCGGAGATAGAGGAAGACAGCAATAATACAGGAGCCTTTAAACCGGAAGCCGGCCTGCTTATCGTATGTGCCAACCGGGTCATGCTCTTAAAGGACAGGGAACAGGACGAAATAGAATACTACAAAAGATATATAGAAGATGTCCCCGCTATCTACGGCTACGCGGAAATCTTCTATAATAACGGTAAGGGCGGTGAATTAAACAGCGCCCTTGTTTCCGCGTTTTTTAAGGAAGAGACCTGTGACAGCGGCTCTGAAGGCCATACCGGACTTACGGGAAATTCCGTACCGTTCGAAGCTTTCGATGATCCCCCGGCACGGGAAGATGTCCTGTCTGCTTCCATGGAAGAAAGCAATGCCGGAAAAGAAAACCCTGCACCTGGCCGGGGAACAGCAGTACCGTTCACTGACAGGCTGGCGAGGTTTTTCAAGGAAATGTCAAAGGATCTCCTTATGGCTGTCGAGGATGCGGAAGAAGCCAACAGGACCAAA
The DNA here is from genome assembly GCA_024684065.1 of Lachnospiraceae bacterium. The sequence goes on from JAIKXO010000306.1 coordinate 31,321, forward strand.
TCCGCCTATTTCTCATGCATCTCCCACGAATTCAGGACCCCTCTCAATTCTATCCTCGGCATGAACGAAATGATATTAAAGGAATCCGAAGACGATAATATAACAGAATATGCCGAAAACATAGGCAATTCGGGAAAGCTCCTTCTGCAGCTTGTCAACGATATCCTCGATACCGAGAAGATAGCAGCGGGAAAGATGGAGATAATCCCCGTCAATTATGATATCCGTAAGGTCATTCGGGAGATCGAAAAAATGGTTTCCCTTTCCGCAGAGGAAAAAGGGCTTAAGCTTTCGGTCGAAATATCGGATACTCTCCCTAAGATCCTCTTCGGGGATGAAATAAGGATCAGGCAGTGTATCCTTAATATTCTCGGCAATGCGATAAAATATACCGAGACAGGTGAGGTCGTATTCAGGGCATACGGGGAGCGGACCGACAGCGAGCATATCAGGCTCAGGATAAGCGTTAAGGATACAGGGATCGGGATAAAGCCCGAGGATATGGAAAAGCTGAGCATTCCCTTTGAAAGGGTTGATACGTCGAGAAACCACAGGATCGAGGGCACCGGCCTTGGGCTTAATATCGTAAAGAACCTGCTTGCCCTCATGAACTCTTCCCTTGAGATAAAAAGCGTATATGGAGAGGGCTCGGAATTTTCATTCAGCCTGCTGCAGGAAATAAGGGAAGAAGAAGATCTTCAGGGAGCAGGGCTTTCACAGGACAACGCCCCTGAGCTGACCGCGGAAGAATACTTGAAGGCCGATGGCGCCTCAGTCCTTATAGTCGACGATACCGAAATGAACATTGTTGTGATGAGGCATTTCCTGAAGGATACAGGGATCAGTGTTGATTCCGCCCTGTCAGGCGCAGAGGCCCTTCAGATGGCAAGGGAACGGAAATATGACATGATTTTCCTCGATCATAAGATGCCCGAAATGGACGGATCGGAAACCTTTGAAAGGATGAGGTCTGATCCCGACGGAAAGAACGGATCCTCCGTATATATTATGCTTACCGCAAGCGAGGAAAAGAGCGTGCGGGAGCGGTTTATAAATGAGGGCTTCAACGATTTCATATCAAAACCTGTCAAGATGAAGACCCTTCACGAGTTTATAAGGCACTATCTCAACTTAAACGGTACTGCCTGATGTCATGTTTTATACTACCGGCTTAAGATGACGATCAGGACGCGTTTTCCGGCAGCGCCGGCTGCTTAGGGTATTCGCTGACGCAGTTTTCAGGCAGTGCCGGATGTTTAGGGTATTCGCTGACGCAGTTTCAGGCGGCGCCGGATGCTTAAGGATATATGCCGTAATATCGACAGGGCAGGGGGAACACCCCTGCCCTGTCATAATATGATGTGAAACAGAATTTATTTTATAACCCTTACTCTTATTACCCCGTCTATGTGCCTTAACTTTTCGGCTATCTCCTCGGAAACCGGAGTTTCGACGTCAAGCATCGTATAGGCGAATTCGCCTTTGGATTTATTCAGCATGTCCGAGATGTTGATCCCCAGATCACCAAATGCCGCGGTAAATTTGGTTATCATGTTCGCAGTATTCATATGCTCTATGGTAACCCTTCCGGCGTTCTGGCATACTCCCATATCACAGTTCGGGTAATTCACTGAATTTGATATGTTTCCGTTTTCAAGGAAATCCATGAGCTCCTTCACCGCCATCTTTGCGCAGTTATCCTCTGACTCCTCAGTGGAAGCTCCGAGATGAGGGATAACTATACACCCCTCTACCCCCGCAGTCACGGGATTGGGAAAATCACAGACATATTTCCTTATCTTTCCGGATTTTACCGCTTCGACTACCGCTTCCTCATCAGCCAGAAGGTCTCTCGCGAAATTCAGGATGATCACGCCATCCTTCATCTTTGCGATTGCCTCCCTGCTTATGGTGCCCTTTGTACTGTCAAGCAACGGCACATGGATCGTGATTATGTCGCATTCCTCAAAGATCTCATTGATATCCACCACATGCTTGATATCCCTTGAAAGATGCCAGGCCGCGTCCACGGATATATAAGGATCATAGCCGTATACCGTCATATCAAGGTGCTTTGCGGCATTGGCAACCCTCACGCCGATCGCTCCAAGCCCGATTATCCCGAGCTTTTTCTTGGATATCTCGGTTCCCGCGAAATTCTTTTTCTCCTTCTCCGCCTTCTTTGCTATATCCGGGTCATCCTTGTTTTCATTTACCCAGTTTATTCCTCCGACCACGTCCCTGGCTGCAAGGAGCATCCCGGCAATTACTAACTCCTTGACACCGTTCGCGTTCGCTCCCGGAGTGTTGAACACTACGATGCCCTTTCTCGCGCATTCCTCAAGAGGGATATTATTGACTCCCGCTCCGGCCCTCGCCACCGCAAGGAGTCCCCCGGGCAGCTCCATATCATGCATGGAAGCGGAACGGACCAGAACGCCCTGGGCCTCATTAATGTCCTCTGTCTTAACGAAATCTGAAGTGAAATAATCGGTCCCGATCTTTGAAATAGGGTTCAGACAAGCATATTTAAACATAATTATTCTCCTGACAAAGCTTTTTTATGATACGGTCAAAGTTTTTCTTCTCTGATCCGAAATGTTTTATTTTTTATAGGTTAATTTGCTGCTTCGAAATCTTTCATAAACGACACTAAGGCTTTTACTCCCTCAAGCGGCATGGCGTTATAGATGGAAGCCCTCATTCCTCCTACGGATCTGTGCCCCTTAAGGCTTACAAGCCCTGCCTCTGCAGCTTCCTTTACAAATTTCGCATCAAGCTCCTCATTGCCCGTCACGAAGGGCACGTTCATTAAGGAACGTGAGGATTTTTCGACAGTCCCCTTAAATAATTCGGAGCTGTCCAAGAAGTCGTACAGAAGCTTTGCCTTTTCCTCGTTCCTCTCCTTCATTGCCGAAAGGCCGCCTAACTTCTCTATCCATTTAAACACCTTTCCGCAGATATATATTCCGTAAGCCGGAGGAGTATTATAGAGTGAGCCGGCATCCGCATGAGTCTTATATCGGAGCATGGTCGGGGTCCCCGGAAGCACATCCTCGGTGATCAGATCCTCTCTGATGATAACTATCACCACTCCGGCAGGTCCGATATTCTTCTGGACTCCGCCGTACATTACCCCATATTTTGTCACGTCCACGGGCTCGGAAAGGAAGCAGGAGGAAACATCCGCTACCAGGGTTTTCCCCTTCGTGTCGGGAAGATTCTTAAACTTTGTCCCGTAGATCGTGTTGTTCTCACAAATATAGACATAATCGGCGTCTTCGGAGATCGGAAGATCGGAACAGTCCGGTATATAGGAAAAGGTCTTATCTTCGCTGGAAGCAACTGCATTTGCCTTTCCAAACAGAGAAGCTTCCTTCCATGCCTTCTTCGCCCACTGCCCGGTGATTATATAGTCCGCAACACGGTTCTTCATAAGGTTCATCGGGATCATCGCAAACTGCTGGCTTGCTCCTCCCTGAAGGAATAAAACCTTATAGTTGTCGGGGATCGAGAGAACCTTCCTTAAATCCTGCTCGGCTTCCTTAATGATATTGTCATAGGTCTTTGAGCGGTGGCTCATCTCCATGACGGACATCCCGCTTCCCCTGTAATCAAGCATCTCCTCCTGTGCTTCCTTAAGAACCTCCTCAGGAAGGACAGCAGGTCCCGCCGAAAAATTGTAAACTCTGCTCATCTTCTCTTTTCACTCCTCTTTTTCTTTTATTTATTATCCCGGAACCATCCCCGGATATTTTTTTATTTCCTGTCTGTTGACAGAAGCCATCCCTTTTTGCAGTAATAAATCATCCTTCCGAACATGGATTCATGGATTTCATCCTTTCCGCACCGAACCTCACGCCCATATAGGATATGATCTCCTCTACGCAACGGTCAAATCCAAGCTTCGAGCTGTCAAGGCAGAGATCATAGTTTCTTGCATCATACCAGGTACGGCCGGTATAGAACTTATGGTATTCCTCCTTCTGCCTGTTTATCCTGTTGACATAGTCCTCCAGCTCTTTCCTTGGAAGGCTGTGTTTCTCGGCCGCCTTCTCGTAGCAGAAATCAAGGGGCGCATGTATGAGTACAGACAAAACATTGTCATAGTCCTTTAAGACATACTCACCACATCTTCCGACTATCACGCAGCTCTCGGTCTCCGCAAGCCTTTTGATTATCTTTGCCTGGAAATTAAAAAGGTTCCTGTTCGAGGTAAAGTCCTTTGATTCAGGCGGTATGATCTCCCCGTTATAGACGCTTTTTGCGATCTTAAAGATCGTAGTGCTCTTAACCTTTTCATCCGCATTGGCAAAAAGGGCTTCATTTATCCCGGAATCCTCGGAAGCAAGCTTCACAAGATCCTTATCATAGAAAGGGATCTTAAGCCTCTCCGAAAGCATTCCCGCTACCGTCCTTCCCCCGCTTCCATACATCCTTGAGATAGTGATCACAATGTTATTGTCAGACATGTTCATCCTCCTTCCGGAACTGATTTACAGGCGCAGAGATATTCGGTGCAGTCAGGCTTCTCCGAGATACGCCCTCTTTATCTCCGTGTTATTGAGAAGCTCCGAGGCCTTTCCTTCAAGCACGATATTGCCCGTTTCAAGCACATATCCCCTGTCACTGACCGAAAGAGCCTTCTTTGCGTTCTGTTCCACCAAAAGCACTGTCGTTCCGTCGTTCTTAACCTTTTCTATGATATCGAATATCTCATTCACAAGGATCGGGGACAATCCCATGGAAGGCTCGTCCATAAGCAGGATACTCGGACTGCTCATAAGCGCCCTGCCCATCGCGAGCATCTGCTGCTCTCCGCCGGAAAGCGTTCCCGACAACTGGTTCTGACGTTCTTTAAGTCTTGGGAAACGGGAAAAGACCATTTCAAGGTTCTTTCCGACCTCTTCCTTGTCCTTTCTCGTGAAAGCCCCGAGCTTTAAGTTCTGGAGCACCGAAAGGTTCGCAAAAACCCTTCTGCCCTCCGGAACATGCGCCATTCCCATGCTTACTATCTTATGGGCGGGCACTTTCGTGATATCAGTTCCGTTAAACATTATCGATCCTGCTGCGGACTCAAGAAGCCCCGTGATCGTATGAAGGGCCGTCGTCTTTCCTGCCCCGTTCGCCCCTATCAGGGCTATTACCTCGCCCTTATCGACCTTAAAGCTGATGCCTTTTAAGGCTTTTATCATTCCGTAATTAACTTCAAGGTCCTTAACTTCAAGCATCATATAAAAATCTCCCGACAAAATTTCCTATCCAAGATAAGCCGCTATTACCGCAGGGTCATTGAGCACCTCCGCGGTGTCTCCCTGGCTTAAGACCGAACCGAAGTTTAAGACGGTAAGCTCCTCGCAGATCCCGGCTACAAGCTTCATATCGTGCTCGATAAGCAGTATCGTCATATCGAAATTATCCCTGACAAAGCTTATCGTATCCATAAGCTCCCCTGTTTCGTTGGGGTTCATCCCGGCAGCCGGCTCGTCAAGAAGAAGAAGCTTCGGTTCCGTTGCAAGAGCCCTTGCTATCTCAAGCTTTCTCTGCTTGCCGTAGGGAAGGTTCTTTGCAAGTGATGTACTCACATTCTCAAGCTCAAAAACCTTAAGAAGCTCAAAGGCCCTTTCATCCATTTCTTTTTCGACCCTGAAATAAGCGGGCAGCCTCAATATACCTTCAAGAGTTGAATATTTATAGTGGTTATGGAGTCCCGACTTAACATTATCCAAAACCGTAAGATCCTTAAAAAGCCTGATATTCTGGAAGGTTCTCGCGATTCCGGCCTTGTTTATCTCTACGGTACTTTTACCCGTGATATCCTCGTCATCAAGGAAGATCTTTCCCTCATCCGGCTTATATACGCCGGTAAGGAGATTGAAAACCGTGGTCTTTCCGGCGCCGTTAGGTCCGATAAGTCCGTAAAGGCAGCCCTTCTCAACTTTCAGGTTAAAATCGTCAACAGCTCTCAGTCCTCCGAAAGAAATGCCGAGACTGTTTACAGAAAGCAAGGCAGACATATCATACACCCCCCTTCCCGTACGCTTTGGAGTTTTCGCGTTTTTTCTCAAGGAACGCTTTTATACCGTATCTCTCCCTGAAGGCGATCGCTTTAGGCGCCCAGTTTATAAGCATGATAGCAATAAGGACCACGGAATAGATAAGCATCCTGTAGTTGTTTAAGCCTCTGAGCATCTCCGGAAGGATATAGAGGACCGCGGTCGCTATAACGCTTCCCCTTATGTTTCCTATGCCACCGAGGACAACATATACGAGTATCAGTATTGACACGTTATATCCGAAATAATTGCTCGCGGCGGTGAGGGTCGTAGTATTATGGGAAAAGAGAACCCCCGCGGTTCCCGCTATCGCAGCCGAAATGGTAAATGCGAGCATTTTGTATTTCGTGACGTTGATGCCGACGGCTTCGGCAGCAATCCTGTTGTCCCTTATGGACATGACCGCTCTTCCGGTCCTTGAATTGATTATATTCTGGATCACAAACAGGGCAAGGAGTAAAATAACGACTGATATTGTAAATGTGGAATCCGTCGGTGTCCCCTGGATCCCCATGGCCCCGTTTATAAGCATCTTACCTTCGCCGTTTAACTGAAAACTCTTGAAGGCGATATGCAGTCCGTCCTCATCATACCCGAAATAGATCGCGGCTAAAATGTTCTTGATGATCTCTCCGAAGGCTAAGGTAACGATCGCAAGATAGTCGCCGTTAAGCCTCAAAACCGGGATCCCTATAAGGAATCCGAACAGAGCGGCCACAAGCGTTCCTATCACAAGCGCTATAAGGAACCGAAGCCCCGAAGGCATGCCCGTCTCCTTTACAGCCACCGAAAAAAGCGATGCCGAAAAAGCCCCGACGCACATAAATCCGGCATGTCCTAAGCTCAGATCGCCAAGGATACCTACGACCAGGTTCAGCGCCACCGCGGCGATCGCATAGTAGCAGAGCGGGACCAGAAGCCCTTTTATATGGAAAGAAAGGATCCCGGCCTTATCAAGTATCTGCATTATGACATAAAACAAAATGACCATTAAATATGTGACCAGGTCTTTTTTTGTCTGCTTGGTTAATTTCATGACTTCTTATACCTTTTCCTGAATCTTTCTTCCTAAAAGCCCCGTCGGCCTGACAAGAAGAACAATGATAAGAATGGAAAAAACTATCGCATCCGCAAGCTGGGTTGAAATGTATCTCTTGGCAAGGCTCTCGATAACGCCTAATAAAAGCCCTCCTATCATAGCTCCCGGTATGGAACCGATCCCTCCTAAAACCGCCGCCACGAAGGCCTTTATTCCCGGCATGGCCCCGGTATAGGGCGTAAGGTTCGGATAGGCGGAGCATAGAAGCGCGCCTGCTATAGCCGCAAGTCCCGAGCCGATAGCGAAGGTAAGCGATATGGTCTTATTAACGTTAATGCCCATAAGCGCCGCCGCCCCCTTATCCTCGGAAACGGCCACCATGGCCTGCCCCTGCTTCGTCTTGTTTATGAAGGTCTGAAGGACGAACAAAACAACAAGGCTTGTCAATATCGTCACTATCGTGACCCCCTGGATCTTAAGCTCCCCGTCAAAAAGAGAGATCCCCTCCCAGCTCACAACCGAGGAAAACGACTTCGGATTAGCGGTAAAAATAAGGAGCGCCAGATTCTGAAGGAGGTAACTTACACCTATTGCCGTGATCAGCACCGCCAGTGAAGAGGCGGCCCCTCGTAAGGGTTTATAGGCTATCTTCTCGGTGGTTATCCCTAGCAGGGTGCAGCCTATCACCGCAAAAACGATAGACAAAAGCGGATTCATTCCCCAGCTGACCATCGCGGTATAGATAAGATAGGAGCCTATCATAATGACATCCCCATGCGCGAAATTCAGCATTTTGGCTATGCCGTACACCATGGTGTAGCCAAGCGCGATGATCGCATAGATGCTCCCTAAGCTTATTCCGTTGACAAAATAGGTCAGAAAATTTAACATGTCACTTCTCCGGAAACTCAATGCCTTACCAAATGCAAAAAGACAGGCTCTGCTGTCAGATGTGCATTCGGGAATGATCTGTATGCTTATAGAGGATGCCGGACGGCATCCTCTATAGCAGCATTGTAAATAAATACCAAAGCCTATTCGGCCAAAACATATTCGCTGTTCTCAATGATGACCGCACGGGGCTCCTTGTTAGGCTCGCCTTCCGCAGTCCAGGTGATGGAATTGGGAGAGGTCAGGACATTTGAGAGCTCGATCTCGGTCATGCCCTTCTTCATAGCCTCGCAGATATCGGGAATGCTGGACCCGGGAGAAACGTTCTGGGCCTCGCAGACTGCCTTTACGGCATATACCGCATCATATGCATCTGCACCGAACTGGTTCGGAATATGGCCTGTCAGCTCTTCAAACTTCTTTACGAAATTAACTGTCAGCTCATCCTCAGCATTTGCCGAGAAAGGAGTAAGCAGATAAACGCCCTCTGCAAGAGAAGTATCAAAGTTCTCAACGCCTAAGATACCGTCCATTCCGTCAACACCGAAGAATACCGGCTTGTAGCCCATCGAATCGGCCTGCTTTAAGATAAGTGAAGCCTCCTGATAATAGATGGGAAGGAAAAGAAGGTCAGCGCCCGCATCCTTTGAGGTCTGCAGCTGTACGGTGAAATCAGTGTTCGAATCCGTCGTGAAGGAGGTATCCGATACGACATCCAGTGAAAGCTCGGAAGCCCTGGCTACGAAGCTGTCATGGATACCGGTGGAGTATTCGATCGAGCTGTCATAGATGATAGCGATCTTTGAAGTCTTAAGAGTATCGTTTCCCGCGATGTAGTCCGCTGAAGCAGAACCCTGGTTGGGGTCTGAGAAGCAGAGACGGAATGCGTTGTCATACTGTACGCAGTTAACCGCCGTACCCGAAGGGGTGAGCTGGAACATGTTGTCTTCTTTGGTCTTTTCGCTTACAGCTATGCAGGGAGCTGAGGTAACCGTGCCGATGAGCATCTGCATTCCCCAGTCCTTAAGGGTATTGTAGGCATTTATGGCCTTCTCGGCATTATGCTCGTCATCTTCGAATTTATATTCGATCTGGAAGCCGTTTATCCCGCCGTCAGCATTGATCTCGTCAACAGCGATCTGGATAGCGTCACGTACGTCGCTTCCGTAGATTGCAGCCGCCCCGGTGGTGGGTCCGATGCCGCCTATCTTAAACACGCTGTCTTCAGGTCCGTTTGCATCGGACGGCTCTTCGGAAGTCTCTCCCGATGCCCCGCCTGCATTTGTGCTTCCGCCCGCACAGCCGGCAAGGAGTGAAGCTGTCATAGCCGCAGCCATTGCTAAACATAAGATCCTTTTTTTCATAATCTTCTCCTCTCTGATTAATATGCGGCAAACGAAACATTTAAACGACCCACGTGATCTCCCCGAACCCCCTGATAAATATCATCAGAAAATCCTGCAGGAAAATACCGCACGCTAACATTATTTCGTTTACCATAAATATTTATATAATAACCGGAAACAGCCTTGCCTGTTTTCAGATCATTATCTTTGATGATAAAGCCGGGAACCTCCATGGAATTTCATCCCGCGCACTGCAGGAAAGCTTCTATTCCCTGCTTTTCAGATCCTTCTCGTCAAAGGCTTCCGAGATCGGCGCGCCTGCGGGAACCATCGGGAACACCTTGTCATCCTCGTCGATCACGACCTCAATAAGCGCGGGCTCATTAAGAGAAAGCGCCCATTTAACGGCCTCAGAGGCCTCCTCCCTGGTCGTCGCCCGTTTTGCCTTAACACCTAAGCCCTCGGCAACCTTTATGTAATCAACCTTGTCCTTTAAGATGGTGCTCGAATATCTCTTTTCATAGAACAGGGTCTGCCACTGCCTCACCATGCCGAGCACGGAATTGTTGATAACGACCTGGATTATCGGGATATTATACCTGCTCGCCGTAGCTAGCTCGTTCATGTTCATCCTGAAACAGCCGTCGCCTCCGATGTTTATGACGGTCTTGTCAGGCCTTCCGACCTTGGCGCCTATGGCCGCTCCGAGACCGTATCCCATGGTGCCTAAACCCCCCGATGAGATAAAGGTCCGCGGCTCCCTGTATTTATAGAACTGGGCAGCCCACATCTGATGCTGTCCCACATCGGTGGTTATTATGGCGTTTCCTTCGGTCTGCCTGTAAAGCTCTTCTATGACATAGGGACACGTAAGTCCTTTTCCTTCATATGAAAGCGGATATGCGGCCTTAAGCTCTTCAATGCTTTCAAGCCATTCAGGATGGCTTAAGCTCTCCATCTTCTCATTGAGCTTTGTAAGAATCTCCTTAACATCCCCGATAATACTGATGTCGCATTTAATATTCTTATTGATCTCCGCAGGATCGATATCTATATGGATCACCTTGGCCTGGGGCGCAAATTTCTTCGCATTCCCGACAACCCTGTCTGAAAACCTCGCCCCGATCGCGATCAGAAGATCACACCTGCTCACCCCGAAGTTTGAGGCCTTGGTGCCATGCATGCCGATCATACCCGTGTAAAGCGGATCGTTATTGTCAAACCCGCCCTTTCCCATAAGGGTATCGCAGACAGGAGCCGAAAGCTTATGGGCAAACTCCGAAAGCTCCGCGGAAGCTCCCGAAATAACGGTCCCTCCTCCGGTATAGATAAAAGGCTTTTTGGATTTTGAGATAAGCTTTAATGCCTTTTCGATCTCTTCCTCGGTATACCCGGACTTTTTCCTTAGCTTCACGGGATCCTCGGGCTTAAATTCTGCCTTGTTTGCCGTCACGTCCTTTGTTATGTCAACCAAAACAGGACCAGGACGCCCGCTCCTTGCGATCCTGAAGGCTTTCCTCAGTGTATCAGCAAGGACATTGACATCCTTTACGATATATCCGTGCTTGGTTATCGGCATTGTCACTCCGGCAATATCAACCTCCTGGAAGGAATCCTTCCCGAGGGACGGCAGAGCCACATTCGCTGTGATCGCAACCATGGGAACAGAATCCATGTAAGCCGTGGCGATCCCCGTAACAAGGTTCGTAGCCCCGGGGCCTGACGTCGCAAAGCATACGCCGACCTTTCCCGTCGCCCTTGCATATCCGTCGGCCGCATGGGCCGCCCCCTGCTCATGGGAGGTAAGATAATGCTTTATCCCGTCAAAATCATAAAGAGCGTCATATATATTCAGTATGGTCCCGCCCGGATACCCGAAGACGGTATCAACGCCCTGTTCCTTAAGCACTTCAAGCACTATTTTTGCGCCGGTAAGCTGCATACAATTCTCCTCTATTGAAAGGGGGTTTTGCCCCTGAAATATCTGACATACCCTCGTCAGAGTCGAGGGCTTCTTATATTAAAAAGGTATTTCTGTCTTTATCCTCAGTTTTCCGGAACCTTAAGGATCGCTCCCAGGTTCCCGCTCGTAACAAGTTTTTCATAACGCGCAAGATATCCCGTGGTAACCTTCGGTGTCCTTGGTTTCCATGCGGCCCGTCTCTTTTCGAGCTCCTCATCGGACACTTCAAAGTCAAGCTTCATATTCGGGATATCGATCTTTATCAGGTCTCCCTCTTCAACCAGCGCGATAGGCCCGCCTACGGCTGCCTCAGGTGAGACATGGCCTATGGAAGCTCCTCTCGAAGCGCCGGAAAAACGTCCGTCCGTGATAAGCGCCACCGAGCTTCCGAGTCCCATTCCGGCTATGGCGGAGGTAGGATTGAGCATCTCCCTCATACCGGGGCCCCCTTTCGGACCTTCATAACGGATAACCACTACATCGCCCGGAACTATCTTTCCGCCCTTTATCGCTTCTATCGCGTCCTCTTCGCAGTCAAACACCCTTGCCGGGCCTTCATGGACGAGCATCTCCTCCACAACGGCGGAGCGCTTTACGACCCCTCCGTCCGGCGCAAGGTTTCCCTTTAAGACCGCAAGTCCGCCGGTCTTACTGAAAGGATTGTCGTTAGGCCTTATTACCTCGGGATCGAGGTTTTTCGCGTCCTTGATATTCTCGCCTACTGTCTTTCCCGTAACCGTCATGCAGTCAAGGTTCAGAAGATTAAGCTCTGAAAGCTGCTTCATTACCGCATAGACGCCTCCCGCCTCGTTCAGATCCTCCATATAGGTGGGGCCTGCAGGCGCAAGATGGCAAAGGTTGGGAGTCCTTTCGCTGATCTCGTTAGCCATGCCGATCTCGAAGTCATAACCTGCCTCATGGGCTATAGCGGGAAGATGGAGCATGGAGTTCGTAGAACATCCGAGAGCCATATCCACTGTAAGCGCGTTGATAAAGGCTTCTTTCGTCATGATATCGAGCGGCCTTATATTCTTTCTGTAAAGCTCCATAACCGCCATTCCGGCTTCCTTTGCAAGCCTTATGCGGTTAGAATAGACGGCGGGTATGGTTCCGTTGCCCCTGAGCCCCATTCCGAGGGCCTCTGTGAGGCAGTTCATGGAATTCGCGGTATACATCCCTGAGCAGGATCCGCAGCTCGGGCATGCGTGCTCTTCAAAATAGGCAAGCTCCGCATCGTCTATCTTTCCCGCCGCATGAGCGCCCACCGCCTCGAACATGCTCGACAGGGAAGTCTTTCTGCCGTGCACATGGCCTGCAAGCATGGGGCCTCCCGAAACAAACACCGTAGGCACGTTAACCCTTGCGGCTGCCATCAGAAGCCCGGGCACGTTCTTATCACAGTTCGGCACCATAACAAGCGCGTCAAACTGATGGGCAAGAGCCATGCACTCCGTGGAATCGGCTATCAGATCCCTTGTAACAAGGGAATATTTCATCCCTACATGCCCCATGGCTATACCGTCACAGACCGCTATTGCCGGGAACACCACGGGAGTGCCTCCCGCCATGGCCACCCCCTGCTTAACGGCGTCCACTATCTTGTCAATATTCATATGGCCCGGAACGATCTCGTTATAAGAGCTCACGATCCCGACTAAGGGTCTTTCCATCTCCTCTTTTGTAAAGCCCAGCGCATTGAACAAAGACCTGTGCGGAGCCTGGGCAGCTCCTTTTTTTACAGCATCGCTTTTCATTTTTTCTCCTCTATTGAAAGGGGTTTTTGCCCCTGAAATATCTGACATACCCTCGTCAGAGTCGAGGGCTCCTTATATTAAAAGGCTTTTGATCTTTAATCCGTCTTATACCACATAAAACGACAGCACGGTATCAGCGGATACGTCCGCATATAAGCTCACCCATCTCCTTTGTTCCGACGGGCTTACATCCCTCTGACATGATATCCCCTGTCCTGAAGCCTTCCTTCAGGACCTCCTCCACCGCTTTGTCAATGGCCTCGGATTCCTTCTGCAGGTTCAGGGAGAACTTAAGCATCATGGACGCGGAAAGGATCGTCGCTATGGGATTGGCCTTATCCTGTCCCGCTATGTCGGGCGCGGAGCCATGGGAAGGCTCATACAGTCCGAAGCTTGTGTCGTTAAGGCTTGCGGAAGCAAGCATCCCGATGGATCCGGTGATCATGCTCGCTTCATCCGAAAGGATATCGCCAAACATATTTTCGGTCAGGATGACGTCAAACTGCCCGGGATCCCTGACAAGCTGCATCGCGCAGTTATCAACGAGCATATGCGAAAGCCCGATATCGGGATAGTCCTTCGCGACCTCCTCTACGACAGCCCTCCAGAGCCTTGAGGAATCAAGAACATTCGCCTTGTCGACACTTGTAACCTTCTTTCGCCTCTTCCCAGCTATCTCAAAGGCCTTTATCGCTATCCTTCTTATCTCTTCCTCGTTATAGGTAAGGGTATCCACCGCAGTCCTTAAGCCGTTTTCTATCCCGGTATGCCTCTCTCCGAAATACAGGCCGCCCGTAAGCTCCCTCATTATCATGATGTCGAAGCCGCCCTCTGTCAGCTCCTCCTTTAAAGGGCAGGCGCCGGCAAGCTCTTTATACAGCACCGCGGGCCTTAAGTTCGCAAAAAGGCCGAGGGCCTTCCTGATCCCTAAAAGCCCCGCTTCAGGCCTTTTCTCCGGCGGGAGCTTATACCACGGGGAAGTTTTTGCGTCCCCGCCTATGGAGCCCATTAATACCGCATCACAGGACTTTGCGCCGGTCACCGTTTCTTCGGTTATCGGCTCCCCCGTCGCATCTATGGAAGCTCCGCCCAAAAGAAGCTCCTTATACTCAAAGTCATGTCCGTATACGGAAGCGGTCCTGTCAAGGATCTTTTTTGCTTCTTCAACGATCTCGGGACCGATCCCGTCCCCTCTGATCAAACCGATCTTAGCGTTCATTGATCCTCCCTGCCTTACTGCTGGCTCTTCTCGACCTGAGCGATGGCGTTTTTCTGCATGGGTATCCTGCAGTTTTTATTGCTGCCGAACTCCACGATGACCGTATCATCCTGAATATCTATAACGGTCCCGTAGAAGCCGCTTGTTGTAAGTACGGAATCGCCTACCGCCAGATCCGCCAGCATCGCAGACACCCTGTTCTGTTCCTTTTTCTGAGGCCTGAAGATCATAAAATACATGATCCCGCCAAAGATAGCTATATACACCACCAGCATAATAATACTGGATCCTGTGCCCCCTGCCGCATCGGCAGCCAATAAAATACCCATTTGTGTTCCTCCGTTTTCTTTTATGACAAATATTTTTCAGAACTCAGATTTACGGAATTCTTCGTTATGATACACAATAAATCCGTATAGTTCAAGTCTTTTTCGATCAAACAGGAAATGCCCAAGGATCATTCTCCCGCTCTCATTGAGTACAGCTTATCCTCCTTATAAGCTGAGTACCGTCCTTCCTCGATCGCAGTCCTGATCTCTGCCATCATATTATTATAGAAAAAGAGGTTATGCAGGACGAGGAGCCGCATGCCGAGCATTTCCTTAGCCTTCAGCAGGTGCCTGATATAGGCTCTTGAATAATGCTGACAGGCAGGACAGTTACAACCCTCCTCCAGGGGCCTTAGATCCTTCTCATAACGCGCGTTCAGAAGATTCAGCTTCCCGTGCGCCGTATATGCGTGGCCATGTCTTCCGTTCCTTGAAGGGTAGACGCAGTCAAAGAAATCAACTCCTCTCTCAACTCCCTCTAAGATGTTCTCCGGAGTTCCGACACCCATAAGATATACGGGCTTGTCCACTGGAAGATGGGGAACCGTGCAGTCTAAGATCCGATACATTTCCTCGTGTGTTTCCCCTACCGCAAGCCCGCCTATCGCATATCCGTCAAGCTCAAGCTCCGAGATCTCCTTTGCATGGTCTATCCTTATATCCTCATAGACAGCCCCCTGGTTGATCCCAAAAAGGAGCTGATCCCTGTTTATGGTATCGGGAAGGCTGTTAAGCCGCTTCATTTCATCCCTGCACCGAAGGAGCCATCTGGTGGTCCTCTCTACAGAAGGCTTCACATAGCTTCTCTCCGCTAACGCCGGGGGACATTCATCAAAAGCCATGGCGATGGTTGAGCCGAGGTTTGACTGTATCTGCATGCTCTCCTCCGGTCCCATGAATATCTTTCTTCCGTCCACATGTGAATTGAAATAAACACCCTCTTCCTTTATCTTTCGAAGGGAGCTTAAGGAAAAGATCTGAAACCCTCCCGAATCAGTCAGTATCGGTCTGTCCCAGTACATGAAATTATGTAAACCACCAAGCTCCTTTATAAGCTTATCGCCTGGCCTGACATGAAGATGATATGTATTTGAAAGCTCTATCTGACAGCCTATCTCCTTAAGGTCGACACTTGAAACAGCACCCTTTATCGCTCCCGCAGTCCCGACATTCATGAAAACCGGGGTCTGCACCTTCCCGTGCCTCGTTTCAAGCTCCGCCCTCTTGGCTCTGCCGTCTTTTGCTAAGATCCTGTACATATTTAGAATTCCCTGATAATGCCGTGATGGAGATGATCCGGTAACTAATCCCCCATCCTTCCCTGTCACGTTTACTCCGAAAGCAGCTCTATATACTCCTCAAGCACCAGGCCGCGCTCCGTGATATACTTCGCGTTTTCCTTTCCGACGTACCTGAAATGCCACGGCTCAAAAATAATACCTGTTATGTATTCCTTTCCCTTCGGATATCTTAAAATAAACCCGTAATCAGGGGCGTTCTTTTTTAACCACTTCCCCGCTTCGGTATCCGCAAAGCCTGAATCCAGATCCGTATAGTCCGGGGTGATAATGTCAAGCGCAAGCCCGAGCTGATGCTCGCTGGTCCCCGGTACCGTCACGGAAAAGGAAGCCGTTTTAAAAGCATCAAAATAGCTCATCCCGGATTTCATCAGCTTATCCATCTTATTATTGAAAAGAACGGTCTGCCTGTCATAGCTCCGGTAGGCGGAGCATATCATAAGTTCTATACCGTCTTCGGCCGCTGCGCCTAAGAGCCTTGCCACGGGACCCGTGATCCGCTTATCAACCTGCATGCTGTCATTCAGGGAAGCAAGCTCGGCATCATAACCGTCCGGGACCGGCTTCTGTTTGTTGACAAGGATCAGGTTCCAGTCAGATTTCTTTGCGCCCTTCGCTCCTTTTTCGGAAGTTTTTTCGCTGTCCGCGGTGTTTTTCTCCGCCTCTGTCTCTTCATCGCTCTCCTCGGTATCTTCTTCCTCCTGTACGTCGAAAAGCCCTTTCAGATCCCTGTCATAAACAGCGGTCCCATCCATCAGGTAGTCTTCTATTGTCATGACCCTGTCTTTGTCAGAGAACGCATAAACTCTCCCGGCCGAAAAAAGCGCGAAAAAAAAGCCTGCAAAGGCAGAAAATAATAAAATCTTCTTAATCTTAAAACCAGTATTCATTTATATCCCTGTTCCTTCCAGACACAATATCTCAGCCGATCTCTTTTACGACAACGCAGTTGCCCTTGAAGACCTTAAGCGGAGGCCCGTTCATAACGATCGTGTTCTTTTCAAGATCCAGGGTGAAAAAAGTGATCGAGTCGGACTCGTTGTTGATGCTCATTATATGCTTCATATCCGGGAAACAGCATATGTCCTTGGGATAATCACCGCTTATCGGAAGTACGAATTTCTTTGAAAGCATGCCTGTTTCTTCGTCTATTGAAAAGGCTCCCACGGAATTATCCCCCGCATTTGAACAGAAAAGGAACTTATGATCCGGGGAAAAATCCATTGCGCAGGCGGCCGAACCGCCGGCATGATAATCATTAAGGGTAGATATCTTCTGGATCTTGTTGAATACAGGATTCCCTCCCTCATCGATAGAATAGCTGTAGACGTCTATCATATCGGATATCTCGTGAATGATATAGGCAAATCTCCCGTCTCTTCTGAACTTGATATACTTGGGGCCGCTGTCCTGTTCAGATCTCACAATATCCGAAAGCTTAAGCTTTCCGGTATCGTTATTGAAGGAATAGATCATGACATGGTCGTTTCCGGTAGCTGCCGCGCAGAGGAAACGGTTATCCCTTGTCATCTTGACGCAGCTCACGTGAGGCCTGAAGTTTCTCTCCGTAATGCTTCCGAGCCCCTTTAGAAAAACCTCGTCCGCGATCTTTCCGATGGATCCGTCTTTATTTATATGAAGCACCGTTATCTTCCCGTCATGGTAGCCTGCGGCAATAAGGAACCTGTCCTTATAATCGGTCGACAGGTAGCATCCGCGCATGCCGTTTATCGAAGCCCGGTTAAGCTCCTTAAGATCGCCGTCGGGAAGGATCTCGAAAGACACGACACCCATGTCCGTGATGGAATAAAGGAATTTCCCGCCATGTGAAATAGTCACGTAGGAGGCATTTGTAATGGAAACTTCCCCTCTCTCAGTCATCCTGCCCTCGTCTATGTCAAGGTCAAAGATTTTTATCCCTTTACCGTCATAATCCTTTGTATATGTGGAAACGTATGCCGTATAGCTTTTACTGCTCCTGCTCTTTTTCATATTATCTTCTCACCTCGGCCTCTCGGGAAAGCCTATCTTCTTCTGGACCTTTCTCAGGGTCTTTAATGACACGGCGTTTGCCTTTTCGGCATTGTTCTTTATTACGGAATCGATATAAGCCTTATCCTTTTCAAGCTCCCTAAACCTTTCCTGAAGCGGCGAAAGCACCGATACCACGGCCTCCCCTACCGCTTCCTTGAAGTCTCCGTATCCCCGTCCGTCAAATTCCTTTTCAACCTCCGAAGGAGCCTTGCCGGTGCAGGCAGAGTAAATATCTATAAGGTTCTTTATTCCTGGCTGCTCCTCCCTGTATCGCACGGAGGCCTCCATGTCGGTCACGGCCCTCTTGCATTTCCTTCTTATCGTATCCGGGTCGTCCATAAGGTAGATGCTCGCATTCGGATTTTCGTCGGATTTGCTCATCTTCTTTGAAGGATCCTGAAGGCTCATTATCTTCGCGCCAACCTTTCCGAGATAAGCCTCGGGAACCGTGAACACATCCCCATAGATCGCGTTAAACCTCTGGGCGATGTCCCTGGTAAGCTCGAGATGCTGCATCTGGTCTATTCCGACCGGCACAACATCGGCCTGATATAAAAGAATATCCGCGGCCATCAGCACAGGATAATCAAAAAGCCCTGCGTTTATATTGTCAGCGTGCTTAGCGGACTTATCCTTAAACTGCGTCATTCTCTGAAGCTCCCCCATATAGGTGAAGCAGTTTAATATCCATGCAAGCTCCGCATGACCGGAAACATGGGACTGATAGTAGATCGTATTCTTTTGCGGATCTAGCCCCGCGGCGATATAGAGCGTAAGAAGAGCCCTCGCCCTTTTTCTGAGTTCCGCAGGATCCTGCCTTACCGTTATAGAATGCATGTCCACCACGCAGTAAAAGCATTCATATTCATCTGAAAGGCTGACCCAGTTTTTGAGGGCGCCCAGGTAGTTTCCAATGGTAAGGTTGCCCGTGGCCTGCATTCCCGAAAACAAAATCTTCTTATCACCTAACATTTTTTCACTCCTCTATTAAAAGGGGTTTTTGCCCCTGAAATATCTGACATACCCTCGTCAGAGTCGAGGGCTCCTTTATTAAAACGGGTTCTGACCCTTAAATCCGGACCGCCGGAGCAAAGGACATAACGGTCAGACCGCCGCGCTTCTAAGTATCAGCACAGACCTTGCTTCCACCAGGATGTTGTCCTGCTGTGTCTTAAGGGAATCCCCGTATCCGCTTACCGCCTTATCGTCGCTCGATATCGCAGCTTCCCAGCAAAGGCCCTTCTTAAGCTTCGGGAGGGCAAATTCATGGCTCTCCCAGTGCATGTTGTACGCAATATAGATAAAATCGTCATCCGTCCCGTCATCCCTCTTGGCATAGAGGCCGCAGAACATCATCCCGATATGCCTTACATGGTTAAAAAGCTTCGGATACCATGCCTGCTCGGAATGATAGGAAAGGTCGGGAAAGCCGCAGGAAAGCGAATCCATGAACCTGGGCTCATGACACATATGGACAATGGGATGCCTTTTTCTGAAAGCGATAAGCTTCTTTACAAAGCCTAACAGTTCCGTGGAATAAGCAGTATCCTTCCAGATGACCCAGCTGGTCTTATTGTCCTGACAGTAGGGATTGTTATTGCCGCCCTGGGAATTTAAGAATTCATCCCCCGCATAGATCATCGGTATCCCTCTGGCGGTCATGAGCATGATAAGGATATTCTTTATCTGCCTGAGTCTTAAGGCGTTTATGTTCTTCTTTCTCGAAGGCCCCTCTACCCCGCAGTTCCAGCTGTAATTATAATTCTCCCCGTCCCTGTTTTCCTCTTTGTTCTCCTCATTATGCTTATAGTCGTAAGAAACCAGGTCGTTAAGCACAAGCCCGTCATAGGAAGCAACGTAATTTATCCGCCTTATATCCGCGGGATTATCCGCCTGAGCCTTTATAAAGGAGGGGAGCATGTCCTCATC
The DNA here is from genome assembly GCA_024684065.1 of Lachnospiraceae bacterium. The sequence continues at coordinate 51,179 of JAIKXO010000306.1, forward strand.
GCTCTTCAGATATCTTCTTGCGATGTTCATGTAATCCCTGTTGCATACCGCAAGACTTTCGTTTACCGGGACGCCTCCGGATAAGAGCTCGTCCCTGTTATAATAGTTATAATAAAGCTTGGTATCAAACAGAACGTCATTCGTCGTGATCAGCTTTAACGGAAGATCCTCGCCCATTAAGAAAAAACCGTCGATATGGTATTCCCTGACCCAGTGCTCAAGACACGGTTTTATGATATTCCGGTTTACATAAGTCGGAAAATAGAAGCGCATCACGATCTCGATGCCCGCTTTGTGCGCGCTCTTTACCATATCCTTGAATTCTCTGATAAAATCCGCGGAATATGCGTATTCAGGCTTGGGGATCAGGAAATACGCGTCCTTGAAGCCCCAGTAGTTAAGCCTCTCCGTTGACCTGCCGTCTGCCGTGGAATTATGTATCACATCAGAATATGAGGTGCTCTTTTCATCATCATATTCATAGAAGGAATACGCGGGCAGGAGCACTAACTGCGTGATCCCCAGGTCTTTAAGGTAATCTAGCTTCTCGGTAAGGCCGAGATAAGTCCCCCTGTGCTCTACCTTTGATGAAATATGCTTTGTAAACCCCCTCACATGGAGTTCATAAGCAATAACCTCGTTAAAATCAAGCTTTAGCGGCTCGTCCCCCTCCCAGTCGTAATCCCTGTCATAGACCATCGCAGGGTCAAAGTGCCCGTTTCTTCGGATCTCGCCCCACTTACGGACCCTTTTTACGTTCTTCGTATAAGGGTCTATGAGAACCTTGCCGTCCTTTTCGACCGTATAGTATATTTCCCTGTATGAGACCGGCTCAACATACACGCTGTATACATTTCCGAAGGCATGGTACTGTGCCATGTCGATCCTTGAAAGCAGCGTCCCGTCAAGGCTGTAAATACATAAAAAAAGCGTCCGAAAGCCTCTTGATGCGAAACAGAAATTAACGCCCGTCCCGTTTACGGCTTCTGCGCCGAACTCGTATGATACACCCTTTTGTATCCTGTAGTCCATCTTCCGCTCTGAGATTCCCGTTTATCCTATCTGATGGCCTTAGGGAGGATCTCATCTACCTTTCCATGAATACACATTTCAGCAAGACTGTCGCTGAAATGGTTATGAAGCGTTATCAAAATAACATGTTCTCCCTCGTAATACTGGAGGAAGGTCCGCACTATCGGATGATTCATATTAGTGCCCAGAATAAGCACCAGGGAGGCGTCCCTTACCGCATCGGCCGCTTTTGTCATGACATCATTCCGCATCATTTCGCCCCTTAAAAGGACTCTCGGTCTTATCGGCACCTGGCATTTTTCACAAAGAGGGATACCCTTTGAACGTTTCATGTAATTCAGCGAATATTTTTTGTAGCACTTCGGGCATTCGTTCGTCCTTATGCTTCCACGGATATTTATAATGTTTTTTATCCCCGCCTCCTCGGCGAGTCCGCTTATATCATGCACGATACATGCAGAAAGCTTTCCCATATCCTCAAGCTTCTTCACTGCATAGTACCCGGGACCCGGATGTGCTTCGCTGTCCAGTATCTCTCTTCTGTAGAACTTATAGAACTTCTGCTTCTTTGTGGTATAAAAGGCTGCGGAAAACAGCTCTTCCGGGGAAAGGCCGTACTCATCCTCGATGCGGTAGCATTCCTCGCTGCTCCAGAGGTTCTTTAAGCCGCATTCGATCTCCATGCCCGTTCCGAGCATGGCTACGATATTATCGTTGTCTCTGATAAGAGCCCTCAGATTTTCTAATTTTTCTTCCTCTGACGGAACAATCCCCATGGTCAAATACCTTATATTCAAAAGAAGTATTTCGCAAAACCGGTCTTTTTCATAAAGCTGATAAACGCGCGGGTGCAGCCATGTAGCCGACAGGCGCTTATCCGTTACAAAGCAAACTACCCTTGCATATATTATAACCATATATATTCCTTTTTTCAAGAAAGTGTGATACATTTAAAGAAAGGCACAGGTTACTGTTCAGTTGTACCTGGTTTTGGAAACCAAAGGTTTTTATAAGGAGAAGGAAATGGCCGAAAATAAGAAAAATGAACCGGAAGAGGAAATGACCGTCACGCTCGATCTTGATGACGGTACAAGCGTTGACTGCGCGGTGATAACGATATTTGAAATGGATGAGCAGGATTACATCGCTCTTCTTCCGCTGACGGAAAAGGGCGGGGACGCAAGCGGTGAGGTCTGGATCTACCGCTATTACGAGAATCCCGACGATCCCAACGAGGAGCCGGAGCTTGAATACATCGATGATGACGAGGAGTATGACGCCGCGGTCGACGTCTTCGACGAGCTTTTAGACAGCGAGCAATACGACGAACTTTTTGAGGATGACGATACTGAGTAACCTCCTCTCTTTAGTAACACGACAATCATCTGCAGCGGTAAAGCCGTCTGTAAAAGCGGCTTTATCGGTGTTCACATCTTATACTGACACACATTAACATTTCAGTTTTTACTTTACTCCGAATATTTCAGATCAGGAAACATCACAAAAGAAATGATTCGGTCTGTAAAACAGATCTCACCCGCATAAACCGACGTTTATGTCCGGGCACGTGATTTGCTGCGCCAACCGGTGCAGCTTGGAAAGGCATATCATTGAACAGACTCAATAAAGAACAGCTGCAGGCCGCAGAACACTTAGACGGCCCGATGCTCGTGCTCGCAGGCCCGGGCTCCGGGAAGACCGCCGTATTGACTGCAAGGATCATTAACCTTATCAATGTCCATGGCATAGCTCCGGAAAGGATCCTGGTGCTGACCTTCTCAAAGGAAGCGGCAAACGAAATGCAGGAGCGCTTCTCAAGCCGGATCGGTGATATTGATCATCCCGTCCGTTTCGGGACATTTCACGCTGTTTTCTATCACATCTTAAAGAAACAGGGATTATATAACGAAAACAGCATATTAGACACAAAGACAAAACGTGAATACGTAAGACAGGCCGGAAAGAGGCTCAACATTGCCGAATGCCATGAAAGCGCCTGGCAGGAGCTTATGCTTGCAAGAATTTCCGCTAAGAAAAGCGGAAGGGAACCCGAAGCATCAGACGATCGCGAAGCGGAAATCTTCGAAGGGATCTTCAACGCGTATTCCGAAAAATGCAGGCGGGAAAGAAAGCTTGATTTTGACGATATGATCACCGAATGCATAAAGCTTCTGAAAGAGATCCCCAAGGTACTCTCCAAATGGCAGGATAAGTATGATCATATACTTGTAGACGAATTTCAGGATATCGATCTTAAGCAGTACGAGGTCTTAAAGCTCCTCGCCGGGGACAGGGCCAATATTTTTGCGGTCGGGGACGACGACCAGTCGATCTACGGCTTCAGAGGCGCCTGCCCGGGGATAATGAAGAGGTTTAAGGACGACCATCCGAATATAAAGACTGTAAATCTTATTACCAATTACCGCAGCAAAAGGGATATAATCGAGAACGCTACAGCCGTGATCAGGCATAACACCGACAGGCTTTTAAAAACCCAGATGCCCATAAGCAGCGAGGCAGGCTTCGTAGAGCTTTCTGTCTTTAAGACGCCCTTTGAGGAAGCTTCCTATGTTATCGATAAGATACGGGAGCTTAAGCGCAATGCTCCGGATATCAGCACAGGCATTCTCTACAGGACCGGAAACGCCGTGCAGATACTTGAAAACGAATTTAAGAAGCAGCGCACGCCTTACTATCGATCGGAAAAAAGCGGGAACTTCTATGATAACGAATGGGTAAAGGACATTCTTTCATACCTTAGGCTCGGATGTGGAAGAGGCGGTAAAAAGGATCTGCTTTCGATATTAAATAAGCCGGACCGGGGCTTAAGCAGGGAAGCATTTCTCTTGCGGACCGGGCAGGAAAACGGCACAGACCCTGATTTTGGCAAAGGAATTACTGAACCGGCGTACGGAACTTCAGGCGGCTTAAGTTTCGAAGACTGCATAACCGCCCTTCTTTGGTATTATGAGGATGACGCGGAAAAACTTACGGTCATAAAAAGGCTGAAGACAGAGATACGGTTTCTTAAGGATCTTCCCCTTAAGGGCGCGGTTAATTTCATTCTCAGGGGCATCGGATACGAAAAAGAACTTCTGAAAAGATCCGGCGGGCAGGAAGCTTCAGTTTCCGGGCTTGTTTCCGAACTCTATGACAATATGGAAGGGCATGTCTATACAGAAGAATTCTTAAGCCATGCAGACAGAGTAAATGAAACATTCCCTGAGAATGAGAAAAAGAACAGAAGCGCTAGGATCGATCCCCGAGGGCAGATCATTCTCCAGACTGTTCATGCCTCCAAGGGACTTGAATATGACGCTGTCTTTATCATCGGAATGCAGGAGGGTATCTTTCCCCACAAAAAAGCAAAAACCAAAGCGGATATCGAAGAAGAACGGAGGCTTTTCTACGTGGCAATGACAAGAGCACGTGAAAGGCTGTATATCTGCGCGAGGAAAAAGGACAGCTTCGGTAAAAAGGAATCCAGGTTCATCCACGAGCTCCTTATTGACCAAAAACCCCTCTTTGATATAAAATAAAAACACAAAACCCCTCTTACTCGAAAACAGGGGCAGGATCCGATGCACCCGTAAACCGGGCTTCCCGAAAGATAACGGATCATGCTGTCCTTTAATAAATACAGGAGATTTTGATGGAAAAGAATCTTATTAACGATGTTAACAGTACGGAACTGCTTGACGGGGTGATGCCCGTAGCGCCTCTTAAGATAATCTGCCATGAAAGCTGCAGGGAGCTTGGCGCGCTTGTAAACAAGCACCTTAAGGATTTCCGGAAAGTCACCAACACCACGCACCGCGATTCCCTGGCTTTTCAGGAGTACGAGCCCGAGACCTTTCTCGTTGATTACAGCTGCATGCGCTTCAGTACCGGCGAGGGCAAGGCGATACTTAATGAAACCATCCGGGGCAAGGATCTCTTCATAATGACCGATGTCACAAACCACAGCCTCACCTACAGGCTTCACGGCTATGAGAACCATATGTCGCCGGATGACATCTATCAGGAAACCAAGCGTATAATCGCGGCGGTAAACGGAAAGGCGCACAGGTTAACGCTTGTCATGCCGTTTTTGTACGAAAGCCGCCAGCACAAAAGGCATAACAGGGAATCCCTTGACTGCGCCCTGGCTCTTGACGAGCTGCAGAAAATGGGAGTGAACAATATCGTGACCTTTGACGCCCATGATCCAAGGGTTCAGAATTCGACTCCTTTAAACGGATTCGATAATTTCCTCCCTCCCTACCAGTTTATCAAATCCCTCATCCACTATGAAAAGGATCTGATAATCGACAAGGAGCATCTGGTGGTCATTTCACCCGACGAGGGCGCACTTGACAGGGCGGTCTATTTCGCGGGGGTTTTGGGGTTAGATGCCGGAATGTTTTACAAAAGGAGGGATTACTCAAGGGTCGTTAATGGAAAGAACCCTATAGTCGCCCACGAATTTCTCGGAGATAATATAGACGGCAAGGATGTCATAGTAATAGACGACATGATCTCCTCGGGCGGGAGCATGATCGATACGTCCCGCCAGCTTAAGGAAATGAATGCAAAGAGAGTGTTTATCTGCTGTACCTTCGGGCTTTTTACCGAGGGGCTCGAGATCTTTGACAAGGCATACGAAAAGTGTTATTTCGACAAGATAATCACCACAAACCTGGTTTACCATCCTCCCGGGCTCATGGAAAAGCCTTACTACATCGAAGCGGATATGAGCAAGTTCTTAGCCTCGATCATAGATTTCCTAAACCACGATACCGCGCTTTCGAGCGTCCATACTCCTACGAACAAGATCCAGCAGATACTCATGAAATATAACAACCGCGAGGAGACGGTGGTGTAGGTGCTTTCCTAAAATTTCGGTAAAGTAAAACGGCTTATCGGGAAAGTCTGATAAGCCGTTTATATTTTAACATACGTATCATACGATCATCATGTACCGGCGGGAAGATCTATTTTGAGAAAAGCTCCCATATTCCCCCGCTTCCCATTACTGGCCCTGTGGGAGAATAACAGGTTCGGATTACAGCAGGTGCAGATGTCCGTGACCTCAATACGGTCAGGATTTATCCCCGCCTCGAGCATGATCTGCCTGTTAGCCTCCCAGAGATCAAGCAGATATTTGCCTTGTGCATCTTCTTTTTTAAAGAGGATCTTTTCCGTTATCTCTTCCGAAAAAGCCTCCCTGAACCTTTCAGCCACATCCTCGGACACCTCATAGCAATCCCTGCAGATGCTCGGCCCAATAGCCGCATATATATCTCCGGGATCACAGCCGTAGGTCTTTTCCATGAGCCGCACAGTCTGTAAACCCATTTTGCCGACAGTTCCCTTCCAGCCCGAATGCGACAGTCCTATCGCCCTTTTTACGGGGTCGATGAAAAGCAACGGTACACAGTCCGCAAAATAAATCATCAGGGTAACATCCGGCACGTTCGTTATCATTCCATCCGTATCGTGAAAATCCCTCTTTTTTGTCACACCGCTGCCCCTGTCCTTTTCAGTGACGATCCTTACATTGGTGGTGTGGGTCTGGTCGGAGGTTACTACCGAATCAAGCAGAAATCCCCCGGCCTCTGAAAGCCTTCTGTAGTTTTCAAGCACCTTTTCCCTGTCATCTCCTCTGGAAGAGGTAAGATTCATGCTTGCAAACATGCCCTCGCTGACCCCGCCGAGCCTTGTCGAAAATCCGTGTGTAAAGCCTTTAAGAGCATCAAAAACAGGGAATGTCAGATAACAGACATCCCCTTTATAATTCTCACGGATCTTAAACCCCGGTTCTTTTCTTTCTTTTCTTAAGAATCCCGCTGACGCCATTTATGATATCCCTTTTCCTATCTCTTGATGTCGATGGTATTCAGGTAATGGATATCAACCAGGAATACATAGTATACAAGGCCGAAGTTTTTGTCATTCACAAGGTGTCCGTAGTCGTCCACCTCCTTTATCGTACCGTCCTTGCACTTTATCCTGTATCTTACATAATCGATCTTGTCCACATTCTGCGCAAGCTCAAACTGCTGTTTATTTATGATTTCGGTAATGCTTTTGTAATCATCGGGGAGCACTATCCCTTTAAAGGAATTGCCGACATAATTCCTGAAATCGCTTATTGAGTCACAGTTAAAAAGCCTTGCCATTGATTCGCTGGCATACAAAAGCTCCTCATCCTCATCTGCCCTGTATACGAAGAAGCCTCCGGGCATGCCCTTAGAAAACTCCTCTATATCGAACATGAACTGATCACGGTGTGCGGGGGTCATGTCATCTGTATTGAACCTGAAGCAGTTCCTGCCCTCGTACTTTGCCTTATAAAGCGCATCATCCGCCATTTTCGTAAGCTCATTGGCATCCCTTCCGCACTGTGGGTACATGGCTATCCCTACCGAAAAAGTAAAGCATATCTTTTCCGTCCCGTTATCAACAGACAGAATATCCCCTCTGGTCATAAGCATCCTGAGCTTTGTGCTTATCTCGTTTATGTCCGTATTGGTATAGAAAACCACAAACTCATCGCCCCCGAACCTGAAGATTATCCCTTTGTCGGAAAAGTTTTCCTTAAGCACCTGTGCCGTCCGTATGATAACATCATCGCCGATTTTATGCCCATAGCTGTCATTGATCTTCTTGAAATTATCTCCGTCAATTATCATGAAAGCGCATTGAGTGTCAGGATTCTTATCGGCGTATTTGCGTACCTTCGCATAGCCCGCGTGACGGGTGGGCACGCCTGTCATAATATCTTCTTCTTTAAGTCCCGAAAGTCTTTCTTTAAGTCCTGCCATTATTGCTGATTCTCCTCATAAACACTAAGAACTTATTTAAAGTTCCTTACCTTATATATATAAAGAATTCTTATGTATACACAGCTATAATAAAATAGAATCGTATATAAATCAAATGCTTTTTTTTAATATAACGCTTCGGACGGCCCTGTACGTTTTACGCATAAAAAACTCATCATTACCGGCAATGCCTGCAGGTAAGCCCGCAAATGATGAGTTTTTTTACCGCTCCGGTCTGTTTTTTGCCGGATCATTTCAATATATATATTTTATACCGTATAACGTGTTTATGCTGCAGATACGGTCTTTATCTGTAATACCTTACATATTCGAATGCATTTCTGTACCAGGTTATATCCTCCCCGAGGATCCCTATTACATCAAATCTGAAGGCTCCGGCTTCCGAAAGCCCGTGTGTCAGCCTGTAATAATCCGCTACCCTGCTGATGGTGGCCTGTTTTTTATGGTCTACCGCCTCTATCGGATATCCCGCATCCTTATTCTTCCTGTATTTTACCTCGAAAAAGACGATCGTCCTGCCATCCTTTCCGATAAGATCTATCTCCCCGCCCCTGCACCTGAAATTCCTCTCAAGCACCTTTATGCCTTTTTTTATGAGAAAATCCGCCGCAAGCTCCTCATACTGAGCTCCGACCTTACGTTTATTCATCCGATAAAGACCTGTATAATCGTTTAATATATTATATTTATCCCTTTTTCAAAAGTGTTTCTGTTATATAAACCAAAATCTATACGTTTAGGTTGTGCTCCTGCAAGTACACTTGCAGGCGTCCTGCCAGGTGTCTGTTCGAGTAGTACCTGACTGCAAATCGGGGTTTTGCTAAATGAGTCAACTAAAAGCTCGTGCAGAAATGATTCGGTCTGTTTTAACGACCAAATGGGCATAAGCACTTGCGCCTGGGCACCGCTTAACATAGCCTGCGCATATTCCTGTGACAGCAAGCCTTCATCTCAGCCCGGCATAAGGGGCTTTATCTTTGAAGCCTTGCCCTTCGCTCTCTCCATCTCATCGACAAATACCAGGATCTCCGCCACGACCTCATAAAGCTCCGGCGGGATATAGTCCCCTATCTGCAACTTCGAAAGCGTATCGGCAAGCTTGCTGTCCTGATGGACCGCAACGTCGGCTTCCTTCGCCTTTGCTATGATCTTTTCAGCTATGGCCCCCCGCCCCGAGGCAACGACCTTGGGAGCCGCATCCAACGGATCATATTCTATCGCGACGGCGGTCTTTATTTTTTTTCTCTCATTAGGGTTGTCTGCCAATCTTGCTTCCTCTTTTTATTATACGCCACCGGCACTTGATTTTTTGCCTTCTGTTTTTTTGTCAAATCAGATTCCCTGCGGCAAAAAGGTTTTATGCCTCACAAACTAAAGTTTGTTCGGCGCTTGATTTTTTGCCTTCTGTTTTTTGTCAAATCAGATTCCCTGCGGCAAAAAATCAAGCTCTGACATCAAACGAGTATTTGGAAACCTTGGGATTTGAGGCTCCTTCTTTGGATGCCGTGTCCAAAAAGGCGTCCACTATCCCCTTATCCTCCTTTATGTCCTTCGTCGTAACCGTCGCGTGCATATTAAAGCCCTTTGCGGAAAGCCTCTCATCAAGCCTGTCTATATTTGCCATGATAAAGTCCAGTGTCTCGTCATCCTGAAGGTAAAAATGCGTATTTACCCTGCTCGTGTTGGTCTGCATGGACACGTAAACGTCCATGGGCCCTAAGGTCTCCATATCCAGATGAAGAAGGGCGCTTACCTGCCCGTCCTTACCTATCTGCTTTTTATTCCTCGTATACACATAAAGATCCCCGTGAGCCTTCTCCTGAGCCATCTTCAGGGGCAGCTGGACATACTGCATCATCTCATTTAAATCGTTCATGAAATGCACATTTTCCTTGATGTTCTGCGCACTGTGCATCGCCGGCGATTCTGAAAGTCCCGCGTTCTTAAGGATCTCCATGGCCTTTCCCGACTGCTCGTCAAGCTTTTTGTAGAGTTCCTCTATCTTTTCCTTATCCGCCACATCCGAAGGCTTTAAAGTCATTCCCTTCAAAAGCCCGTCCTTGGCCATGTCCTTAAAATCTTCGGTCTTAAACAGCTTCTCAAGCTTTTCCTTAAGGGCATCGTACTTGATCTCACCGGAGCTTAGCTGCTCATACAGCCTGCTTACAAACTGTACAGTGTCTCCCTGATTGTCCCCGGAAAGAAGCTTTGCGGCTTTCTCCTCAGGAAGCCCCATCTTTTCAAGGTCCGCCGTAATATCCTTTGCAGCCTCCATAAAAGGCTGTGAGGGAACCTTTTCCAAAGCGGCTTCGGGCCGGACGCTGCCCTGAGCGTCTGTCTGTATGTTTTCTGCCGCCGCTGTATCTGACGGCTTCAGATCCCCTGTGATATCCACGGAAAGATCGGAAACCGCCCTCCCTGCTTCTGACACCCCTTCCTGCCCCTTTGCTGAAAGATTATCTGAAGCTGCAGCCGTTTCCCCGCCTACGTCCTCTGTAATGACAGTCTTTGACGTGCCGTCCGCAGCTGCGGAAAGGGCCTCTGAAACCTGTCCTGCCTCTCCGTCTGCCGGTACTTTAAGATCCGATATGAGCTCTCCGATCTCTGCGCTGTTCTCTCCGCTTACAAGGGAAAGGATCGCCCTATCCGTGTTCCCGCTTATCTCCCCGAGGAGTTCTGAAAGTTTTCCCGACAGATTGTCCGCGTCGTTAATGATCTGATGCTCAAAGTTCTTATAATTTTCGAGCTGGTTAATGTTAGCGTCCGTCACGGGGAGCTCAAGCTTTGAAAGCTGCACTATGGTGGAAGGATCTGCTGTCGGATGGGCGGACGCGGTCCTCGCCATGGCTCTTAAGGCGTCCCTGTTAACAGACATACCCTCTTCCATCATCGTGTTTACCATGTTTATATTAGCGCCCGTCGCAGGCAGCCCCGCCTGGGAAAGCGCCGCCTCGGCCGCAGGCGAAGCCGCAAGGTTCGCATATAAAGGCCTCAGCTCTATCTGGGAACCGTCGCTTTTTACCTCGAAAGACATACTGCTGCCCGCTTCCACATTTACGGAGGAGTCAAGCTTTGCGCTAATATACTGATCGCCGGAAAGCTTAAGCTTTACCGAATCGTCGTTTACTTCCACAACCTCTCCCGAGACGACCTGGCCGGATTTAATACCGGCCGTATCCTCTGCCTGCCCTGAAGCCTGCTGTGTCTGTCTGGAGGATTGTGCCTGAGCTATGTTATTATAAGCGGATACACCGCTTCCGAGATTCATCCCGTTAAAATTAAAAAAAGACATCCCTGCCCTCCGGCCGCAAAGCGATCCATTTGTTACCCGCAATATCAGATACCGGGAAAATTATGGCACCTGCCCGATGATCCCTCCGATAAAGCTTTTCCTGTGAAGGGGGCACGGCCCGTATTTCCTGAGAGCCTTAATATGCTCGTCCGAACCGTATCCCTTATTTCCCGCAAAATTATATTCCGGATAGGTCTCTGAGTATTCGACCATGAGCCTGTCCCTTGTGACCTTAGCGACAATGCTCGCCGCGGCTATGGAAATGCTCTTCGCGTCACCTTTTATTATCGGTACCTGCTTTATCGAAACCTCCGGTATGGTAACTGCATCATTTAATAATATATCGGGTTTTATCCCGAGATTTTTAACAGCCTCCCTCATTGCTTTGTAAGTTGCCTGCAGAATATTGATCTGATCGATAACACTGTTATCGACAAAGCCCAGACCCACCGCCAGGGCTTCCTCCATTATGATCCCGTAAAGCTCTTCCCTTTTTTTAGCGGACAGCTTTTTTGAGTCATTGAGATATAGGATCTTCTTTCCGGGATCAAGGATTACCGCGCCGGCCACTACCGGCCCCGCAAGCGGCCCTCTTCCCACCTCGTCGATACCGCAGATATATGTATAAGAGCTGTATTGCTTCTCGTATTCACTCATCCTTTCGGTCCGCAAAAGCTCTTCCTCATATTTCAGGGCCCTTGATTCAGCGTTCTTTACGAGCTCCCTTACACCGCTTCTTTCGTCGTTCCCATATTCCTCTATAAAGCCGGAAAGCCTGTCATCGGGCCATTCCTTTAATAGCTTCCTGATCTCTGAAATCTTCTTTTCCATATATCCCGACCTTTTATTTATCGCGCCAAAGCAACGGTTTCCCCAGACCTATTTTACGACCCGCATCCTGTCAAAGGGATAGAACAGGAAGAATGCCCGGCCTATAATATTTCGCCTGTTCACATTCCCTATCTCCTCATATCTCGAATCTATGCTCTCATCCCTGTTATCTCCAAGAACAAAATACTCATCGCTCCCAAGCAGGATCTCACTTTCCGCGCGTCCCGCAAAGGATATCCCGCCGATGCGGTCCTCAATGATCTCCCCGTCTATATAGATCGCTCCTCCGCTTATCCTGACCGATTCTCCCGGAAGACCCACAACCCTTTTAATAAGGGTTTCCTTTGCCCTGGGCGCGGTAAAGCAGATCACCTCGTTTCTCTTTATGTCCCTTAAATGATATGAGAGCTTATCGATCATGATATTGTCTCCGTCATAAAGCGTCGTCTCCATGGAAGAGCCCCTCACCCTTGTTCTCTGTGTGACAAAGTAAAATATAAGGTAGGCCGCCACCAGCACTATCAGGATAAAGACACTAATATTTACCACCGACTTAAGACTGCTGTTCTTTCTCTTCATTGTACACCCCGCTGTTATTTTTTCCGGCCTGATCCGCCTGACTGACGCGATGATCCGCCAAAGCTTTCATTTATACGGTCAAGCGTGATTTTACCGAGCCTCCCTGACCTGTAATCGTCCAGAATAAGCGCCGAGGCTCTGTCAATATCGGCTTCTCCTCCTTTTAAGAGCGCTCCCCGCTTTTTCGCTATTTCCTCTATGATCTCAAAGATGGCTATCGTATGATCGGCATTCCCGGGGCATGGCGCATCCGCATTCCCTGAGTCCCGGAGATCATATTTATCAAGGTCTGAGAGGCCGTATCGCAAAGAGATCGCCTCCCTGTTGTATTTAAGGCAGATATCCGTAAGGGCTGCGGCAAGCTCCCTTTTTTCAAGGATATCATCATTGATCGTGCCTATGATCGCAAGCCGCTCTCCTATCTTCTGGTCTTCAAATTTTGGCCATAAGACTCCCGGGGTATCTAAAAGCTCTATCTGCTCATTCAGTCTGATCCACTGTTTTCCCTTTGTAACGCCCGGTCTGTTTCCTGTCCTGGCGCTGGCCTTTCCCGCAAGGGTATTTATGAGTGTGGATTTTCCGACGTTCGGTATGCCGGTCACCATCGCCCTCATGGGGCGGTTGATTATGCCTTTTTTTCTGTTCTGTTCTATCTTTGCGGCACAGGCTTTCCTTACCGCCTCATTTAAGGTCTTGGCCGTCCCCGAGTTTCTCGAATCCATCGCGGCCGTTGTATAGCCCATATCCTGAAAATACTTTTTAAAGGCCTTCGTGGCTTTCTCATCCGCCAGATCAGCCTTGTTTAAGACTATAAGCCTGGCCTTCCCCTTAGCCAGATTATCGATCTCGGGGTTTCTGCTGCTTAAGGGAGCCCTCGCATCCAAAAGCTCGATCACTATGTCTATGAGCTTTATGTTTTCCTGCATCATCCTTAAGGCCTTTGTCATATGCCCCGGATACCATTGGTAATTCATATTATTTTACAAACCCCATCTTTCTGTCTGTGGCTCCGAGCTTAAACCACACCTTTCCTTCGATCGTTTCAGACCTTATGTTCCCGATATTTGCGCTCCTTGAATCCTCAGAGCTCAGCCGGTTATCCCCCAGCACAAAATATTCGTCCAGTCCCAGCTCTATCTCATTCTCCGCTATTCCCGCATCCCTCGTATACTCCGAGATATCCAGGAAATATCTCGCGTCATTTATATATACATGCTCATCGGCTATCTTTATCCTCTCACCCGGAAGCCCGATGACCCTTTTTATATAGATATGGGTCTTTGTATTTCCGTTAGGATAAAATGCTATGACATCCCCTCTCTTTGGGGAAGTGAACTGATAGGAGATCCGGTCAAGAAGAACCTGCTCACTATGCCTTAAGGTAGGCTCCATCGAGGTTCCCACGACCGAAATACGAAGCCCCAGAAAATATACGATAAAAGCCCCGACCACGACAGAGGCTATGCAGCCGGCAGCCCAGGTCAGGATCTCATAGATGACGGCCGTGTTCAGCTTTTTTCTGTCCCTTCTCTTAAAGGAGATCGATCCGTAAGATGGAGAATTTCTTTTAGACCAAAATGCCATTTTTGTCCTCCGTGGCCAGGCACGGGCCGGATATATCCGGGCTCGTATCTGACCCGCCAATCAGATTTGAAATTCTTCGGCTTTCAGACCTGCTACCTCAGCTCCGCAAGCTCAAGTACCAGCTTCTCTGTCTTTGCCCATCCGAGGCAGGGATCTGTTATCGATTTCCCGTAGATGCCGCCCTCCGGCTTCTGGTTCCCGTCTTCCAGGTAAGACTCTATCATCAGCCCCTTCACAAGCCTGAATATATCGTCGGAATGCCTCGTGGAATGGAGCACCTCCTTTGCTATCCTCTCCTGTTCAAGATACTGCTTCCCGGAATTGCTGTGGTTGGTGTCAACTATTACACCGGGATTCTTAAGCCCGCTCTGTGAATATGCCTCCCAGAGAAGACGCAGATCTTCATAATGATAATTTGGTATCGACTGGCCGTGCTTATTGACCGATCCCCTTAAGATCGCGTGCGCAAGGGGATTTCCATGCGTATGGACTTCCCAGCCGGTGTATACAAAGGTATGCCCGTGCTGTGCGGCATTTATGGCATTGAGCATTACATGGATATCGCCGCTTGTCGGGTTCTTCATCCCGACCGGGATGTCAACCCCGCTGGCTGTAAGCCTGTGCTGCTGGTCCTCAACGGATCTTGCGCCCACCGCTACATAGGACAGGATATCGTCAAGATAATGATGGTTCTCGGGATAAAGCATTTCATCGGCGCAGGAAAAGCCTGTCTCACTGATGGCTTTGATATGCATCTTCCTGATCGCGATCACTCCCCTTAACATATCCGGACTGCTGGTAGGATCCGGCTGATGAAGCATCCCCTTATAACCTTCTCCGGTAGTACGGGGCTTATTGGTATATATCCTCGGGATTATCAGGATCTTATCCCTGACCTTGTCATAAAGTCCCCTGAGCCTTACTATGTAATCGAGCACCGCATCCTCCCTGTCCGCGGAACAAGGGCCTATAACAAGGATCAGCCTGTCGCTTTCTCCCGTAAGCACCTGCCTTATCTCCTCATCGTTCTTATGCTTTCTCGCCGCCAGCTCCTCCGGGAGAGGATACATATCCTTTATTTCCTGGGGCGCCGGAAGCCTTCTCCTGTATTCTATGTTTGCCATCGTTTTCTCCTGTCTGTGATTTATTATAAGAAGGCACTGATGAAAGTGCTTTCCCTGCTCATTCGTTAAACAGCCTGCGTCTCTTCGTCGAAAGCCGCATCATCTCGCGCATCTTTTCGGTATCGCCTTTTTCCAGGTATTCCCTTAGCTGTGTGAATTGCCCGATAAAAAGATCCATCTGGGACAGAAGCTCCTCCCTGTTCAACATAAAAAGCTCGCTCCACATCTCATCATTGATGTCGG
Organism: Lachnospiraceae bacterium; assembly: GCA_024684065.1. The sequence continues at coordinate 66,691 of JAIKXO010000306.1, forward strand.
CTATCCTCGTAAGATCCCTGAAGGAATCCCCCGTATATCTGACCAGATGCTCGGAATCCTTGCATACCATAAGAGAGACCGCTATGCAGTGGGTAAGCTGGGAAAGAAAGCCTATCATCTCATCATGCTTCCCGGGGCTTAGCTCCATCACATTCTTAAAGCCTAAGAGCTTTCCGAGCTCCTTACAGCTTCTTATGGCCTCTTCGGTATTTTTTTCTGTCGGAGTGACTATATAATTTGCCCCGGCAAAGATCTCCTTTGTCGCATATTCGATGCCGCTTTTTTCCCTTCCCGCCATGGGATGGGCTGCGATAAACTCAAGATCTTCTCTTAAAATATCCTGAACCCTGTAGACGACGCTTCCCTTCACTCCTGTAACGTCCGTAAGAAGCGCTCCCTTCTGAATATACTTCTGGTTATCCTCTATCCATTTTACAAAGATACGGGGATAAAGCGCAAATACTATGATACCGAACTGTCCTATGTAATCCCCGTCTATATCCGTCCTTCCGTGGCTTATCATGCCCATTTCAAGAGCGCGGTCTATGGTCGTCTGCCTTCTGCTCACCGCTCCGACCTCAAACCCCAGATCCGTAAGCGCCTGGGCATAGCTTCCGCCCATGAGCCCCAGACCTACTATCAGAATCTTTTCATCCTTGACGAATCTCATTACTGTCCCTCCTTAGTTATACTCATTAACGAAATGGCCTTACGTTTCGTTAATGAGCTGTACCTTCATGGAAAGCTTCTCCATCTCTTCAAAGAAGTCCGGCCAGGTCTTCCTTACCGCCTGAACTCCTTCTATCTCTCCACCGGTAAGCGTAAGAAGCACCGAGAGTGCCATTACTATTCTGTGGTCATTGTGGCCGTAAAGCATTTGCTTCGGTCTTGAAAGCTTAGTGCCCTTTACGGTAACGGAGTTTTCCCCGATCTCAGTCTCTGCCCCGAATTTCTTAAGCTCCGCCGCCATTGCCGCCACCCTGTCGCTCTCCTTTAGTCTTAACCTTCTTGTACCCGTAAAAAACCCTCCGTTTTTCGCCGCGGCGACTGCAAAGAGCACGGGTCCGAGATCAGGGCAGTCCGAAATATCGATACCCGGAGACTCTTCGTCAAGCTCTTCAAACAGCTTGACACACCTTCTGTCTCCCTGTATGCTCCCTGAGTTAAGCCCACCGATCATAAGCTTATGTCCCAACGAATTAAAGGCATAGAGAAAAGCCGCATTTGACCAGTCTCCTTCGACCTGCGCGTCCCTGTTAAGATACCGCTGTCCTCCCTTTATATAAAATGAGTTTTCCTCTTCCTCTTTTATTTCTATCCCAAATGACCTGAGGACATCAATCGTGATATCAATATACGCCCTGCTCTCGACGGGCGGCAGCACCTTAAGCCTGCTGTCTCCCGTAAGCAGAGGAAGCGAGAACAGAAGCCCCGTGACAAACTGGCTGCTTATGTCTCCTCTGAGCTCATATTCACCGCAGGTCAGGCTGCCGTCGATATAAACAGCCTCTTCATTTCCCTCGGAAACCTTGTCTCCCTCATAGGAGACCCCCACGGCACAAGCCGGCCCCTTCCCTCTTTTAACGGCTATACCCCTTGAAGCAAAAAGCTCTTCATAGACGGAGATCCCCCTCTCCATCAGTCTCCCGCTTCCCGTAAAGCATACTTTATCAAAAAAACACAGTGAGATCGGGATGAAGAAACGGAGAGTGTTTCCGCTTTCCCGGCAGGGAAAGATAACATAGTTATCGGATACGCTTTCAGGTCCGCCCGGACGTGCAACAGCGCCGCCTTCAGGCAAAACATCCTGCACCGGCCCGGGATCCGGGGCCTTCCTCCCCGTTATCACGACACTTCCGCCTTCCCTGAAAGCCTCTGCCCCCAGCGATTTTATACAGTCAAGGGCGGCGCCCATATCCTCACTCTCCGAAATTCCGCTTATAACGCTCTTTCCCCCGGACAGTGCAGCACCGATCAAAAGCCTCTGCGCATAGCTTTTTGAAGGAGGCGCCATAACGCTTCCGCAAAGCCTTCCCGGCTCAATCCTTGCTATCATCTTTATACCCCATGATCATATCGATCGCCCTGAGGTAGCCGTCAAAGCCTTCCCCTATTACGGATCCCACACAGGCCTTCCTTATATAGCTTACCTGCCTGAACTCCTCCCTGTTTGAAAGATCGGATATATGCACCTCAACGGTCGGGATTTTCACGCTTTTAACCGCATCCATTAGGGCTATGCTCGTATGTGTATAGCCTCCGGGATTTATGACAATCCCCAAAGCCCCTTCGAAATATGCCTCATGTATCTTGTCTATAAGGTCACCCTCATGGTTGGACTGGAAGCAGACCGCCTCTATGCCCCTTTCTTCGGCATACCGCCCGATCATCTCCGTAAGGTCTTTGTAATTCTTTTTTCCGTAGATCTCAGGCTCCCTTATTCCTAACATATTAAGGTTCGGGCCGTTTATAACATACAGCTTCATGCCGTTACTCCTTACTGCACCGATCTGCGAAGCAAATCGTGTGCTCAGGCATAAACTTTAGTTTATGCCGATCAAATTCGATATTTGCTTTAGCAAATATCGAATAAGCTCGATCTTTAGATCAAATCATTGCCTCAGTCATCCATATACGCCCCGACTAACTTAAGCTTTGCGCATATAACGGAAAGCTCCTTAAGCATATCCTTTCCGTTCTGTGAATTGATGTTTCCCTCGGCCTCCACGAAGAAATAATATGTCCATATCAGATCCTTCATCGGCCTGCTCCTTAAGCATACCATATTATAACCGTGCGCTCCTATGATATTCAAGGTCTGCGCCAATGCCCCTGCCTTGTTCTGTACCGTAAATACAAGAATGAAACGCTCGTTGTCATGCCTGCCTGTCGTTACGGACTCATTTTGGGACCTTGAAAAAACGGCAAATCTTGTGGTATTGTTGTTGCTTGTATTGATCCCCTGCTCTAAAAGCGTAAGGCCATAAAGCTCCGCAGTCTCAGCGGAAGCTATGGCTGCCACGGTCTTATCTCCTTTATCCCTGACATATTCCGCCGCAACTGCAGTATTTGAATAGGTCAGTGTTTCAAAGCCGTGATCGGCTATGTATTCTCCGCACTGCTCCAGAGCCTGGGGATGACTTACAACCGTCCTGATCGTATCAAGGGAAGCCCCCTTTACGGCTAAAAGATTCTGTACGATATCGACCCCTGTGACCCGGTTGATATAAAGGCTTCCGGAAAAAGCCAGGTCCATGACCGTTCCCACATCGCCGGCAAAGCTGTTTTCAATGGGAAGCACCGCCACATCCGCTTCGCCTCTTTCCACGGCCCTGTATGCCCCGCCGAAATCGGAAAAAGCCATGAGCTCTCCCTCCGGAAAAAGCTTTTTTGCGGCTATATAGCTGAAAGCGCCCTTAACGCCGCTGTATGCTATCCTGATCCCGTCTATGAGACTGCTCTGATATTCGCAGGACAGATCTAAGATATCAGTGATAAAATCAACGTAATATCCTTCTATCTCCTTATTCTGGACAAATTCTCTGTTTCTGCGGATCAGTTCTTTCTCCCGTTCCGGATCCTTCACCGGGAGTCCTTTATCTTTTTTATGTTCGGCTATCGCTTTCGAACAGCTCATCCTCTCTTCAAAAAGCTTAAGCATCTCCCTGTCTATTGAGTCTATCTTCTTTCTTACCTCGTTAAGTGTTTCCATAACTTCCTCCGCAAAAAGCTTAAACCTGCCCTCCGATATTAAAACAGCACGGCCTCTTTTGGAAACCGCGCTGCAAAAATCATTTTCTTTATCTAATCTTTTCCTTGACCTTAGCTCTCTTACCTACACGGCCTCTTAAGTAGAACAGCTTCGCTCTTCTTACCTTACCTTCTCTCACGACCTCGACCTTTTCTACCGAGGGAGAATGTAACGGCCATGTCTTTTCGACGCCTACTCCGTTTGAATTTTTTCTGACGGTAAAGGTTTCTCTGTTTCCTCCGCCCTGTCTCTTAAGTACGATGCCCTCGAAGATCTGTATCCTCTCTCTCGCACCCTCTCTGATCTTTGCGTGAACCCTTACAGTATCCCCAACGTTGAACTTCGGGGGATTCTCCTTTACCTGTTCAAGCTCGATTTCTCTGATAATGTCGCTCATAGTGACCTCCTTTATAATTTCGGACGTTCATAATACAGGAAGTTATTTCCATACCAGCGGACCGTCTCTTTAACGTGATTGTTTTAAGATCTTTTGCCCGATCAGCAACAAATTGTATTCTAACATGCACAAAAATGAAAATCAAGAAAATAATGGGATTTCGTCAGGATCAAGGTAATGATCCGGTCTGCGTAGCAGCCCGGGCTTATTCGATATTTGCCTAAGCAAATATCGAATTGGTTCGGCATAAACTAAAGTTTATGCCTAAGCACACGATTTGCTACGCAAATCGGTGCAGTAAGCAGATCCGGCCTTCTCTCCCTCGTCCGGAGGATCGCCTGCTCCCTCCTCCATTTTTCCACGTTTTCATGATGTCCCGAAAGCAGGACCTCAGGAACCCTCTTATCATGCCAGATCTCCGGCCTTGAATACTGGGGATATTCCAAAAGCCCCTCCTCGAAGCTCTCCGTTCCGCTTGAAGCCTCATTGTTAAGGACTCCCGGAACCAGCCTCGAGACTGCATCCACAACCACCATGGCCGGCAGTTCCCCGCCTGTCACCACATAATCCCCTATGGAGATATTGTCCGTGACTATCTCCTCAAGAACCCTCTCGTCTATGCCCTCGTAATGGCCGCACAGGAGTATCACGTCCTCCTCCCTTGAGAGTTCCTTCGCCATGGCCTGGTTAAATACCTGCCCCTGGGGTGTCATATATATACACCTTACCGGATCGTTATTGCCTCTTTCCCTTATCTCTGAAATTATGGCCTTATAGCATTGATAGACCGGTTCCGCCTGCATGAGCATCCCCGCACCGCCGCCATAGATATAATCATCGACCTTTCCGTGTTTGTTAAAAGCATAATCCCTGATATTTACGGCCGAAAGCCCGATAAATCCCCTGTCGATACCTCTTCCGATTATGCTTGTTCCAAGCCCGCCAAGCACCATTTCAGGGAAAAGTGTCATAATATGGAAATTGATCACACAAGCCCCTCCAAAAGATGCACCTTCATGACCATGCTTTTGACATCTACCGAAAGTATGCAGTCCTTAATAGCAGGTATCAGTATCTCTTTTTTTGCGGCCGTCTCAACAATGTAAACATCATTGGCGCCCCTGCCGTCATATACGTCCTTTATGCTTCCGAGCTCCTTTCCTTCCTCGTCGATTACTCTCATGCCTAAAAGATCGGCAATGTAGTATTCATCCTCCTCAAGGCTTACAGCATCCTCCCTTGAAACATAAAGGCTCTTTCCCCTGAGGCGCTCCGAAGCGCTCATATCATCGAGCCCTTCAAACTTAAGTATCGCAAACTGTTTAAAGAATTTGACATTCTCGATCTTTAAGGGGACATGCTCACTGCCGTTCTCCAAAAGGACCTGCTTAAGACCTTTAAATCTTTTTACATCGTCAGTCGTCGGGAAGACCTTCACCTCACCCTTTACACCGTGGGTCGAGGTGATGATTCCCACCTTCAAAATATCTTCCATACAAAAATTTTTTTTACCTGTTAAAAAAATATTTGCCTGTTAAAAAAATATTTGCCTGTTAAAAAATTTTTATTCCCCTTCCTGAACAATATCTACCAGGACCTTCTTGGTTTCCTTTGAGGATGCGGCCTTTACGACGGAACGTATCGCCTTTGCGATCCTTCCCTGTTTTCCTATGACCTTACCCATATCAGATTGTGCAACGCGTAATTCGATGATGATTGCTCTCTCATCCTCCCTCTGTGTGACCACAACCTGTTCAGGATGTACGACAAGGGATTTTGCGATTATTTCTACTAATTCCTTCATCCTTATTACCTCCGTTGCAGTTTATTTTTCAATTCCTGCAATCTTTAAAAGTTTTGCCACGGTCTCGGTAGGCTGGGCACCGTTATTGAGCCACTTCTTCGCAAGCTCTTCATTGATCTTTATGGTGCTGGGATCGGTAAGGGGATCGTAGGTTCCTATTTCCTCTATGAATCTTCCGTCACGGGGTGCGCGCGCATCCGCTACGATAACCCTGTAAAAAGGAGCTTTCTTCTTTCCCATTCTTCTAAGCCTGATCTTAACTGCCATTGTTTTTTCCTCCATTGAATAATATCAGTTTAATATATGTTAAGGACCGGGGCCTGTGTCTTAAAGCCGGACGTTCTGCTGCACTGGCTTAAACAGCATTGCCCGGTGTCCTAACAGTCTTTTGACGCCTGTATCATCATATTGAAATACGCTCTTTAAAACGGAAGCCTGAACTTCGACCGCTTGCCTCCGAGCATCCCGGGGAGCTGCTTTACCATCTTCCTCGACTGCTCGAACTGCTTGATGAAACGGTTGACCTCCGAGATATCAACCCCTGCGCCCTTTGCGATCCTGTATTTCCGGGAAGGGTTTAACAGATCGGGATCCCGTCTTTCCTGCGGAGTCATCGAAAGCACGATAGCCTCCATCCTTGCGAGTTTTGAATCATCGACGGCAGATTCAAGGTCGCTGTTCTTAAGCCCTGAAAGACCGAGTCCCGGCATCATCCCGAGGATACTCGCAAGGCCGCCCATCTTCTTCATCTGCGCCATGCTTTCAAGATAATCCTCGAAATCAAAGCGGCCCTTCTTCAGCTTGTTATAGGTTTCCCTTCCTTTTTCCTCGTCGATGTCAAGGTTTTCCTGGGCCTTTTCGATAAGCGTGAGCACATCGCCCATACCGAGGATTCTGTTCGCCATTCTGTCGGGATAGAACTGCTCAAGATCCGAAAGCTTCTCGCCCATACCGACGTAGATGATCGGCTTGCCCGTGACCGCCTTTATGGAAAGCGCCGCGCCGCCGCGCGCATCACCGTCCATCTTGGACAGGATGATCCCGTCTACCCCTATCTTTTCATCGAAGGTCTTCGAAACATTGACAGCCTCCTGACCGGTCATGGCATCGACGACTAAAAGCGTCTGATGTACGGTAACCCTTTCCTTGATCGCGGAAAGCTCCTCCATCATCTCCTCGTCGATCTGCAGACGGCCCGCGGTATCAATGATAACGATATTATGTCCGTTCTTTTCGGAATAGGCGACAGCCTCTTGTGCTATCCCCGCTACGTCCTCAGAGCCCTCGACAGAGAAGAAATCCACTTCCTGCTTTTTGGCATTTATCCGAAGCTGCTCTATAGCCGCAGGCCTGTACACATCACCTGCGACAAGCAGGCATTTCTTGCCCTTCTGTTTAAGCTTGCCCGCTATCTTTGCCGCCGTCGTTGTCTTGCCGGCGCCCTGAAGGCCGCACATCATGATAACCGTCCTTGCCTTTCCGGGCTCAAGCTTTATCTCCGTAGTCTCAGACCCCATTAAAGAGGTCATCTCCTCATTGACGATCTTTATCACCATCTGTCCGGGATTCAGACCGTTCATGACATCCTGCCCTACGGCTCTCTCCTGTACTGAATTGACAAACTGCTTTACGACCTTAAAGTTGACGTCAGCCTCGAGCAGGGCAAGCTTTACCTCCTTAAGGGCAGTCTTAACGTCTTCTTCCGTAAGCCTTCCCTTGCTCCGAAGCTTCTTAAAAACATTCTGCAGTTTATCCGTCAAACTCTCAAATGCCATAACAGAATAATTCCGATCCTGATAATCTGCTCAAAAAACAGCACAAATGATACTATACAAAATATCATCTGTGCTGTCAAGTATTTTTTCTTTACAGTATAATACTCAGATCGTATTGATTATTGCATCCGTCAGTTCCAGAGCCCTGTTAAGCCCCGGATCGGTCCTGCTGTTTAACTCCGTAAGGCTTTTATTCCCTCCCTGTTCCGAGATCAGAAGCTTAAGTTCCAGGGCACAGTTCTTTACGGTCTCAAATTTCTCAGCCAGATGGAGCTTTTCCTCATAACCCTCCAGAGCCCTGTCGCACCTTTTTATGATATCGTGGGCTCCCTGCCTGGTGATCCCGTACTGTTCGGAGATCTCGGAGAGGGAAAGGTCATTGAAGATCGCATCCTCATATATCTGCCTCTGATGTTCGGTTAAGAGCTCGCCGTAAAAATCATACAGGATGTTCTGTTTTACTATCTTTTCCGGCCCCATCATATCGATGTCCTTACGATCTTCGGACGGTATTTGCCCTTTTCAAGGGCTTCAAAGATCTCATTCTTATGATCCGTTCCAAAGGCCTCCAGCGTGATCCTCAGTTCCACCGCCGCGCTCCTGTTAGTTGATACGAACTGGTTATGCTCAAGCTTTATGACATTGCCGTTATGCCTTGCTATCACATCGGCAACCCTTGAAAGCTCTCCCGGCTTATCCGGAAGAAGCACCGAAACGGTAAATATCCGGTCGCGCATGATAAGACCCTGCTGTACCACAGATGACATGGTTATTACATCCATATTCCCGCCGCTTAAGATCGCCACAACCTTCTTATTGGTTTCATCAAGCTGCTTTAATGCGGCGACAGTGAGCAGCCCCGAATTCTCAACAACCATCTTATGGTTTTCAACCATGTCGAGGAAGGACACCACAAGCTCCTCATCCGGAACCGTGATCACCGCATCCAGGTTCTTCTGTACATAGGGGAAGATCTTTGCGCCCGGTGTCCTGACAGCCGTCCCGTCCGCTATGGTGCTCATATTCTTAAGGGTCACCACCTTGCCGGCCTTTAAGGATTCGCTCATGCAGGCGGCTCCCTGGGGCTCCACGCCGATTATCCTTATCTTGGGATTTAAGAGCTTTGCGAGGGTGGAAACACCTGCTGCCAGTCCGCCTCCTCCGATGGGAACCAATATTATGTCAACCAGCGGAAGCTCCTTGAATATCTCCATCGCGATCGTACCCTGTCCCGTGGCTACAGCCAGGTCATCAAAAGGATGGATGAAGGTATATCCGTTCTCCTTTGCAAGCTCAAAAGCCTTTGCTTCCGCGTCATCATAAACGTCTCCGAAAAGGATCACCTCCGCTCCGTATTCCTTCGTCCTGTTGACCTTTATGAGAGGAGTCGTTGTAGGCATCACTATAACTGCTTTTATCCCGTAGACTGCGGCTGCATATGCGACTCCCTGCGCATGATTTCCGGCCGAAGCGGTTATTATTCCGGCATCCTTCTCTTCTTCACTCAGGGTGCTTACCTTATAAAAGGCGCCCCTTACCTTATAGGCTCCGGTCATCTGCATATTCTCGGGCTTAAGGTAGACCTTGTTGCCGGTCTGATTCGTGAGAAAAGCGCTGTAGATAAGCTTGGTCTCGGAAGTCACGCTCCTTACTATCTCGCTTGCCTCCTCGAAGCTGTCAAGGGTAAGCATACCGGGTGAACTCTCCATTACGGGCAGAGGCCCGGTTTCCTGTTTCACCTGCGGCTTATTTGCCGGAGCCTCCTTTTGGGGCCTCCCGCCGTTCTGCCTCCCGCCGTTCTGTCTGCCGTTTTGCTGTCTGCCATTTTCCTGTTTGCTTAACATGTTGCTCAGATTACTCATATATCCACTCCTCTCTGCACCGATTTGCGAAGCAAATCGTGTGCTTTGGCGTAAATTCCGGTTTATGCCGGTTCCTCATCATCTTCCAAAAGCGGCTCGTCAGGCCTTGCAAGCAGTGCTTTCGCAAAAGATCTCGCATCAAACCTCTGAAGATCTTCTATTGCTTCGCCCACCCCGATATATTTTACCGGGATAGAAAGCTCATTCTGGATCGCTATGGCGATCCCCCCCCTGGCTGTCCCGTCAAGCTTCGTTATGACCGCTCCGGTAACCTGTACGGCATTCATAAATTCCTTAGCCTGGCTCATGGCATTCTGTCCGGTTGTCCCGTCGAGGACGATCAGGGTTTCGACATGGGCTTCGGGATTTTCCCTTGAGATCACTCTCCGGATCTTTTCAAGCTCCTGCATCAGATTCTTTTTATTATGGAGGCGGCCTGCCGTATCGCAGAACACTATATCCGCATTCCTGGCCTTTGCGGCCTGCATGGCGTCAAATACCACGGAAGCAGGATCCTGGCCTTCCGTACATCTGATAAAATCCGCTCCGGCCCTTTCCACCCATACCTCAAGCTGCTCTCCGGCAGCTGCGCGGAAGGTATCAGCCGCTGCTACAATGACCTTTTTGCCCTTACTCTTCATGGCTGCGGCAAGCTTTCCTATCGTGGTCGTTTTTCCGACCCCGTTAACACCGACCACGAGCACTACGGAATGATCATCCTCATAGTCATAGTCCGGTGGTGTCTTCATAAGCATCTCAGTGATAATATCAATAAGAAGCTCCCTGCACTCCTCCGGCTCCTTTATCCGCTTCTCCCTGACCTGCTCCTTTAAAGACTCTATGATCTCTTCGGTGGTGTTATATCCCAGATCGCCGGTTATTAAGATCTCCTCCATCTCATCATAGAAATCCTCATCTATCTTTGATGCCGAAAACAGTGAATTTAACCCCTCGGCAATAGATTCCCTTGTCTTTGAAAGTCCGTTGAACAGTCTTTGAAAAAAAGCCATCTCTGCTCCTCTGTGTCTTATTGCACCGATTTGCAAAGCAAATCGTGTGCTTAGGCTCGAACTTCAGTTCGTGCCGATCCGACCTGAAGGTCTGATCATTTCCGCCTAATCCTCTAATTCCTTATCTATCAGCGATACCGAGACAAGGGCGGAAACGCCCTTCTCCTGCATCGTTATGCCGTAAAGCCTGTCAGCCTTTTCCATGGTGCCTCTTCTGTGCGTTATGACGATAAACTGTGTATGCTCGGTCAGCTTGTTAAGGTATCCGGCAAACCTTCCGACATTGGATTCGTCAAGCGCGGCCTCTATCTCGTCAAGCAGGCAGAACGGTGACGGCTTCAGGTTCTGTATCGCAAACAGCAGGGCTATGGCGGTAAGCGCCTTTTCTCCTCCCGACAGCTGCATCATGTTCTGGAGCTTCTTCCCCGGAGGCTGGGCGATGACCTTTATGCCTGCCTCTAAAATATCCTCGCCCTCGGCAAGCTCGAGCGTACCCTTTCCGCCGCCGAACATTTCCTTGAACACACTGTCAAATTCAGCCGCTATCTCATTGAATTTCTCTGAGAACTGGCTCCTCATCGCAGTGTCCAGATCCTCTATGATGCCCTGAAGGGTCTTCTCTGCCTCTATGAGGTCGTCATGCTGCTTCTTTAAGAAGGTATAGCGCTCCATTACCTCCTTATACTGCTCGATCGCATTGACATTTACCTCTCCCAGGGCTTTTATGGATTCCCTCGCGGAATAGATCTCCCTTTTGATCACCGAAGGATTGTTCAGGGTCTCGTCCCTCAGTTCCTTCGCGCTTGAAAGGGTCATCTTGTACTCATCCCACATAAAGTTGATCTGCTTTTCCTGCTCCTCCTCGATCCGCTCGCAGGCTGTAGTGAGCCTGTATACCTCTTTTTCAAGCGCGGATATCCGGCTTTGGAGCTCACCGTTTTGCTTAAAGGAATCCTCCTGTTTCTTCGTAAGCTCGCCCTTCTTATTCTTAAGGGCTTCTATCTCTTCCTCGCTGTCATCCTTCTTTTCCCCGGATGCTTTGATGGTCTCCTCTATCTTTTTGATATCTTCCTCTTTGATCAATATCTCCTTATTTTCGTTCTCTATCCTCTCGGAAAGATCTTTGACCTCCGTAACAAACGCTTCGATCGACTGATCAGCCCTTTCAATATCCTTCCTGGTATATTCCTTATCGCCGGCAAGCCTTGAAAGCTTTCTGTCAAGCTCCGCATTGCCAAGCACATGGGCGTTTTCCTTCTCCCTTAAGTCGTAGATCTTCTTACCGAGCTCTGCTATCTCTTCGTTAAGTTCCTTCTCTCTCTTCTCGGAATCTGCAACCCTTGAGTATATGCTCTCCTTATTTCCGGATATTTCCAGAAGCTGTTTCTCAAGATCCTCGCTTAAGCTGTTCAGTCTGTCAAAGTCCTCTGAAAAGGAAGCCTTGCGTTCATTTGCGGCATCGACGTTTACCTGGGCCGTGTTCTGCTTAATGGAAAGCTCCTGGAGCTTTTCCCTGAGCTGCTCGATCACTCCCCTTTCCTTAGTCCTTTCCGCCTTGATGTCTTCAAGCGCCTTTTCAGCGGCATCGATCCGTTTCCTTGCTGCTTCTATGTCTTCAGTCAGCTTGTCTATCTCCCTCTTACGCCCTAAAAGATTCGACGAATTCTGGAAGGCGCCGCCGGATACGGAACCGCCCGGGGTAAAGTATTCGCCCTCAAGAGTGACAAGCCTGAGTTTCTGTTCATATTTGCGCGCTATATTTCTCGCATTGTCATATTTATCGATTATTACGATCTCTCCGAGAAGCTGGCTGACCACCTCATCATATTTCCTGTCAGCAGCCACAAGCTCGGAGGCGATACCGAGGAAGCCTTTTTCATCCCTCACCTCGGGCCTCTTGTATTCCCCTCTTCCCCTTACGCTCGTAAGAGGCATGAAAGTGGCCCTGCCGTATTTATTGTCCTTTAAGAACTGTATCATCTGTTTGGCCGTAGCGTCATCCTCGGTGATAATATTCTGGATATTTCCTCCCAGTGCAGTCTCTATGGCCGTTTCGTATTTTTTTTCAACATTAAGGATATCAGCGACAACTCCGATGACCCTGCCGTTTCCCTTATCCTTCTTTTCCATAACGCGCCGGATGCTGTTTCCGTAACCTTCATAGCGCTCCGCAATATTTTTTACGGCATCGAGCCTTGATTTTCTGCGGTTATATTCAACATAGGCCTCCTGCCTCTCGTTATCCTGCTCTTCAAGACGCTGCTTAAAGGATTTAAGGCCGTCCTCCCTTTCACTGATCTCCGTATCCGTTTTAAGTATCTGCGCGCTTATGTCATTGAGCTCCGTATAGAGCTCCTTCATCGTCTTTTCATGCTCCGCCTCTTCGGTTTTTGCTTTTATGAGCTGGGACTGGATATCCGCCCTGCGAAGCTTTGCCTGTTCAAGCATGGTATCATAGCGGCCTATCTCCTCCTTTACGGAAGCCCGCTCCCTTACTATCCTGACTACCTCCTCATTGTCCCTCGTCACATTATCCGAAAACTCTTTGATGCTGTTCTGAACTTCAGAGAGGACTTCCTTCTTAGCTTTGCTTTCGCTCTCCATAACGGAAAATTCCTCCTCAAGCTCTGAGAGCTTTACGGTAAGCCTCTCCCTTTCCCTTTCCTGAAGCGCGCTCTTGTCAAGGGCTGACTGCCTCTGTTCCGAAAGCATCTCGATGTTATGCCTTGCGGAATTTATCCTCTCCCTTGACAGCTTGATCTCGCCCTCAAGCTTTTCCTTAAGGAGCCCGCTCTCTGAAAGTGCTTTCTGCTTTTTCTGAATCTCCTCGTCAAGCTCCCTTATCGCCTCGCTTAAGGCTCCGTACTCGCCCTTATTGCTTTCAAAGCTCCCCTTTGCTTCGTCAAGCTCGCTGTTTGCGACTGAAAGCTTTTCGGTGTTGGCTTTGGACTGTTCTGAATAGCGTTCCGAATCCAGAAGGAAAAGATTTATATCAAGATTTTTAAGCTTCTCCTTTTTATCCAGATACTCCCTTGCGACATCTGACTGTTCCTTAAGCGGACCTACCTGCCGTTCAAGCTCCGATAAGGTAATGGAAACCTTTTCAAGGTTGAGCTTTTCCGACTCAAGCTTCTTTATTGCTGCGGCTTTTCTCCTCTTGAACTTTACCACGCCCGCCGCTTCGTCGAAAAGCTCTCTTCTTTCCTCAGGCTTTCCGCTTAAGATCTTGTCTATCTGCCCCTGCCCTATGATGGAATAACCTTCCTTGCCGATCCCGGTATCATAGAACATTTCATATACATCCTTCAGCCTGCAGGTGACCCCGTTTATAAGGTACTCACTCTCCCCCGAGCGGTAAACCCTCCTCTGAACGGTGACCTCTTCGTATTCAACAGGAAGCTTGTGATCCGAGTTATCGAGTGTTATCGCAACATAAGCAGACCCCATCGGTTTCCTGAGCTCCGTTCCCGAAAAGATGACATCCTGCATGCTCGCGCCTCTTAACTGCTTGGCGCTCTGCTCTCCAAGAACCCATCTTACCGCATCGGCGACATTGCTCTTTCCCGAACCGTTAGGGCCTACAATTCCTGTTATTCCGTTATGAAATTCGAACCTTATCTTGTTGGCAAACGACTTGAAGCCGTATACCTCTATGCTCTTTAAATACATTAAGTCCTATTCTTTCAAGCCGCGCTTAAACGCCTTCAGCGCCTCATAAGCGGCAGCCTGTTCCGCGCTCTTTTTCGACCTTCCGCTGCCCCTCGAAGCTTCCTTACCGTCTATAAGTGCCGCCGCAAGGTACTCTCTGTCGTGCGCGGGACCGCTCTCCGAGATCAGCTCATATGACAGCTCCAGCCCTCTTTCCTGGACATATTCCTGGAGAATGGTCTTCGAATCAACGAATTCGATCTTATTATACATGTCCTTAAGGACATATTCCCCTATAAACTCCTTCGCCTTATCAAGGCCGCCGTCCAGATACAGTGCCCCTACCACCGCCTCGAAAACATCGGAAATGATGGAATCCCTGCTTCTTCCCCCGGTCTGCTCCTCACCCTTTCCGAGCAGGATATATTTATCAAGCTCGAAAGCCTTTGCGCAGTAAGAAAGAGTGGGCTCACAAACCAGAGAAGCCCTTAATTTCGTCATATCCCCTTCCCTGCTTTCAGGCATGGTCCTGTAAAGATGATCGCTTACCGAAAGCTCTAAGACCGCATCCCCCAGAAATTCAAGGCGTTCATAGTCGTCACAGGACGATTCCTCTCCTTTTCCCCGCCCATGTTCATTCGCATAGGAACTGTGCGTCAGCGCCCGTTTGAGAAGGCTCAGGTCGTTAAAGACGAAACCCAGCCTCTCGTTAAGCTCCTTTTCGGCATCATAAAGATTCATTTTCTACCTTCAGCTAATAGCGTTCTTTATCTGCTCTACGGCATCGCCAACCGTGACGATCTTCTCTGCATCATCGGTAGAGATCTCAATATCAAATTCTTCCTCGATCCCCATGATGATCTGAAAAATATCCAGAGAATCCGCCCCCAGATCATCCACGAATTTGGTATCCGCCATAACTTCCTCGGGGTCTACGTTGAGCACCTCCGATATGATCTTCTGAATCTTTTCAAATTCCATAACAATACCTCCGGCAAAAATATTATTCGGGCTAAAGCTCGATCGAGCCGTAGCCGTTTATCTGCTCATCAATCTTCCCGTTGATGTTCTGTTTGTTGAATATGGCACACTGCCTGATCGCGATGGAGATCTCCTTCTCCTTCGCGCTTCCGTGAGCCTTCACCACAAGCCCGTTAAGTCCTAAAAGAGGCGCGCCACCGTATTCCGAAGCGTCAAACTTCTTCATGGTCTTCTTTAACGCGGGCTTTATCATAACCGCGCCAAGCTTTGAGATCAGGCTGGACATAAGTCCCTTCTTCACCGCGGAGAGCATCACCGTGCCCACACCTTCGTATAATTTCAGTATCACATTTCCGACAAACGCGTCACAGACTATGACATCGGCCTTGCCGTACGGAATGTCTCTCGCCTCGATATTTCCCGTAAAATTAATGTCAGGGCAGTTCTTTAACATGGGAAAGGCTTCCTTGACCAGCATATTCCCCTTTTCCTCCTCAGCGCCTATGTTTACTATGGCGACCCTCGGAGAAGGTATCCCGATCACATGTTCCATGTAGATAGAGCCCATCTTCGCAAACTGTACCAGATGCGATGCCCTCGCATCAACATTCGCCCCGCAGTCTATAAGGCAGGCGACTCCCGTTTCCGTGGGAATGAGCGGTGCAAGCGGCGGGCGCTCCACGCCCTTTAACCTTCCGACTATAACCTGTCCCCCCACAAGGATGGCTCCGGAGCTTCCTGACGAGATAAAGGCATCGGCTTCCTTGTTCTTTACCATATAGAGGCCTTTTACTATGGAAGAATCCTTCTTTTTCCTTATGGCCATCACCGGAGGCTCCCCCGGATCTATCACCTCTTTGGCATCTACTATATCTATACGGGAGCTGTCATGCTCAACAAGCACCAGTTCTTTTTCTATCAGGTCCTGATCGCCGATTAAAGTAACCCTGATCTCCTTATCCTCGCTAACGGCTTTTACGGCCGCCCTCACAGGAACCCTGGGAGCGTAATCACCTCCCATGGCATCCACCAAAACCCTGATCATCAGTCTGTCCTTCCTGCAATTCCCATCCTGTTTTCAAAAATCAATTTATACTATACTAGACATTTGGGCAAAAAGCAACTATTCAGAACCAAACTCGGAAATACTGCGTGTCCGCGCCGATTTGCGGGAATCATTTCTTCTTTCCCGCAAAAAACAAAAAAGCTGCCGTAAAACGGCAGCCGCATACCAGCAAAATAAACCCTATTCCTGAGGTATGATCTCTTTTTTGTTGTAAGATCCGCAGGCCTTGCATACTCTGTGGGGAACCATAAGCTCTCCGCACTTGCTGCATTTCACCAATGCCGGAGCAGTCATCTTCCAGTTAGCCCTTCTCTTATCTCTCCTGCCCTTTGAGGATTTATTTTTAGGACATATAGACATCTCGCCACCTCCCTTATACTAAATATATATATATCATACAGACTACTATACTGCACCGATCTGCGAAGCAGACCGTGTGCTTTGGCATAAACTTCAGTTACCCTGTAATCTCCATCCAAAGTCAGCACTTGAAGATTATACGGTAAAGCACCTCTCCTTGTCAACAGGAATTTAAAGCTTTGAAAATGTTTCATTACTGTCACGCCTGATGACTGCGGCAGTAACGGGTCTTCTCAAGGTTTCACCTTGCATGCCCCAGTAAAAGCATGAGGCTTCTGGGCATCAATGTCACAAAATTTCCGGCGTCTTTATCGTACTTTGTCTTATCGTCCCCTGAATAAACGACAGTTTCCCACTGCAGGCCGTCGGGAATAACGGGGAGTTCAAAGGTCGCGTTCTCCCAATAAGCATTTACGGCGCAATAGATGAAAGAGTCTTCTTCGGTACCGTAATCCTCTTTCGCCTCCGCGTACATGATGCCGAATGACAGAAACGGTGAATTTTCGTCGAATTCCCAGGGCTTTGTTCCGTGGAAGGACAGCTCGGGATATCCCAAAGAGCTCGTTCCACTGTAAAAATCACTGCGTCTTAAAACCGGATGCTCCATACGAAAGGCTATCATGGTCCTGAAGAAATCAAATATATCCCTGTTCTCACTGAGTCTGTTCCAGTCAAGCCACGATATCCTGTTATCCTGACAGTATGCGTTGTTATTGCCGTACTGCGTATTGGCAAATTCATCGCCGGACAGGATCATGGGGATCCCTCGGCTTAATAGTAACAGCCCCGCCGCATTTTTGATCTGTCTGCGTCTTAGGCTTAAGATCTCCCGGTCCTCAGTCTCTCCCTCGGCTCCGCAGTTCCAGCTGTTGTTATCGTTGCTCCCGTCGTTATTGTTCTCGCCGTTAGCCAGGTTATGCTTCTCATTGTAGGACACCATGTCATACAGGGTGAATCCGTCATGGCACGTAATAAAATTTATGGAAGCTTCGGCGCTTCTGTTGCCGTAAAGATCGGGGGATCCCTTAAGCCTCCGGATAAGCTCGGGACCGCTTTCCGCGCCGCTCTTTATAAACTTTCTCAAACAGTCCCTGTACATACCGTTCCATTCGGCCCACCTGCCCCATGCCGGGAAGCTTCCGACCTGATACAGGCCGCCCGCGTCCCAGGCTTCGGCGATAAGCTTGGTTTTTCCAAGAACCGCGTCATGGGCTAACGTCTCAAGAAGCGGGGGGCTTGTCATGGGAGCGCCGTTTTCATCTCTTGATAAAATGGAAGCAAGATCGAAGCGGAATCCGTCTATGTGATAATCCGACACCCAGTACCTTAAGGCATCCAGGATGAAATTTCTTACAATGGAATTGTTACAGTTCATCGTGTTGCCGCATCCGCCGAAATTATAATAATATCCGTCCGGCGTGAGCAGGTAATAGGTCTTATTGTCGATACCCCTGTAAGAGATATACGGTCCCTGCTCATTTCCTTCCGCGGTGTGGTTGAACACCACATCAAGTATCACTTCAATACCGGCTTTGTGCAGATGTTTTATAAGATTCTTAAGTTCATCAGCCGCGAGCCCGAGCGGAGCCGAAGCGGCATAACCCGCTTTCGGCGCGTAAAAACAGACCGTGGAATAACCCCAGTAGTTATAGAGCCTTACTCCGTCAACCACTCTGCTGTTCTCAAACTCGTCAAACTCGAATATGGGCAGCAGTTCGATACAGTTGACACCAAGGTCTTTAAGATAAGGTATCTTATCCAAAATCCCCGCAAAAGTGCCCCTGTACTTAACACCGTTTGATTCATCCTTTGTAAAGCCCCGGACATGAGCCTCATAGATCACAAGGTCCTTCATGGGGATCTCAAGGGGCTTATCGCCTTCCCAGTCGTAGTCTTCCAGGATGACACAGCCGCGATGCTGGAAAGGATCAGAGAGGTCAGGCTCCCTTCCCCAGACATTCCGGCCGCTTACAAGCCTGGCATAAGGATCCAGAAGGATCTTTTCACGGTTAAATCTGTAACCGTGCTCAGGATCATAGGGACCGTCCATACAGTACCCGTACTCTGCCTCCTCGATATCCAGTCCGTAGACTATCATCGAAAAAACGTGGCCGATCCTGAATTCTTCAGGGAAAGGGATCCTAACGAAAGGCTCCTTCATCCCGTGATGGAACAACAGAAGCTCACAGCTTTTCGCGTCATTTGAAAAGACGGAGAAATTGACACCCGAATTGCCGACTACGGTGGCGCCGAAAGGCTGCACGCGGCCGTGACGGTACTTTATCCCGTTTAGTTCATGAGTTGGATAGTCGTCGATTCTTATCATGGTTTATACCTGCTTTACTGTTATGGTCAGAGTTTTGACATAATAACGGCCAGCACGCCTTTCTTTACGCTTACGCTGATCCGGTCTGAAGCCCAGCCGTTACTTAAGCCCCTTGACAGGTTGTTTGAAAGCGTAAAGGCGCTTACACTATAAACAGCCCCCGAGATATCCACACCCACGCATCTTTCGGAAAGCGCGAATACGGAAAAGGAATATTCTTCCTTCCTCGGAAACACCATGGTTCTTTCGGAAAAGACATATACTTCGTTGTCTGCGCTTATCATGGAGCAGACAGCTCCCCTTAAGGCGGCATAGGCGCAGACCTGAAGATTTGCGAGCATATGATCAAATCTCCCGCCCATGGCACAGCATATCACAAGATCCCCGTACCCCCGCTCAAGGGCGTATTTTACACCACTCTGGAGATCACTGTCATTTTTATGCTCCGGCAGGCTAATGATATTACCGGAAAGCTCCTTCTGAGCTTTGACAAGGATCCGGGGATCAAGGGAATCAAGATCCCCTATAAGGATATCCGGTACAATACCTGTTTTTTTCGCGTACTCCATCCCCTTATCAACAGCGATGATAAAAGGAAAATCTTCGGAAAGAGGGATCGGTCCTTCCTCACCTCCCGCAATTATCAGGCACCTGTTTTCATTATTAACACCAACTCCCACAAACTCTAAAAACGCGGATATGCTCTGCGCGACAGTGCTTCTGATATCAACCGAGTCATGATCCGCGATCCGCTTCGCCGTCGTAAAGAGAGAATCAAATATCAGGGAAAAAAGCTCATTTTCCGTGCTTTCCCGGCCATTAGCGGCAAAGGTTTCATCCGGCATGGCGAGCTTAAAATCCCGGTTATTCTCTCTTTCCCAGAAAATGCTCTCCAGACCGTCTGTCTCCGTAAGCAGTCGTTCCCTGGGAATAAGGCTAAGCATTTCGTTAATAAGTCCGCTTTCTGTTCCGGGGCAGCAGGCATTTGGCCCGAGCGTAAAATAACACCCCAGGTCAGCTAAAGCACGAAGCGCATCGATCCCGCCGGAATACCAGTGGATAAGCACAGGCTGGTCGAAGCCCCGAAGCATCCCCGCTATCTCATCTTCACAGCCCTTTGTGTGGAGGATGGCGGGCTTTTTCAGGAAAGAAGCAATTTCAAGCTGTTTTTCAAAAACCCTCCGCTGGGTTTCAAAAGGCACATCTGTCCATACATTATCAAGACCGATCTCCCCGATCACGCTGACATGCTTATAGATGTTCTCATAATCCGCGGGATCATAACGGGCGCTCTCCCAGGGATGGATGCCAAAAGAAAGCATGGCCATGCCGGAAATGCTTTTAAGGCCAAGCTTTTCAAAAAAATCCCATTCAACAGGATTCTTCGCGCAGTAAACGGAAAAAATACCCGCTTTCCTTCTGTATTCAATTTCCGAGAGAGCCGCGCTTTCGCTCCTCATATCAAAAAGATGAGTATGCATATCCAAAAGCCGGATATTCTGAGTGTCTATCTTCTTTATAAAAGAATTATCCATACCTGCACCACACCGGGTTGTGAAGCAATATTTCCTGAAATGATCGATATTAACAAAATACAGCCCTTAATCCTGCCGGGCATCCTGATCTGAGCTGATCAGGCCATATATTTCGGTTCGAAGGTCTCCGTTCGCATAGAGCCATTCACGTGTTCTTTCGGTCTCGGTGATCCTGAGCTCATCCCGGATACCTTCTCCGGCATGGCCGAGCACCAGTATCCGGTCAGACAGATATATGGCTTCATCAGTGTCATGGGTGACCAGAAGCACGGTTTTGCGCAGCTCCTTACATAATTTATAAAGCCAGTCCTGAAGCCCTGCCCTGGTAATGACATCGAGCGCCCCGAAAGGCTCGTCCAAAAGCAGGATATCCGCTTCGCAGAGAACTGTCCGGAGAAATGCCGCCCTCTGGCGCATGCCTCCGGAGAGCTCATCCGGATAACTGTCCTCGTAACCCTTAAGGCCGAACTGTGCCATGCGGTCAAGAGCCTGCCTGACAACGGCTTTTTTGTTATGATGGATCTCACTGTAAAGGCAGACATTATCGAGAACCGTCCTCCAGGGAAGGAGCAGGTCATTCTGGGGCATGTAGGCAAAGTGCTCCGAAATGCCGCTTACGCGTTCTCCGTCAATATATATATCCCCTTCATAGCCGGTAAGGATACCGGCAAGCAGATTTAAAAAGGTAGACTTGCCGCATCCCGAGGGGCCAATGATGCTTACAAACTCCCCCTCCCTCACCGAAATACTGAAGTCCTTAAAGATGGGGCCGGAGTCTTTTAAGTATCCGAATTTTAAATGTTTTACCTCAAGTTTCATTGTACAAATGCCGCTTAATGCCGCTTATACCGCGAAAAATAATCTGTACCCCTGTTATCTGTTATCTGTGTTTACAAAACACATGCCTTTTTACATACCTTCATCACTTCATCAATACTTTCATCAATACTGCACCGATCTGCGAAGCATATAATGATGATGTGAAGTCTGAAAGTGATATCAAATGGGGCATAAAGCCTTTCACCCGCTGGCAGGCAAGCTTGTCGTGGGTTCAGGCTTTTTCCCCTGATATCATATAATGTGTTTGGGAGAAACTATGATCATCTACGGCAGGAACTCGTTCGTAAAGCAGTCTGCCGGATCCACGTCCGCTTCAAGTACGCCATACTCAAGAAGGAAATCGGTATAGTTCCTCCAGGTTTCATCCTTCATCTCTCCCCAGCGTTTTGAATCTTCGGTAAATTTGTCCGCAAGATATTCCTGGGATCTCTTAAGCAGTGACGGATCATAATCCGGAACATATTTATGAAGGATCTCCGCCGCTTCATCCGGGTTTTCGATCGCAAATTCATAGCCCTTTTCGGTAGCCCTTAAGAAAGCCCTGATAAGCTCAGGGTCATTTTCCATCGTATCCTCTGAGGCGGCCAGGATCGGTGTATAATAATCCAGGCGCTCATCAAGCTCTCTGCACGGAACATAGTCAAGTTCCACGCCTCCCATCTCAGCCTGAATACAGTCCCAGGCCTCGAAAAACCACATCAGGTCACAGGCCTTTCCCAGAGTTTCGTATCCGAGGCCGTCCGCGATTATCCGGTTTAATTTTTCCGGATCCTTTCCCTTCCCGATCATAACCGCATTTAGAACAGCTTCTTCCCCTGCACCGCCCCAACCGGCATAGGTCAGGCCTTCCCAGTTCTCGGGATCCGTATATCCGCTGCCCTTAAGCGATACAAAGCCCGATGTATTATGCTGTATCAAAGCCGCTATGGCCTTCACGGGAAGAGGATCCGAGGCTGCGCGTGCCAGGGTAAGGTCCTCCTGATATGTAACACCGAAGGTTGCGCCGCCTGTTGCAACCACCGTATTGGAATCGAGGTCGGTCGGTTCAATGAATGAAACCTTAAAACCCTCCTCCTCATAATAACCCTTGTCGGCGGCTACGTACATACCCGTATGGTTGGTATTGGGTATATAGTCAAGTATCACGGTATATTCGGGAAGCGATCCGCCTTCCTTATCTTCTGACTCCGCTTCCCCGGAATCTGTGGGATTTCCTGTGGCCTTCGCCGCCCCGGCAGGGTCCGTGGGTACAGCACAGGCTGTCAGGAAAAGCGCCATAAAACACGATAATAAACAGACAGTTGTTTTTTTCATGATCTTAAGATCCTTTCTTTATTATTTATCCTTTGTTAAAGGAGTTTTTTCTTCTGTGCCTTCTGCTGCCCGGTACGGCAAAATAAGAAAACAGCTTCACAAGACCGTTCATCATGAGACTGAGTATGATGATCACCAGAACGCTTGCAAAAACCTTTTCCATCTCATATCCGTTCTTTGCCCGGATCAGATAATAACCGAGCCCCGAACTTGACGCGATCCACTCTCCGACCACGGCGCCTGATATGGAATAGGTCGCCGCGACCTTTAACCCCGACAGGAGTGAAACAAAGGCGGAAGGTATCTTTACAAATCTGTAGACCTGTGACACGGATCCCCCATAAGTACGGATCAGGTTACTGAAGCCTTCATCCATCCCCCCAAGTCCGTCTGAAAAACTGACAACGATCGGGAAAAAGCACATCAGCACAACCGTCAGTATCTTCGGTCCCCAGCCAAATCCCATGTATATGACCAGTATCGGGGCAAGCACGATGACCGGAACGGTCTGTGTCACGACAAGTATAGGATATATACAGCGCTTAAATCCCGGAAACAGATCCATAATAAGCGAAAATATTACCCCTGACACAACGGATATCGCCATTCCCGAAAGTGCCTCGGAAACAGTGACTAACGAATGCCTGACAAGGTCGTCAATATCCTCTGCGAGAGTTGATAAGATCTCAGTCGGCGCCGGCAGGATATAGGCCGGAATGTCGGCAGCAAAGACCGCAAGCTCCCAGATGAGCAGCAGTCCCAGAATGACCAGTATCGGCGAGATTTTCTTTAAATATTCCTTCATACGCAAGATTTTCGGAAACACATAGCCGGATCCCTGCGCGCTTTTTAGTTATCTGCCCGCAGGAAATCAAAAAAGCATTGCATACAAACGGCGTAAGCAATGCTTTAAATTAAATTCAAGACTTCCTACGCCGGCATTACCCGGATCAGGTTAAGGGTATGATCTCAGCCGCCTTAGGAATTCCTTTAAGGCAGCACCCCTGAACTATGAGTTTAATATTATCTGATTTTGAGCTAAATATCTGTTTTCGGATATTATAATAATGAGTGGCTATTTTCGCATTCATGGTTGACAAAAGAACATTTGTTCGAAATAATTATATGCATCGAACTTTGAAAAGATATAGGGTTGCTGTCTAAACATCCTTGAATAGCGTAAAATCTTAAAGGTAAAGGCTGAAACTAAACAAAAGCCTTGTTTGATGTTAAATGCATATATGTAGCCTGAATCATATCAGGTAGAGGC